>PFUD01000152.1 GCA_002789915.1 Comamonadaceae bacterium CG_4_9_14_3_um_filter_60_33 | reverse complement strand
CTGGTGCCAAACACAATGCCCTGGCTCAGTGGCCCGCCTTTGTGCGGGCAGCGGTCAAGCAGGGCGAAAACCTCGTTGTTGTCAGTGCGAAACACTGCCACGTCCAGGCCCTGGGGGCGCGCCACCCGACGCGAGCCCAGCACCGGAATGTCGTCGATGCGGCAAATGGGAGTCCATTCGTTCGTCATTTTGTATGTCCTTTGGCCTGGGGTTAAGCGCTGATGGCTTCAAACTGGCGGGTGTCCACCGCCGCCTTGTCAAATTCAAACCACGGGTCGGGCTCGCCGTCCAGCGCGAATTGCAGGTTTTCCCAGAGTTCCTTGCGCCCGGCGTGGTCTTCGACAATGCGTTTCTTCACATAGTCCAAGCCGACGCGGTTGACGTAATGCACGGTGCGCTCCAGGTACCAACCCTCAGTGCGGTACAGCTCGCAAAACGCGCCGGTGTATTCCAGCACCTCGGCGGCGGTTTTGACCTTGACCAAAAAGTGCGCTACTTCGGTCTTGATGCCGCCGTTGCCGGCCACGTACATTTCCCAGCCGCTGTCGACACCGATGATGCCAACGTCCTTGATACCGGCCTCGGCGCAGTTGCGCGGGCAGCCCGAGACTGCAAATTTCACCTTGTGCGGCGCGTACATGCGCCACATGGCGCGTTCCAGGTCTTTGCCCATTTGTGTGCTGTCTTGCGTGCCCATGCGGCACCACTCGGAGCCGACGCAGGTTTTCACGGTGCGCAGCGCCTTGGCATAAGCGTGGCCCGACGGCATGCCGATGTCTTGCCAGACCGCTTGCAGGTCTTCTTTTTTAACCCCCAACAGGTCAATGCGCTGGCCACCGGTGACCTTGACGGTGGGGATTTTGTATTTGTCCACCACGTCGGCAATGCGCCGCAGCTCGCCGGCGGTGGTTTCGCCGCCCCACATGCGCGGGATCACGCTGTAGGTGCCATCCTTTTGGATGTTGGCGTGGCTGCGCTCATTGATGAAGCGGCTTTGCGGATCGTCTTTGGCCTGTTTGGGCCAGGTGCTGATCAGGTAGTAGTTGACGGCTGGACGACACGACGCGCAACCGTTGGGTGTTTTCCATTCCATGAAGGCAAACACATCGGCAATGGTGAGCAACTTGTTGGTTTTGATGGCGTCGCGCACCGCCTGGTGGCCATGGTCAGTGCAGGCGCATAGGGCCTTGGTTTTGGGCGTGGCAGAGTAGTCGGCACCAGCAGTGAAGATCAGCAACTGCTCCACCAACCCGGTGCATGAGCCGCACGAGGCGCTGGCTTTGGTGTGTTTACGCACTTCGTCGAGCGTCATCAGGCCTTTTTCCTTGATGGCTTTGCAGATGGTGCCCTTGGTGACACCGTTGCAGCCGCACACTTCGTCGCTGTCTTTCATGGCGGCGGCTTTGTTGTGGCCCTGGTGGCCGGCGTCGCCGATGTTGGATTCGCCAAACATCAGCTTGTCGCGGATGTCGGCAATCGGGCGGCCATCGCGCAGCAGCTTGAAATACCAACTGCCGTCCACCGTGTCGCCGTACAGACAGGCGCCAATCAGCTGGTTGTCTTTCAGAACCAGTTTTTTATAGACACCGCCAAAGGGGTCGCTCATCACGATTTCTTCCGTGCCCTCACCCCCCATGAACTGGCCGGCGCTGAACAAATCAATCCCGGTGACCTTGAGCTTGGTGGAGGTGAGCGAGCCCATGTAGCGGCCAATGCCAAACTGCGCCAGGTGGTTGGCCGCCACCTTGGCTTGCTCAAACAGTGGCGCCACCAGCCCGTAGGCAATGCCGCGGTGCGCCGCGCACTCACCCACCGAGTAGATGCGCGCGTCGGTCACGGTTTGCAGCGTGTCGTTGACCACAATGCCCTTGCTGCAATGCAGGCGCATGGACTCGGCCAGCTCGGTGTTGGGGCGTATGCCCACGGCCATCACCACCAGGTCAGCGGGCACCTGTGTGCCGTCCTTGAACGCGACGGCAGTCACGCGTCGGCCATCGTCGCCCCCGCCGCCCAGCAACGCCTGGGTCTGCGCGCCCATCAAAAACTGCAGACCACGTTTTTCCAGCGACTGTTGCAGCAGCTTGCCCGCCACGCTGTCGAGCTGGCGCTCCATCAGCGTGGGATGCACATGCACCACGGTGACGGACATGCCGCGCAGCATCAGACCGTTGGCCGCTTCCAGCCCCAACAAGCCGCCGCCAATGACCACGGCGTGCCTGTACTTGGCAGCTGCGTCAATCATGGCGCTGGTGTCGGCAATGTCACGGTAGGCCAGCACGCCTTGCAGGTTTTTGCCGGGCAGTGGCAAGATGAAAGGTTTGGAGCCGGTACACATCAGCAGGCGGTCGTAGTGGGCGCTCAGGGTCTCGCCAGCGGCATTGGTCGCATGCACCAGGCGTTTCGCACGGTCCACCGAGGTCACTTTCCAGCCGGCATGCAGGTGAATGCCGTTGTCGGTGTACCAGTCCCATGAGTTCAGCACAATTTCGTCCAGCGTCTGCTCACCAGCCAGCACCGGGGAGAGCAAGATGCGGTTGTAGTTGGGGTGCGACTCGGCGCCGAAGACGGTGATGTCGTACAGGTCCGGCGAGATTTTCAGCAACTCTTCAATGGTGCGGACTCCGGCCATGCCGTTGCCGACCATCACGAGTTTCAATTTTGTTTTGGGGACGACGCGCATGTCCATGTCAAGCTTTCAAAGCAGCCTGAGGCTTCGAAGCCTTGCCCTGTGCCTGGCGCGCGGTGGTGATCAGTTCCACCTTGCGCTGCTTCTCGTACAGGAAGGTCAGTATTTCCTGCCGACAGTGGTTGTAGACCGGGTTTTCGGCCAGCGCGATGCGGTTGCGCGGGCGCTCCAGCGGCACGTTGAGAATCTGACCGATGGTGGCAGCGGGGCCATTAGTCATCATCACCACGCGGTCGGACAGCAGCACGGCTTCGTCCACGTCGTGGGTGATCATCATCACCGTGTTGCCCAACTCGCCCTGGATACGGATCACCTCGTCTTGCAGGTGGGCGCGGGTGAGTGCGTCGAGCGCGCCGAAGGGCTCGTCCAGCAAAAGCACCTTGGGCTCCATCGCCAGCGCGCGCGCAATGCCCACGCGTTGCTTCATGCCGCCAGAGATTTCCGACGGGAGCTGATGCAGCGCGTGTGACATGTTCACCATGTCCAGGTTGTGCAGAATCCACGCCTTGCGCTCGGCGGCAGTCTTGCTGTTACCGAAAATCTTGACCACGGCAATCTCGACGTTTTGATAGACGGTGAGCCAGGGCAGCAGCGAGTGGTTTTGAAAAACGACAGCGCGGTCTGGACCGGGTGCGTTGACCTCCCGTCCATCGACAATCACGCCGCCTGCGGAGGCACGAAGCAATCCGGCCACAATATTCAGGACCGTGGACTTTCCGCAACCTGAGTGGCCGATGAGCGAGATGAACTCGCCACATTGGACCTTGAGGTCGATGCCGCGAAGCACCGGGTTGACCACACCGTTGTTGCCGGTGAAGGTCATGTCGACGCGTGAGAGGGTGAGGTAGGCGTTGCTCATGGTGTGCTCCAGAAATTACGGTTCAGCTGGCTGAGGTGCCGTGGGTGACGGCGCGGCCGATCCAGGCGACGAGTCGATCGAGCAGAAAGCCGATCAGGCCGACGTAGATGAGGGCGAGGATGATGTCGCTGATGCGCGAGGAGTTCCACGCGTCCCAGATGAAGAAGCCGATGCCCACGCCGCCGATCAACATCTCGGCGGCGATGATGGCCAGCCACGACAGGCCCACACCGATGCGCAGGCCCGAGAAAATGAAGGGTGCGGCTGCGGGCAACATGATCTTGATGAAGTATTCGATGCTGTTGAGCCGGATCACACGCGCCACGTTGCGGTAGTCCTCCGGGATGTTGCGGATGCCGATGGACGTGTTGATGATGATGGGCCAGATCGAGGTAATGAAGATCACGAAGATGGCCGAGGGGTTGCCGTCCTGAAAGCCGGCCAGCGAGATCGGCAGCCAGGCCAGGGGCGGCACGGTGCGCAGCACCTGGAACAGGGGGTCCAGGCCACGCAAGGCCCAGGTGGACTGGCCCACCAGCACGCCCAGGCTGATACCTGCCACCACCGCCAGCGAGTAGCCATAGGCCACACGCTGCAGGCTGGCGAGCAATTGCCAGGCGAGTCCGACGTCGTTGCCGCCGTTGTTGTAGAACGGGTGCAGGATCAGTTCCCAAGTGTCTTCAATCACCCGGCTGGGTGCTGGCAGCGACGCACCCGGGCGCGAGCCCAGCATTTCCCAGACCAACACCAGCAAGCCGATGACGAGCAGGGGTGGCAGCACGTGGTTGACGAAGCCGCGCCATGCAGTCCTTAGCCAGCTGGGCAACGCTGACGGTGCCACAGGCGCGGACAGCCGGATGGGCTCGATGGTTTCGGTGATGTTCATGGGAATTTGCTCCAGATCGAAAAAGAAAAATGGCGGGATCGACGTGTCAGGCGCTCTTGAGGTACTTGATGCTCAAGCTATCCAGGTACTTTTTCGGGTTGGCCGGGTCGAACACCTTGCCGTCGAAGAAGGTCTCAGCGCCACGCGAGGTGGAGGTGGGGATGTCCTTGGCGGCCACGCCCAGCTCTTTGGCTGCGGCGCGCCACAGGTCTTCACGGTTGACCTGGGCGATCAGGGCCTTGGTGTCAAGGTTGGGCGGCAGGTAGCCCCAGCGGATGTTCTCGGTCAGGAACCACAGGTCGTGGCTCTGGAACGGGTAACTCGCGTGGTCTTTCCAAAAGCGCATCTGGAACTTGCTGTTGGCCTCAACACGGCCAGTGCCGTAGTCGAAGTCGCCCTTGACGCGATCAATCACGTCGGCCACAGGTGCGTTGATCCAACGGCGGCGCGCGCAAATCTCGGCCACTTCGGCGCGATTGGCCGGGTCTTCGCACCACATCTGCGCTTCCATCACGGCCTTGAGCAAGGCCTTGGTCGCGATGGGGTTGGCCTGCACGTAGTCGGCGCGCATGGCAAAGGCCTTCTCGGGGTGGTTCATCCACAGTTCGCTGGTGGTCACTGCGGTGTAGCCGATTTTTTGGTTGATGAGCTGGCGGTTCCACGGCTCACACACGCAGAAGGTGTCCATGCTGCCAACTTTCATGTTGGCCACCATCTGCGCGGGCGGCACCACGATGGTGGTGACGTCCTTGTTTGGGTCCACGCCGCCTGCAGCCATCCAGTAACGGATCCACAGATCGTGCGTGCCGCCAGGGAAGGTCATGGCCGCGTTCACCGCCTTGCCGGTCTTGAGGCGTTTGGCGAGCAGGGCCTTGCCAAAGGCCTTGGTGTCCGCGCCGACCTTGAGGTCTTTGTACTCGGCACCTACGGAAATGCACTGTCCGCCCAGGTTCAGGCGCGCCAGGATGTTGATCGGCACTGGAATGTTGTTGGCCGTGACGGCCCCTGTGCTGATGAGGTAGGGCATGGGCGTGAGGATGTGGGCACCGTCGATGCCACCCTTGCCGGAGCCCAGCACCAGGTTGTCGCGCGTGCTGCCCCACGAGGACTGTTTGAGGACTTCCACCTCGGTCATACCGTGCTTTTTGAAAAAACCTTTCTCGTCGGCCACGAACAATGGCGCGGCGTCTGTCAGTGCGATGAAACCCAGCTTGGCGGCTTTGGTTTCCAGCGCAGTTGACGCATGCGCTGGTGCCACCCAGGCGCTGCCCGTCAGTGCGGCGGTGCCCAGGGCGGTCGCTTTTTGGATAACTTCCCGGCGGGAAAGCAAAAGGGCGTTGGTAGGCTGCTTCATGGTGTCAACTCCTGGAAAGTGAAGGTAAAGAAAAAACCAAAAAAAAACGGCACCCATCACCTGACTTGCGGGAATGCAAACTGGTGATGGACGCCGTTGTCCAGTGTCTGGGGAGACCTCGGGGTTTGTGCCGCCATTGGCTCAAACTCCGTTGAGTGAGATGAAGCAGAGAACGTGCCAGCTTATGGTTCCGCCACACGAGGGGCTACATAGAACAATGATTTCATTGAACAATTGCTTGTGTTGATGTTTTGGGAGGTGGTCGCGCAGTGCTGGCTTCGCGCTTTTGGGGTGTGCGGCTCAGCATCTTTTTGGTGCTTTTTGAGCTGCAGGCACCGTCTTTGTGCGCTGCAGCATTGCTCTTGGGGTGAACCGATGTCAGTGACGGCGCTCGGGCAGCACGTCGGCTACGGCCAGCACCGCTTCGGCCACTTCCACCAGGCGCCGGCTTTGGTTCATAGCCATCTGGCGCATGGCTTTGTGGGCCTCTTCTTCACTGAGCTGGCGGTGGGCCATCAACAAGCCCTTGGCGCGTTCCACCAGTTTGCGATCGTTCAGGCTGGCGCGCACGCTGTCGAGTTCATCGCCCATGCTTTGCAGGCGACGTGCCTGCGCTTGCACCAGTTCCAAAATTGAGCGTTCCAAATGCGGCCCGTAGCCTTGCAGTGGTGGTGTGGGGGTGGCGGCAACACCGTCATTGGTCAAGCTCACGGCGTGGTCTGGCAGAGGTGATTCTTTGAAGAACGACAGTGCATCTTCCTCGCCCGAGGCGCTTGTGCTCAGGGCGGTGAAGGCTTGCAGGTCGTTTTGTGCGGCGGCAATCTTGGTTTCGCACTCCCGCAACAGGTCGTGCGCCAATTGGTCCTCCAGCCACTTCATGCGGTCGATGCGCTGGCTGCAGCACGCAAACCATGTTGTGCTCTGACTGGCGTCCAGGATGGCGCCGTTTGCAGCTGTGCACAGCACGCGGCGCATGCGCTCCAGCTCTGCTTGCGTGCTGCTGGGCTGGCTTTGCGCCCAGAGCGCGCCCAGCCCTGCGCTGGAAAACTCGGTGAACATCCGCAGGCAGCGCTCTTGCGACTCGATCAGGTGCAACAAACGTTGCTGTTCGCTGGCTTCGGCGTGCCCGCTGGCGTACAGGGCCGAGCCCACCGCACGCTCTTGTCCGGCAAATTCCTTACCCTGCATGAAGTTGAAGCGCGCCACCAGCAGGCGTGAAATCTCGGGGTCGGTGGCGCTGTCGGCAGCCTCAAACACCACCGCCAGCAAACCGGTGATCAGCCGCACATAGGCTTCGGTGGTTTTGCGCGCCGTCCAGCGCTGCTGCGCCACCTGCGCCCGCAGACCGGGCAGGGCATCGAGCCCGTGCAGCACGTAGGCAATGCGGCTGAACAGCCGTGCGCCATTGCCCACAATGACTGACTCGGTGTCCAGGCTTTCTAAGCAGGCGCGCAAGTGAGCCTCCGAGGTCTCGCACTCACCGATTTGTGCCAGGCGCTCAGGCGCAAACAGGGCGCCGTTGGAGCCCAGGTACAGGTTGGACAAACCGCGTTCGCGCTGCAAGCCGTGCACCAGCCGCCCCGTCACGTTCACCAGCGCGCTGGTCAGCGCGAGGGCTTGCAGCTCAGCAATTTCGCAGCGTTTGGCGGCGATCAGAAAACTTAAACCAGATTTCATGTGCGACGGTGGATTGTTTCAAAACACCGCAGCAAAAAACATGCCGATTGGGCGTGGACTGCTGTCTGATGACCGTCTTGGGGCGCACGGTTAAGGTAAAACCCTGGGCGGCGGCATGGATGGCACCCAAGCCAGCGACATGATCGGCGAGGTGGCGCTCGACAGCTACTGCGCGCCGTAACCCAGCAATTTTTTCACATCCAGAATCCGGATGTCGCGCCGGTTGATGGTGATGAGTTGTTGCGCTTCGAGCTCGTGCAAGACACGCGAAAAGTACTCGGGGGTGAGTGACAGGCGCGAGGCGATGGTGGCTTTGCTGGCGGGCAGTGAAACCGTGACCGAGTTTTGCCCGCTAACAGGGTCGATCTCGACATCGCGCAGCAGGAAACCAATCAGGCGCTGCATGCCGTTGCACAGCGCATAGCTTTCCACGTCTTGAACCAAGCCATGCAACCGCCGCGAAACACCGATCAGCATGTGCATGGCGAAGTGGGGGTCTCGCTCAATTTCTTTGATCACGCCGCGTTTGCTCACAGTCACCAGAACCGTGTCGGCGAGCGCTTGGGCGCTGAGGATGTATGGCTTACCCAAAAACACCAGCGCCTCGGCAAAGCTTTGCCCGGCGCTGATGATTTCGACCACTTTTTCATTGCCCGCTGCCGACACGACGAACAGCTTGACCTGACCGCTCGCCACGACATGAAAGGCCTCGCAGGCTTCACCCACGCTGAAAATCGTCGCGCCCTTGGCGTAATGCTTGAGTGCACTGCTTTGCGCGATGCGTGTGAGTTCATCGGACGACAAGCCGCTAAAAAGAGGCGTGTCCGCCAGAAAGCCCTGCAAGTTATTCAATTCTGCACTCATCTACCTATCCGGTTGGGGTCAGCGCACGTCGCTCATCGGGTGGTCTGATCCACATGATTTTCTAACTGGTCAGCGTGATCGCGCTGCCCGATGTGTCGAAGGCGATCATATTGGCAAAAGCCCCCAACTTGATGGCCTCCACCATGCCTTGCAGCGCGAGCTCTGCTGCATCGCTCGCGGGCGGCTCTTCGCCAGCTCCCGACAAGCTGCTGGCAAACAGGATGCGCCAGGGTGTTTCGAACTGCCCGGCCTGCTGCATCAGGCGTTCAAAATTGCCGATTTCTTCGGGTGTTTGATCGACACACATGATCGGCACCAGGGCGCCACCCGCGCCTTGGGCAAAGCCGTCGCGTTGCTCTGGGGTGGCGTCATCGGGCAGTTCAGCGGCGGCAAAGACCAGCAACAGGCGTTGCCCTTGCGGTTGCTCGCAAGCCGCAAGCAACAAGTCGTCAAAGCTTGAAATCATCATGGATTCACTTTCTTTGAGTTACTGCACCAAGGGCGTGTCGCTGCTGTCGAGGTCAATGCCTTCGACGTGTGCGTCAGCTGCCAACAGGCTCAGGTATTGGCGTAGTGCGGTCACAAACGTTTGCTGCTTGAGCGTCATGGTGACCGCGCCATGCACTGACTCGAACGGTTGGGCCACGCCGACCTCGCGCCCCAGGACTTCCACCACATGCAGGCCGAAACGGCTGTGCACCAGGCGCGGCAACACACCCACTTCCGGGTGGCCAAACAGCTCCTTGGCAAACTCGGGTGCGCAGTCGGTTGTGGTCAACCAGCCGAGCTGGCCACCCTCGGCGCCGCTGGGGCAGTTAGACAGGGTTTTGGCAGCCTTGGAGAAGGCGTCGTCGGTGTTGAGTTGAATCTTGTTGTGGTCAAAACAACGCACATTGAGCAGCGTGCCTTCGGCCTGCTTGCGCAGGGCGTTCAGGTCCACACCGGGGGTGACTGCGAACAAGATGTGGCGCAGGTTGACGCGCTCACCGGTGGTGTATTGACTGGCCTGGTTGGCCGCATGGTGGCGGCGGCAGGCTTCCTCGGACGGCTCGGGAATCACCAGTTCCTGCTCAAGCAGCGCCTCAATGGCCACTGAGGCCGCCTCGCTGGCGATACCGTCGGTGCCGGGGGCGTCAGTGGCGGCGAGCAAGCCTTTTTGAATGGCGGTTTGACGCAACAATTCAGCGTAAGCGCGTTGGCGCAGTTCGTCGGTCGTCAGTGCATCACCAGCGTTGTGCAGTGCAATACCGTTGATGCTGGCAACCGGGGTTTCTGTGGTGGAAGTTGTTTGCATGATGGTCACCTCAAACACCGGCGCCAGGCTGGCGCGGTTGATTTTGTCCGGCAGGCACGTTCAGGCGCTGGGCCCGCACCACTTGGTAAGGGCGCAGCAAATAACCCACCGACGCAAAGCCGCTCCAGACATGCACCAGGCGGGTGAAAGGGAAGATAAAGAAGATCGTCATGCCTAAAAACATGTGCATCTTGAAGATGAAGCCCGCTTCAGCCAGCAAAGCGACTGCGCCCGGCTGGAAGGTCACGATGGCCTGCGCCCAGCCGGCCAGGTTCATCATCATGCTGCCGTCCAGGTGCTGACCCGACAGCGGCACAGTGGCCAAGCCCAGCGCCAGTTGCAACCACAGCAGCACCAGCAATACGATGTCGCTGGTTTTGGAGTTGATGCGGATGCGCGGCTCGGTTAGGCGGCGGTGCAGCAGCAGGGTGATGCCGATAAAGCCCAGCAAGCCGGCAATGCCGCCGCTGATCATGGCCAAGAGCTGCTTGTCGCCTGCGCTGATGAAGTGCTCATAGACAAAGTGTGGCGTCAGCATGCCGATCAAATGGCCAAAGAACAGGAACAGCACACCAATGTGGAACAGGTTGCTGCCCAGCCGCAGTTGCCCCATTTTCAGCATTTG
>PFUD01000032.1 GCA_002789915.1 Comamonadaceae bacterium CG_4_9_14_3_um_filter_60_33 | reverse complement strand
CAATTTTGTCTGCGACGTCATGAAGCCCCAGCACCCCAGAAGCGCGATCGACAACTTTTTGGTCACCAGCGAATTTTTCGCCCGCGAGGCGCGCGCCTTTCGTCCGGTTCAAGCCGTCCCTGGCCCTGCGCTTGAACCCCTTGGAGCCACCGCATGAACCCCACCACTTTTTATTATGTGCGCCCTACCGACAGCCTGTTTGTGCGTGGCAACCTGGCGTTTGGCGACAGTGGCGAACACGGTAGCAGCCAAATGCCACCGCCGCCGTCACTGTTTGCCGGCGCCTTTCGCTCGGCTTTGCTTGGGCAGGATGCCGATCACCTGCACAGTTTTTTAAGTCAGGGGCGTTGCAGCTACGATGCACTGGCGCAGTGCCTGGGCACACCTGAACACCCGGGCAACTTCCGAGTGACTTGGCTGTCATTGGCCGGTGACCCTGGCGGGCACGCCGCGCCAGAGCCGGTTTATCCATTCCCTGCCGACCTGCTGATGTTGGGCCAGCATTTTGCCAAGCTGGAGCCGCGCGCCGTGGCAACCGGTGTGCAGTCAGCAGGTGATCTGCCCCAGCGCGCCACCCTGGTTGCCGCCAAACAAGAAAAGCCCAAAGGCGGCGTCTTTCTGCGCAGCAAAGGCTTTGCCCAACACCTGCAAGGACAGCCCGTTGAGCCTATTCATGCCATTGAGAGTCAGCACATGTTTGTGCGCGACCCGCGACTGGGTATTGGCCTCAACGCGGACGCCCGCACCGCCGAAGAAGGCCAGATTTACACCACCGAAGGTTTCGCCTTCAGCCCCCAAGAGGCGGCAGTGGCAGCCGGGTTTGTCAGCACTGGCTTTCTGGTGGGTATGCAAGGCGTCGCTGAGCTGATGCCGTTGGAAGGTGTGTTGCGCTTGGGCGGTGATGGCCGCAGTGCGCACTACCGGCGGGTTGACTTTGATGCCCCCGCTGCCAACAACCTGCTGACAAAAACCAAGCGCTTCCGGCTTATTCTGAAAACCCCCGCGCTGTTCAGCCAAGGCTGGCTGCCAGAAGGCGTTTCGCAGCAATCCGACGGCAGCTTGCGTTTGCAGTGCGATGGCTTTGCTGCCCGCCTGGCTTGCGCCGCATTGGGTCGGCGCGAGGTGGTCAGCGGCTGGGATCTGTTTAACTGGAAACCCAAGCCGGCCCAGGCCGCCGTGCCCGCGGGCGGCGTTTACTGGTTTGATGAATTTACCGGTGACGCTGGCAAGCTTGCCGCGTGGGTTGCACAAGGTCTGTGGCCGCACAATCCAGACCCACTACAACAAAGCCGCCGCGCCGAAGGCTTTAACCGGGCCCTGCTGGGTGCCTGGATCTGATGTTTGCTGTCACTTAAATTGAAGAGGAATCCCCATGTTTGAAGCCACCCAAGTCGTTTTTTACTACGCCGTCAGCCCCGTTCACATGGGCGCGGGCAGCGCCATTGGGGCCATCGACAGCCCGATCCAGCGTGAAGTCCACACCCGGCACCCCATTTTCGCCGGCAGCGGCCTCAAAGGTGCGTTGCGTCACCACTTCAACCGCGCCTGGCCGCGCCAGGAGGGCGACAGCCGAAAGCCCAACAGCCTGATCAGCCGCATCTTTGGCCCCGACACCGCCGCCAGCGACTTTGCTGGCGCCCTGAGCTTGAGCGACGCCCAGCTGGTCGCCCTGCCGGTGCGCTCGCTCAAAGGTGGTTATGCCTACGTGACCAGCCCGCTGGCACTGGCGCGCCTGCAACGCCTGGCGCAACAAGCCGGGTTGGCGTGCTCGTGGGAGGTGCCAACCGTGGCGGAAACCAAGGCGCTTGCCGCCAGCCCCGCGCTGCTGGGCACGCGCCCGGGTTCGGCAGCCAACGCAGCGCCGGATCAACTTGTACTTGAGGCGTTCGAGTTCACCGCCCAGCAAGACGACAAGCTGGCTGCCATTGCGCAATGGATTTCCGCCCACGCCCTGCCCGGCTCAGCCAACGCCTTCTTTGCCACCAAGCTCAAGACAGATATGGTGTTGCTCAACGACACTGACTTTGCCCACTTTGCCTGCCATGCGATGGTGGTGGAGCCGCATGTGCGCATTGATGATGAGTCAGGTACGGCATCCGATGGTGGATTGTTCTACGTTGAAAACCTGCCGCCCGAAACCTTGATGGTGGGCCTTGCCCAAGCCAGCATTGAACGCTTCAAAAAAGGCAACCGGTCAGACGACGCTGCGGCGCTGCTGGATGCCAGCCAGGTGTTGTCAACTGTCTTTGCGGGCCAGGGTGAAACCGTGCCCGGCATCAATGGCAAATTGCTACAAATTGGCGGCGACGCCAGCACCGGGCGTGGCCTGGTGCTGGTGCAAACCGCACCATCCGATTAATTTGCTTTATCCTGACACCTCCACCAAAAGGAACCAACCATGCAAGCTTATCAATTTGAGCAATATGTGTCGGCTTCGCATCGTGTATCCGTCGAACTGCCCAAAGACGCACCCACAGGTTCGGCAAAGATCATTGTGCTGTTTCCCGATCCAACAACAGCACCTGAAAAGGTGACCCCGCAGTTCGCCAACATGGCCGAATTTCATAAATGGTTGATGACGCAGCCGTCCACAGGGCGCTCAGTCGAAGAAATCGATCAGCAAATTCGCGAAGAGCGCAACAGTTGGGAGTAACACCGTGAAACGTGCCTACTTTGATGCCAATGCGGTGATCTACTACATCGAGCAGAACCAGCTACACCTGCCCGCCATGGTGAGCAAAATGTTTGGTCAAGCTGGCGAAGAACTTGTCTGTTGCGTCATCAGTGATCTGGTGCGGCTGGAATCTCGCGTGCAGCCCTTGCGCAAAGGTCAAACGGATTTGCTCAGTCGGTTTGATGCTTTTTTCATGGCCAACCAAGCGCACGCGGTTCGGCTTGGAACCGCTGTATTCGACCGAGCCACCGAATTGCGCGCCCAACACGGCCTGAAGACCCCAGATGCGCTGCACCTGGCGGCGGCCATAGAAGCAGGCTGCGACGAATTCTGGACCAACGACCTGCGTCTGGCCAAAGCCGCGCAAGGCCACCTGAAAATTGTGACGTTTGAAAGTAACCCATGACCCAAACCCTCGACCAACAACGCGCCGCACTGGCCTGGCAATACGCCAGCACTGGCATGGCCCAATACGGCAAAGAATACAAAGGGCTGGCCAAAGGCGCGCCAGCACTCATCATGAACAGCGGTCTGATGCCAACGCTGGCGTTTTACGCCGGCAAAGGGGCCGCTGCACAGCAGCTGCTCGACCACCTGATTTGCGGCATGTCGAGCCGCCTCAACGGACAAAAGCTGGGCATCGGCCAGGGTGGGCGGTTTTTTGCCGACTTCATGAAAATGCTGCAGGGCTGCGCGTCGCATGATTACATGCGTTACACCGACGAAGCACTTGAACAACTCAAGTGGATTCGCCAATTTGTTGATGCCGTTCCGGAGCAATGACATGTGGCTACCCCAACGCATAGCCGCAGTGCCGGCCTACATCAACTCCGGCAGCAAAGACAGCTTCAAAGAAGCTGCACCTGGCCATAAATTTCTGGGCTACCTGCGCAACACACAGGGTGACAATGGCACGGCCTTTGCCCCGTACAAAGGCAAGGCCAAAATCATCGGCAACCCGCCATCTGGCCAGCCGCGTCGCGATGCCAATGCCGAGCAAAAGCAGGAGTTTGACGGTGTACTCAACGAAGTGTGTGACCGCTTCCCGACAGCATCCCTCCAGCAAATTGAAGCCTTGCGCGCCCGCCAACACGCTCTGCACACCCACTACGGCACAAACGCCTACCGCATCAGCGCCAAGTCCACAGCGCCCTTTGCCACCGGCCTGGGCAATGAGCACCCCATTGAAAACGGCTTTGCTTTCTTGACACCCTACGGCCTCCCGTATCTGGCCGGCAGCGGTGTCAAGGGCATTTTGCGCAGGGCGATGCAATATCTGTGTCAAGAACGGGGAAACGGCTTTACCGACGAGACCATCGACGCCCTGTTCGGCCCTGAAAAAATTGATGTCCCCGAAGATGCCCAGCGCGGCGCACTTGACTTTTGGGACGTGTTCCCCAACCCGGCCGGCAGCAAACTGGTGGTCGAGATCATGACGCCTCACCACGGCGGCTACTACCAAAAAAACGAGACACCGCACGACTCAGGTGCGCCAGTACCCGTCAGTTTTTTGGCCGTGCCCGCCAAATCGCAATTTGACTTCCACGTCATCTGCCAACCCAGCCGCCTGCCTGCTGCGCTGCAAGATCAGTGGCGCACCCTGCTTGACCGCGCCTTTGCCCATGCGTTTGAATGGGTGGGTTTTGGCGCCAAAACCTCAGTGGGTTATGGCGCGATGGCGGCATCTGATGCGGCACCGACAAAAGCAGCGGCCCAGATAGCGCCAGCCACTAAAGCCAATTCAGCCACGCTCGATACCTGGCCCACAGCCAAACTCACGCTGAACCCTGGCACTGGCGAGGTGACCGCCAGCTTTAAAGGCAAATCCACCAGTGCCCTGAAAAACCCGCAGGCTAACGAACTTCGTGCTGTACTGGGCGAAGAACGCGCCAACAAGCTCAAGAAAAACAAGGAGATCAAAGGCGTGTCGGTCGATGTCGAGATACTGGGCAACGCCCTGATCCTCAAGTGCCTGACACCGTTGTGACCACATACTTCATCTCCCGCCACCCCGGCGCCATCGAATGGGCTGCGCGTCAAGGACTGGCCGTAGACAGTTTTCTGCACCACCTTGACCCCAAGCAGGTGCAAGCAGGTGACACCGTTATCGGCACCCTGCCCGTCAACCTGGCCGCGCAAATCTGTGCCAAAGGTGCCACCTATTGGCACCTGAGCCTGGCGCTGGCTGCCGAGCAACGAGGCACCGAACTCACCGCAGACGACATGATGCGTCTTGGCGCCCGTATGGATGCCTTTCAAATTAGTCCCGTTTAAAGGGTGATAGGCCATGGCTAAAGCTTGCTACAGCCCTTGAGCTTGAGATCGTTTCTTTTCGTCCTGCCGCCCATTAACCAAAATAGCCACCATGCCCGCTCACCACACCCACCTCTGCCTGGTCTCGGCCCAAGCCACACCCAATCTGCTGCCCGTGCTCGACGAAGCCTGGCGCCCGCGCAAAGTGGTGCTGGCCTGCAGTGCGCAAATGAAGCAGGCCGCCACCGCGCTGCGCGCCGTCATCCAGACCAAATGCCCTGGCCTGGCGGTAGAAACCCTGGCGCTGCCCAACGCCTATGACTATGCGGCGCTGAGCGACGCTTTCATGGACTACCTGGCCGACCACCCCGGTGAAGACATCGCACTGAACGTGACCGGCGGCACCAAGCTGATGGCGGTGGCGGCACAAGAAGTCTTTCGGGCGGAAAACAAGCCGGTGTTTTATGTCAATGTGGAAAGCGACGAGGTGTTGGTGCTTGGCCAAAAGGCCGCAAGCCAGCCCCTGACTGCCAAGCTCAAGGTGCACGAAATGCTGCGCGCCCACGGCCACACCGTTACCACCCAAGAGCAACCCCAGGTCAGCCGCGAACTGCGTGACCTGACCGCCCGGCTCATTGACCACGTCGCCAGCGCCGGGCGCGCGCTGGGTGCCGTCAACGCGCTGGCCCGCGCCGCCCGTGACAACCCCACACTGCGCGTAGAACTGACGCCCGCGCAATACGACTCGCGCTCCCTGGGCGACATCATTGCCCTCTTTGCCGACGCCGGGCTGCTGCGTCAAACTGGGCAGGTGCTGGTGTTCAAAAACGAAGAATCGCGTTTTTTTGTCAACGGCGGCTGGCTCGAATCGCATGTGTTTGAGGCTCTACAGTCACTGCGCGCGCAGCACCCCAGCCTGACCGACGTGGCCATGGGCGTGCGCGTGAGCTTTGGTGGGCCGGACGCGCGCAATGGCAAAAGCCGCGACAAAAACGAGATTGACGTGGCATTTTTGTACCGCAACACCCTGCACCTGATCGAATGCAAAACCGCCAACCTGGCGCAAAGCGGCAAGGGCGACGACAACAAAGCCACCGAAGCGCTTTACAAAATGGAATCGCTGCTCAAGCTGGGCGGCATCCGCACCCGTGGCATGGTGGTGGACTACCGCGGCCAGCTCTCCAGCAGCGAAGCCGACCGCCAGCGTGCCCAAGAGGCCGGCATCGCCATCGTCTCGGGCGCTGCGCTCAAAGACCTCAAAGGCGCGATCAGCCGCCTATGGTTAAGCAAGGTCAATTGATCTGCACCTCAATTCCGGTTTTGCCATGCCCAATACCAACCTCCCCGTCGCACGCTACCGCTTTACCGCCCGCGTACAGCAGCCGCTGGCCCTGCCCGACTATGCTGGCTCGCTGCTACGCGGCCAGTTTGGTGCCGCCTTGCGCCAGGTGGCCTGCATGACGCGCCAGCCTACCTGCCCGGGCTGCCCGCTCATTCAAACCTGCCCCTACACCCGAATTTTTGACGCCCCAGCGCCGCCCAAAGGCAGCCACGCGCTGCAAAACTTCAGCCAGATCCCCAATGCCTATGTGCTGGAGCCCCCCACGCCCGGTGCCCGGGTGCTGGATGCAGACGACGACTTTGAATTTAACCTGGTCCTGGTGGGCCACGCCATCGAGCAACTGGCGCTGATCATATTTGCGCTGCAACGGGCGCTGGCACAGGGCTTGACGCGTGCCCGTGTGCCCACCGACCTGCTGCGGGTGGACTGGGTTGACGCCACAGGCACTGCGCACGGCATCTGGTCAATCGAGTCGCCTACGCTGCGCGACCATGCTGGCGTGCTAGCGCTTCCCCAAAGCGGGGACGGCGCCAATGCAACGCCAACACCAACACCAACGAAAACCGCCCCCGCCTCACTGCGCCTGCATATTCACACCCCCATGCGGCTGCAAAGCCAGGGCAAACCGTTAGGCGTTGGCCAGCTCACGCCCCATGCGCTCATTGCCACACTGGCACGGCGGGTGTCATTGATGACAACATTCCATGCCGGCCAAACCGGCCGGGACGAAGCCGCCAAACACATCACCCACCTGAGCAGCGGCCTGACCGACAGCCAAGACCTGCGCTGGTTTGACTGGACGCGCTATTCCAGCCGCCAGCAACAAGAAATGACGCTCGGTGGCGTGCTGGGTACCTGGACGCTGCACGGCAGCGCACCCGATCTGGCCGAGATTTACCCTTGGCTCTGGCTAGGTCAATGGCTCCACATCGGCAAAAACGCCAGCATGGGCCTGGGCGGCTACACACTGGGTGGGTAGTGCCAAACCCCACACCTCGGCACTGCCTGTGCCATATTAACGTGAAATAACGTCGTCATGGCTAATAAACGGCACATTTCAAATACAATGCCAGATTGTATTTATTCACAATAATTTGCCATGAATATCGTCTCAAGCCTATCCAATGGCAGAACTGTCATACCTGCAATTTTTCGCCAGCAACTTAGCATGCAAGATGGTGATCAATTGATCTGGAGCGCCCGAGATGGTGAACTCGTCGTGACCACCCGGCATGCCCAGCTTGCCCGCGCCCAGGCGCTTTTTCAGAGTTTTGCGCCGCAAAATTCACCCTCTGCGGCTGACGAATTGATTGCCGAGCGGCGCGCTGCGGCTGACAGCGAATGAGCCCAATCAGCCTGCTTGACGCATCGGCCATCCTGGCTTTTTTGCAGAGTGAGCCCGGCCAAGACCAGGTTCGCCTTGCCTTGCAATCGACCCAATGCATGGTCAGCGCTGCCAACCAGGCAGAAATCATCGCCAAAGCGCTGGATCGAGGTGGCGACAAGGACATCATTCAACGCATCCTGGCAGAGCTCGATTACACCGTTATCGACACCTTGGCCGAAGATGGTGCACAGGCTGGCTGGCTGCGCGCTGCCACCCGGCATTTGGGGCTGAGTCTGGGCGATCGACTTTGTTTGGCTACTGCACAACGGCTCAAGTCGCAAGTGCTGACAACCGATCGCGACTGGTTAAAGTTGGCAACCGAACTCGGTCTAGACATCGTCTGCGTCCGCCCTGACAAGCACTAAGCCCAGCGCAGGCAACAGCAACAACCCACGGCAAGCTTGCCGTACCCCACAAAAACGCAGCAGGGCGAAACAATAGCGCCCATGACCCAACGCCTGCTCCACCTGGCCTGCTACGACGTAGCCGATCCGCGCCGCCTGATCGCTGCGCTCAAGCTGGCGCGCGTGTATGCCACTGGTGGCCAAAAGTCAGTGCACGAGCTGTTTTTAACGCCCGCCGAGCGCATTGACCTGGTTGAAGACATGAGCGCCCTGCTCGACCTGTCCACCGACCGCTTTTTGCTGCTGCGCCTTGACCCGCGAAGCCATGTGCACACGCTGGGCAAAGCCGTCAAACCGGTTGACCCCGACTACTTTTACGTAGGCTAAAACCATGGCACTGCTGCTACTTGACCGCGCCCAGCTCGAGATCAAATCCGAGGGCGAAACCCTGGCCCTTTATGAGGCTGGCACCCGCCGCGGCACCGTACCCATCAAGCTGCTTGACCGCTGCGTTATCCACGGCGCGCAAACCCGGCTCGACACCGGCGTGCTCATGAAGCTGGCTGAAGCTGGCGTGACCACCACCCTGATGAGCCCACGCAGCCCGCGCCGGGTCGCCCTGGTGCTGGGCAGCCAGCACAACGATGCCGCCGTGCGCCTGGCCCAGGCCCAGCGCGTCATGGACGACCGCGCCTGCCGCCAATGGGCACTGGCCCTGGTGCGCAGCAAAATCAGCCGTCAACGCCGCACCCTGCTCACGCTGCAAACTGCCCGGCCAGACGCCCGTAAACCGCTGTTTGACGCGCTGCAAACGCTCGACCCCATCCGGACGCAACTGCGCGTCAGCCCCCAAAACACCGCTGCGCTGCCGGCGCTGACCACCCTGCTGGGCCTGGAAGGTGCCGCCGCCCGCGCCTACTTTGGCGGCCTGGCCGATGTATTTGCACCCGCGCTGAACTTTACCGGGCGCAACCGCCGCCCGCCGCGTGACCCGGTCAACGTGTGCCTGTCCTTGAGCTACACCATGGCCCACATGCAAGCCGTGCAACACTGCGTGCAAGCCGGGCTTGACCCCATGCTGGGCTTTTACCACCGCCCCAGCTTTGGCCGCGAAAGCCTGGCCAGCGATTTAATCGAACCGCTGCGCCCCGCCATTGACCTTTGGGTGTGGGAGCTACTGCGCAGCCGCACCCTGCGCGAAGACCATTTCAGCCTGGACAAAGGCGCTTGCCTGCTGGGCAAAACCGGCCGCGCCATCTACTACGCCGCATGGGAAAAATCCAGCATCACCTGGCGGCGCTACTTGCGCCTGCAATGCCAAAACCTGGCGCGCAGCCTGCGCGATCAAGGCCTGGTGTGGCTGGCACACCCGGATGAAGACGACGAAGCATGCTGAAAATCAAACGCACGCCAAAACCTGGCCCCGGTGCCCGCGCCCTTTACCTGGGCGGACGCGAACCCAAACGCGTGAGCTGCACCGACGAAGCCTTGGTAGTGACCAACGCCCGCGCCCAAGTGATGCGCTTCCCACTGGCCCGCGTGGCCCGGGTGGTCAGCAGCACCGACGTGGTGGACTGGAGCGGTGGCGCACTGGCGCTGTGTATGCGCGCCGGCATTGGCATCACCTGGCTCGACACCCGTGGCCAGGCCATGGGCAGCATGTATGTCCAAACCCGCAGCACAGCCAGTCTGGCCACCGTGCTAGAGCTATGGGCTGAACGCGCCGACGGCATACAGCTTTACCAGCACTGGTTACGCGCCCGGCGCATGGACACCCTGGTGCGCTGGCACCAGGAGCACGCCGAAGTGGTGACCCCGCAGCAATGGGAAGCCACCAAACGCGAATACGTTTACGCAAGTCAGTTCACGGTTCACCTGCCCGAGCCCCTGCGCCACCTGTGCCTGGCTTACGTGGCAGCCCAGCTCAACAGCCATGGCCTGACCCCGCAACTGTGGGGGCCAAGACTGGAAAACATGGACCTGGACGAAGACCTGTGCAACCTGCTCTGGGCCGAAATGAACCTGAGCGCTGGCACCCTGGCCGACAAAGTGCAAGACGATGCCACCGCCACCCAACTGTTTGAACGCTGGAGCGCCCGCAACGCCAGCGCCCTCACCCTGCACCTGGTACACCTGCACCGCACGGCACTCAAAGCCATGCACACCTGAAATCACCACCCGAACCATGGCCCAAAACGACACCGCCCGCTACCTTGTCACTTACGACATAGCCGACCCCAAGCGACTAAGCCGCCTATTCAGGTTTCTGAAAAAACAAGGCGTACCCATTCAGTACTCGGTCTTTCTGGTGGAAAGTACGGCAATCAAGATGGGAGCCTTGATGGTCAAAATCGCAAAAATCATTCATCCGGATGCAGACGATGTGCGCGCCTACCGTATGCCTGAAAACGGCTGGCAAGTCACCCTGGGTGCCAGCATCTTGCCAGAAGACGTGCTGCCGGGCAGCACCGTCAAATGACAAAATCAGCACATAGCTACAGCTGATCTGAGGCACATCTTTGTCAACAAACCGCGCTACCAACTTGCCCTATCATTCGGAAGCAGAAAGGCAAAAAGCATTAGCTATGAAAGTCGTTGCAATCCACACCAACCGCAATCGCAAGTTCTTGTCAGCGTTGAAGTTTTCGGCCAATGCTCAGTAAATACCAGCCCTGAATTCAAAGGGATTAAGACCTGCCATTTATCCGCTTCTCCTCGATGTATGTGTCAGTAAATACCAGCCCTGAATTCAAAGGGATTAAGACCGCATAATATCGAATAATACTGGATGGAAGCTTTCAGTAAATACCAGCCCTGAATTCAAAGGGATTAAGACCACTGTCGTAACATAAGGACTTACGTAATCTCGGCAGTAAATACCAGCCCTGAATTCAAAGGGATTAAGACGGTCAGTGTCCAAGGCATAATTACCATCATGTAACCAGTAAATACCAGCCCTGAATTCAAAGGGATTAAGACGAGATGCTACGATGGCGTGATATTCGGCCATCCAGTAAATACCAGCCCTGAATTCAAAGGGATTAAGACCCAGCATACAGCGCAGCGTGATCAACTTTTGTGCAGTAAATACCAGCCCTGAATTCAAAGGGATTAAGACTGGGATTTGGCGTAACATCTAACAAAAGTATTATTCAGTAAATACCAGCCCTGAATTCAAAGGGATTAAGACTAGTTGTAATGAAATAGGTTGTCATAATAAAATCAGTAAATACCAGCCCTGAATTCAAAGGGATTAAGACCCTCAGCTACTTTAGTGCGGGTGGTGGTTATTCAGTAAATACCAGCCCTGAATTCAAAGGGATTAAGACCTGGCACTGGGGGCACGTCAGCGAACTTGGTGCAGTAAATACCAGCCCTGAATTCAAAGGGATTAAGACCACGTCAGCGAACTTGGTGCGTGTAGTTGTAATCAGTAAATACCAGCCCTGAATTCAAAGGGATTAAGACAACGATTAATTCTCCGATACTATCTATTGGGTAGCAGTAAATACCAGCCCTGAATTCAAAGGGATTAAGACAAACTCATCATTCGCCATGCATGAATGGGGTCCACAGTAAATACCAGCCCTGAATTCAAAGGGATTAAGACCCTGCCATAGTAACTAGCTTTGGTGCCACGTCCCAGTAAATACCAGCCCTGAATTCAAAGGGATTAAGACTTTTGACAGGTTGCAGATAAAAGCTTGCTTCTCAGTAAATACCAGCCCTGAATTCAAAGGGATTAAGACAAGTTGTGAAAAATAGTCCACTCTGTGCCGGGACAGTAAATACCAGCCCTGAATTCAAAGGGATTAAGACCCCAGGTGGTGCAGGTGGTGCAGGTGGTGCAGGCAGTAAATACCAGCCCTGAATTCAAAGGGATTAAGACGCCTTGGCCTGGTCGTAATCCCTGACTTCCTCACAGTAAATACCAGCCCTGAATTCAAAGGGATTAAGACCACGTCAGCGAACTTGGTGCGTGTAGTTGTAATCAGTAAATACCAGCCCTGAATTCAAAGGGATTAAGACAACGATTAATTCTCCGATACTATCTATTGGGTAGCAGTAAATACCAGCCCTGAATTCAAAGGGATTAAGACAAACTCATCATTCGCCATGCATGAATGGGGTCCACAGTAAATACCAGCCCTGAATTCAAAGGGATTAAGACCCTGCCATAGTAACTAGCTTTGGTGCCACGTCCCAGTAAATACCAGCCCTGAATTCAAAGGGATTAAGACTTTTGACAGGTTGCAGATAAAAGCTTGCTTCTCAGTAAATACCAGCCCTGAATTCAAAGGGATTAAGACAAGTTGTGAAAAATAGTCCACTCTGTGCCGGGACAGTAAATACCAGCCCTGAATTCAAAGGGATTAAGACCCCAGGTGGTGCAGGTGGTGCAGGTGGTGCAGGCAGTAAATACCAGCCCTGAATTCAAAGGGATTAAGACGCCTTGGCCTGGTCGTAATCCCTGACTTCCTCACAGTAAATACCAGCCCTGAATTCAAAGGGATTAAGACTGGATATTCCAACACTAGACGGTGCCAGTCAGTCCAGTAAATACCAGCCCTGAATTCAAAGGGATTAAGACTAAGTATTCCAATCAGTTGCTTGACCCGAATTCAGTAAATACCAGCCCTGAATTCAAAGAGATTAAGACTTCGTGCATGTTAGCTCCAGGTGTAGTAGCTTTCAGTAAATACCAGCCCTGAATTCAAAGGGATTAAGACGTTGCATCACCGATGGCTTTATCTTTTGCTTGTTCAGTAAATACCAGCCCTGAATTCAAAGGGATTAAGACGTGCAGGTGGTGACCCAGTGCCCCCCGTCGACGCAGTAAATACCAGCCCTGAATTCAAAGGGATTAAGACTACGCGTTGGCGATTGTGCTATTCGCTTCCCGTGCGGTCAGGTGTCATGGATTGCTTCACTGCGTTCGCAATGACGGCAATTGACGCGACACACGCTCCTTGATTTGGGCTACATGAGGACCCGGATTTCGCTTCGCTGCAGCCGGGCTACACCCGTCGGGACGGGGTAACGCAGCGCAGATTTAGTGCCTGGTTGACGACTACGCTTTGCTTGTGGTGTGCGCGCGCAGCCATGTGGCAGAAGTTGTCTTCTGACAAATCGCCAGAGGCCACTGCCAGCATGGTAAAAGTTGCTTCAGCCTGCGTGCACTGTAGGCGCCAGCCGTTCAGCGCCAAAAAAAGACCGACTGCCAAAAAAGCAGCGCGCTTGTTGCCATCGACAAACGCGTGGTTTTTGGACAAACCTACGCCGTAGCTAGCTGCCAGCGTTGCTACGTCAGGCGGCGCAGCGGCATCGCTGTAAGTCACGATGTTGAGGGGCCGGGTCAGCGCTGAATCCAGCAGGCCATCATCGCGAACACCTTCAGCGCCACCATGCTCGGCCAGACTTTCATCATGCAGGAGCAGCAGCGCCGGTTTGCTGATCCATCGCCATGTGGTGTTCATTTGGCGAGTTGGTGAAAGGTGTCGCGAAATTCGTGCATGAATTGGCGACCTGCTTGAATTTGTTCATCAAGGGCAGGGTCGTAGGGTGTCAGTACGTAGCCCTGCGGGGTCTCTGTCAAAAAAACAGATTCACCTTTGCCAAGTTTCAACCAGGCTAAAGCTTCACGCGGTAAAACCACCCCCACCGAATTTCCGATTTGTGTCAATTTGAGCGTGTACATGCCAGACCTCGTGAAGTTATAACGTTTGTAATAATAAAGAACGCTCAACCACACTGTCAACTGCGGCAGGCGGCTTGCGCTAACATAGTTTCAACTCGCAGCGCATCTGGGTGCTGTGGCATTCAAGTTCTAATTTTGTGACTGACCATGACTGAAGCTTTGTCCATTGATGCCTTGCCGCTTTTCCCACTGGAATTGGTGCTGTTCCCGGGCGGCTACCTGCCCTTGAGAATCTTTGAGGTGCGTTACCTTGACATGGTGAACAGGTGTTTCAAGGCAGGTGCGCCGTTTGGCATTGTCACCATCAACCGCAACGCGTCGGTGTTGAAGGCCAGTGCCAACACAGCGGGTATGCGCGGCCCGGCGAAGGATATTTTTTACCCTGAGGGCACGCTGGTCCGAATCACCCAGTTAAGCCAGCCGCAGCCTGGTCTGATGATGATCAGTTGTACCGGGTTGCAGCGCTTTGCGGTGCCACAGCCCGAGTTGCTCAAGCACGGCTTGTGGGTTGGCATGGCAAAACTGTTGCCAGCCGATCAGAGTTTGCCGATACCTGATGATTTATTGCCGGTGGCCGGTGCACTGGCGCGGGTTATCGACACGCTGAAGGCGCAGGGTATGACGCCTGAGCAAATGCCGGTCCAACCACCCTATGCGCTGCACGACTGCGCCTGGGTGGCCAACCGCTGGTGTGATTTGCTGCCGATGTCGCTGGCGCAGAAGCATCGCCTGATGACGCTGGACAACCCTTTGGTGCGGCTGGAGTTGGTGAGCGATTTGCTGGAGCAAAACGGCATTCCTACTTGAATTCTGCTGGCGCTGGCAGCGCAACAAACTGCCCCAGCGTTGCGCTTTGTTCCCCCAGGCTCAGCAGTTGCATCACGGCATGCACCTGTGAAGGCGTTATTCCTGGCTGCGGCGCCAGTCCCCAAAGGTGGTCGCGCAACTGGGCGTAATAGGCCAGATAGTTGCCCCCAGGCTGGAGCGCTATCGTGCGCACCGACACCGGCATCGCAACACCGGGGATGCTTTCCATGCGCAGCAGTTGGCCCGGTTGCGGATCATGGCCCCAGTTCTGCAATGCATCCAGCTGCGGGCGTTGGCCTGCTTTGAGGGCATCTTCCTGCACATCCATTCCAAATTTTGTGAAGCTGCCTTGGGTGCCGTGCACTGCCCAGCGCGGCCCCGGCTCAGCCACCAGCGTGCTGGCGTGAAGGATCACGCGCAAACCTCCATGCGGCGTGTCATAGCGCAGCACGGCATGAAACCAGTCGTCCACCTGCGCGCCGTCACGGACCTTGGCTTGTTCCAGCAGCAGCGCATCAGGCTGGCCAAACAGTACCAGCGCCTGGTCCAGCAGATGCGGTCCCAGGTCAAACCACAGGCCAGAGCCCGGCAAGCTTTGTTCGCGCCAGCGCTGCGGCACCGTGGGGCGGTAGCGGTCAAAGTGCGAATCCACCTGCACCACACGACCCAGTTGGCCACTGGCAATGACTTGCTGCAGCGCCAGAAAATCGCTGTCAAAGCGACGGTTCTGGAACACCGTGAGCACCTTGCCCCGCTGGTGCGCCAGGTTGAGCAGGGTTTTAGTTTCAGCCAGCGTGACGGTACAGGGTTTGTCAACCACCACATGTTTGTCCGCCTGCAGCGCGGCTTGCGCCAATTCAAAATGGCTGTCATTGGGCGTGGCGATCACCATCAGGTTGATGGCCGGGTCGGCCAGCGCCGCGCTAGCCGAGCTTGCGCAGCGCACACCGGGCCAGTCGCGCTGCATGGCCTCTTGCTGGCGAGTCACAATGCAGGCCAGTTGCAGACCGGGCACGCCGGCAATGAGCGGCGCATGAAAGATGCGGCTCGCGCCGCCGTAGCCGATCAGGGCAACTTGCAGGGGCGTATGCTTTGGAGGCTGTAGGGCTGAAGATGTAGAGTTCATGCCCGAATCATCACCGAAAATCGCGCAAAATTTAACCATGCTTCACTCTTTACCAGCGCCGATCAAAGGCATCATTGCCAGCGCATTGATGTTGCTCAATATTTTGTTCTGGGTGCCAATTTTGCTGCTGGTGGCCACCTTCAAACTGTTGCTGCCCTTCAAACGGGTGCGCCTCACCATCGACCCTGTTCTGCTGCGCATTGCCGAGGCCTGGATTGCCGGCAACAGCGGCTGGATGCGCCTCACGCAGGCGATGCAATGGCAGGTGAGCGGCCTGCAGAGCTTGAGCGCCCGGCAGTGGTACCTGGTGGTGTGCAACCACCAGTCGTGGGTTGATATTTTGGTGTTGCAGCATGTGCTGAACCGCCGCATTCCACTGCTCAAGTTTTTCCTGAAAAAGCAGTTGATTTGGGTGCCCATCATGGGCCTGGCTTGGTGGGCGCTGGAGTTTCCGTTCATGCGCCGCCACAGCGAGGCGTATCTGAAAAAGCACCCGCAAGAGCGCGGCAAAGACGCCGCCACCACCCGCGCCGCCTGCGAAAAGTATGCGTTGGTGCCCACCAGCGTGATGAATTTTGTCGAGGGCACGCGCTTTACCCTGGCCAAACACCAACGCCAGCAGTCACCCTACCGGCACTTGCTCAAGCCCAAGGCCGGCGGCATCAGCCTGGCGCTGGACGCCATGGGTGAGAAGTTTGGCGCGGTGCTTGACATCACCATCGCCTACCCGGACGGCACGCCCAACTTCTGGCAATTTTTACAGGGCCGCGTGCCGCGCGTCATCGTCCAGGCCCGCACACTGCCCGTGCCACGGGTCAGCGCCAACGCGGGCGGGGAAGCATCGCAGGCTTTGCGTGAGGTGTGCCAAGTTTGGGTCAATCAGCTGTGGACCGAAAAAGATGCCTTGCTGGACGCGCTGCTGGCGCCAGAAAGTAAGCAATAATTTACTTTAACAACGTGATTTAAATCATTGTTTTAGTTGAACATTTAGTCATATAAACAACATTATCTTGTCAACGTAAGTGCTTGAACATTCTGGCGTTGAATATCTCCGGAATGCCCAGTCGGCGCGGGCCGGGCAACAGTTCAAATGGCTCGCCAGCTTGCAAGCTGCCGCCTTCATCCACCGCCAGGTAAAAACCGCAGCACCCTAGCTGCGCCATGGCTTTGACAGCGCCTGCATAGCCCATGGCGGCATTGAACTTGTAGCAGGGCTCGCGCGGTTGCGTCACGCGCAGCACACAATGGGCAAACCGGAGTTGGTCGCCAACCCAAACCTGAGTCTCCAACAAACCGGCAAGTGTGAGGTTTTCACCCATGCTGCCCCAGGGCAAGGCGTCATCGATGCCCGTCAGGCCAGCCTGCTCACGCGCTGTGCGCCAAAACGCGTAATGCTCGCTGGGGTAGGCATACACTGCTTTGTCCAAACCACCATGCACCGACCAATCGGCTTGCTCGTCGCCCGACAACCCCAATGACGCAACCGGCACCAGGCCAGCCACCGTTTGCTTGTGAATCGCGGTCAGCACGACTCGCTCGTTGATGTTGACGCGCCGGGCACGGGCAATTTGCACACTTAAAAGTTGGGGCATGGTAAAAAAGATGAAACTGGCATACTTAGAAACGTCGGTCACCCCAATTATCAGGAATTCGCCCATGCTTGCCCGTCTACTGCGCCGCATCTACTTCATTCAAGTGCTTTTGGGTGCTTTTTTGGGAAGCCTGATGGCAGATCATTACCAGCAAAGCGGCGCGGCAGCGCTGCCGCTGGTGCTGCTGGGCGTGCTGCTGTTGCCCTTGTTGCTGCAGTTTGGCGCTATCAGCACCAGCATGATCCAGTCGCGGCCTGCGCAGGCCGGTAGCCTTTGGTGGCGGGCTTATGGCAGTGAGTTTTTGGCCGCGCTGCGCATTTATTGGTTGCAAATGCCATGGGCCAGTGCGCAAACCAACGTCTTGCTACCAGAAGGTGCGCCACAAGCTGCCGCCGCACCGGTACCGGTGCTGCTGGTGCATGGCTTCATTTGCAACCGCCGGGTCTGGGACAAAGTGGTGCGGGCGCTGCACCAGGCGGGTCATCCGGTGCTGGCCATCACGCTGGAGCCTCCGTTTGCCTCAATTGAAGATTACACACTGCAAATTCAGCAGGCGGTGCAGCAGTTGCAGCAAGCCACAGGTGCCGCGCAGGTGGCGCTGGTGGGTCATAGCATGGGTGGCCTGGTGATACGCGCCTGGCTGCGCCAGCATGGCAGCACAGCCGTGGCCAAAATCATCACCCTGGGAACGCCCCACCAGGGAACCCGCATGGCAGTCTGGTCGCCCACTCCTAACATGGCACAAATGGCTTGGCACAGCCCCTGGTTGCAAGCCTTGCAAACCAGTGAAAGCCCGGCCACCCGCAAATTGATACACACCGCCTTGACGCGCCATGACAACATTGTTTACCCACAGCGCGAGCAGGTGCTCGAGGGCGCTGAGGTCACCGAGTTCGAGGGCATGGGGCATCTGGCACTGTGTCTGGATGAGCGTGTGATTCAGTGGCTGTTGCAAAAATTACACTGAGCTTGTCTTTTCATGCAAGGCAAGCTCAGATTTGGCTTGGCACATGGCTATAATCCAAGGCTTTGCTGGCAAAACTCCGCTGCCTGATCAATTTTTAAGCGGGGAACTTCGTAAATTGTTGAGTTTCAGGCCCGATCTTCCTGAAACTGAACGTTTGCATATTTAGGATCTCTTGACGTAATGACAACCATCCGTGTTAAAGACAACGAACCTTTTGACGTCGCACTGCGCCGCTTCAAACGCACCATTGAAAAACTGGGCCTTCTGACTGACTTGCGTGCTCGCGAGTTCTACGAAAAACCCACCTCTGAGCGTAAGCGCAAGAAGGCTGCGGCCGTCAAACGCAATTACAAGCGCATTCGCGCCATGCAATTGCCCAAGAAGATGTACTGATCCTGTTATTTTGACAGGGCTGTAGCAGCCTCTTGCACAAGCTCGCCGAGGACGCTCAGGCGGGCTTTTTTTTATGCAAAAACTTTTTTCAAGGAGAAAAAATGTCACTTAAAGACCAAGTTGTCGAAGACATGAAAACCGCCATGCGCGCCAAAGACAGTGAGCGCCTGGGCACCATCCGCCTGCTGTTGGCCGCGGCCAAGCAAAAGGAAGTGGACGAGCGCGTGGTGCTGAGCGACGTCGACATGATCGCCATTGTGGACAAGCTCATCAAGCAGCGCAAAGATTCCGTGGAGGCCTACACCAAGGCTCAGCGCATGGACCTGGCAGACAAGGAAAGTGCCGAGATCGTGGTGTTGCAAGCCTATTTACCGCAGCGTTTGAATGCTGAGGAAGTCAGCGCAGCGGTGCAAGCCATTGTGACGAGTTTGGGCGCCAAAGGCCCCGGCGACATGGGCAAGGTCATGGCTGCGGTCAAGGCACAACTGGCAGGCAAGGCTGACATGGCCATGGTGTCGCAAGCCGTCAAAGCGGCGCTGGCAACAGCTTGATTTAATCCCGCTTGGGGCAGTGCTACATCTGAAAGGTTTTCACAGCCGGAGATCAAGGCTGTTGAGCATGGCACTGTGAACCACCGCATCGAGTGCGCTGTCCACCATGGACTGGTCGGACACCACGCGCAAGGCATGGCTAGCCAGTAATCTTTCAAGGGACCGCCGCGTCATGGATTGGGAGCGGCCGTCCGCATTGGTGAACAGGTACATTGTGTTTTGCGGACTGATCCAACTGAGCTGGTTGCGTTGCCAGGCGCCCTCGACATTCATTTCCAGCCATGCGCCAACCGTCAACTGCACCAGATCAACATCAAACGAAACCTGTTCGCCCTGACTGGCCAGCGGTATCACAGAGTCCAGCATGGGTTTGGCAGGCCGATCAGCCGCTATGTCGGGCGATGCGGTCGGCGCATCATCGTGCATCTCCAAGAACCCAGACGCAGCAGCCTCCTCAGGTGCCAGCCACTGTTTGTAGCCGCCAAGCAGGTTTGCCCTGGACGGCGAAACAATCTGCTCAGATTCCCCCGTGGAAGGCTGCAACGCCTGTTGGTGTAACTTCATCAGTACATCAAAAAACGTGCTGGTCTGGTTGGCAGGGTAATTAATCAGGGTCAACCCCTCACGCAATTTGGACAACAGCCTGCCCGCTTCTCTGGTCAGCTTGGTCAGATGCCGCCAGGTGAGGTCGGGTTGGGCGCTCCAAAGCAGGATATTCACCAGATTTTTATAGCCACCGGGGTCTTCGACGCCCTCGACATTATTGAGCTCGGCATAAGCCATCACTTGCGCCCATGGGCCGCATAAAAAATCCGCAACCGCTGCGGGCACTCGCTGCAAATCGGGTATGTGTTGTAGCGCAGCCACCATTTTCTCAGCGCGCAGATTGCGCTCTTCGGCCTGTCCCAGCGCCTGCATGGCCTGAGCCACTGTCTTGCTCGACGCAGACGATTGTTCCGACCACATGGCGTTGAGATTGCGCAGTGCCAACTCGAAGGGCTCGGCACTGTCAACAGGCATGCGCGACAAAGGATTGACGTAGCGATGCAGCGACCTGATGAAAAGGGCATAGCCGGGCGCGTCAACCGAGTCAAATGCCAGCCCGCGCTGGGTCAGTTCCTGCAGCAGGCGGCGTGCCGGATGCTGCTTGTTGTTAAAAAAACGCACATCCACCTTCACCAACTGGAACAAGGCGGGTTCCAGTTCTTCAATCACGCGCCGAATGGGTTCTAGCAAACGAGGGTCTTGCGCCAGGTTATCGATCATCTGGCACATCACCTCAAAACTCAGGATTTGTGCAGAATTTTTACATTGATGGCGATATTTTTCCCGGATCGACTCAGGCTGGCTGGAAGTTTCAGATACAGATCGGTCGCGTTGTGGCAGACGCGCCAACACGTCATCCACCTGAAACATGTTCTGCAGGGCTTCAAAAGCCGCAGGAATGGTTGCAGCAAAGTCGGTGGTGGGCTCGTCGTCACCCGCCAAACTTTTGAGGTCAAGATCGCCTGCAAATTGCGTGTCCAATTCATCAGCTGGCCTGTGCTCATGGGCCGCCGGCTGCGTTGCAAATAAATCATGCAAGCGATTCAGGGTCAACACACCAGACTGCTTTGCAGCTTCACCCGCATCGGCTCGCGGCTGAACAAGTTCCTTGCCGGGCGCACGGGATTGCCCGTGAGGCGCTCCGGATTCGGTCGACGGCAAGGGCGCCACACCGTAAGACTTGATTCTTTGTGCCAGCGAGGCATACGAGGCCTGTAGAGCTTTGCCCAAAGGCGCCGCCATATGACCGAGCCAGCTGATGCGCTTTGCTGTGGGCACAGACGCATCCAACATCAAGGTGTGCAAGACCTTGATGTAGATTTGCGGCCGCAAGGGGTTGTGCGCAGGTTTGACATGATCAAGCCCCTCCAGCGCGCTCATGTAGCGGTCGAGTTCATCCAGAGAAGCTTGCACCGAACCTTGCACAGAACGCAAAACCCGCGCCATTTCAAGCCGCTCTTGCACCTCGGTTTCATCCATCTGCTCCAACTGGTCATGACTCAATTCACCTAAAGCCAGCTCCCCAAATTTGGAACTTCGGACCTGTTTGCTTTGAAATACCTGCCGCAACTGCGCCGAAAACTGGGCGCACAGGGCTGCCGCCTTGTTATCTAGCCGTTGGCGGCTCAAACGCAACTGATCGCGCTCGGGTCGCCCGGCTGACTTCGCAATTTCGGCATCGAGCGAACGCAGTGCCGCATGCAACACTTCGCGCAACAAGGCCTCGCCATCACGCGCCGACTGCCCAAGTGCGGCACGAAATAGATTCTGGTAGTGCTCGGATCGAACGTTTGCTGTCACTTTGGTGCCCGATTCGCAGTTTGTCAGCGCAAGGCCTTGTAACGCATGCGGTGTGGGCGGGCGCCTTCTTCGCCCAATCGCCTCTTCTTGTCAGCCTCGTATTCTTGGTAATTGCCGTCATAAAAGTACCACTGGCTGTCACCTTCGCAGGCCAGAATGTGGGTGGCAATGCGGTCCAGAAACCAGCGGTCGTGGCTGATCACCATGACCGAGCCGGCAAACTCCAGCAAGGCGTCTTCGAGGGCGCGCAGGGTTTCCACATCGAGGTCGTTGGACGGCTCATCGAGCATCAGCACGTTGCCGCCGGCGATCAGCGTTTTGGCCAGGTGCAGGCGACCGCGTTCACCGCCTGAAAGGGTTCCGACGCGTTTTTGCTGGTCGGCGCCGTTGAAGTTGAAGCGCCCGCAGTAGGCCCGGCTGGCCATCTGGAACTTGCCGATATTCAGAATATCGAGGCCACCGGAGACGTCTTCCCAAACGGTTTTCTCGTTGCTGAGGTCGTCTCGGTTCTGATCGACAAAGGCCATCTTGGTGGTTTGGCCGATCTTGACTTCTCCGGAATCAGGTTTCTCGCGTCCGGCGATCATCTTGAACAAGGTGGATTTACCGGCGCCGTTGGGGCCGATGATGCCAACTATGGCGCCCGGTGGCACCTTGAAGCTCAGGTTGTCAATCAGCACACGGTCGCCAAAGGACTTTGTAACATTGACAAACTCAATCACTTCCTGGCCCAAGCGATCAGCCACGGGAATAAAGATTTCGTTGGTCTCGTTGCGTTTTTGGTATTCAAAATCAGACAACTCCTCGAAGCGGGCCAAACGGGCCTTGCTCTTGGCCTGACGCGCCTTGGGGTTCTGGCGCGACCATTCCAGTTCTTTCTTGAGCGCCTTGGCGCGGGAATCTTCGCCCTTTTGCTCCTGCTCCAGACGCGCCTGCTTTTGCTCCATCCATGAGCTGTAATTGCCTTTGTACGGAATGCCGTTGCCGCGGTCGAGTTCCAGAATCCACTCGGCGGCATTGTCCAGAAAGTAGCGGTCGTGGGTAATCGCCACCACAGTGCCGCTGTAGCGCTGCAGAAATTGTTCCAGCCAGTCTACCGACTCGGCGTCCAGGTGGTTGGTGGGCTCGTCAAGCAGCAGCATGTCGGGGTGCTCCAGCAGCAAACGACACAGCGCCACGCGGCGTTTTTCACCACCTGACAACACGCCCACACGCGCCTCCCACGGCGGCAGGCGCAGCGCGTCAGCGGCGATTTCAAGCTGGTGCTCGGAGTCGGTGCCGGCGGTGGCGATGATGGCTTCTAGCTCGGCTTGTTCGGAGGCGAGCTTGTCGAAGTCTGCGTCTTCTTCGCCATAGGCGATGTACACCTCTTCCAGGCGCGCTTTGGCGTTCAGCACCTTGCCCATGGCCTCTTCCACGGTTTCGCGCACGGTTTTGTCTGGGTCCAATTGGGGTTCTTGCGGCAGGTAGCCGATATTGAGCCCCGGCATCGGGATGGCTTCACCTTCGATTTCCTTGTCGATACCGGCCATGATTCGCAGCAGGGTCGATTTGCCCGAACCATTGGTGCCCAGCACGCCGATCTTGGCGCCAGGGAAAAAACTGAGAGAAATGTCTTTCAGAATGTGCCGCTTGGGCGGCACGATCTTGCCAACGCGGTTCATTGAAAATACGTATTGAGCCATGGGTCTGTTGCAATCACAAAGAAATAAAGTGGGCATTATCGGTGCACACACGACACTTCGCAGCGAACGCAGCAGCGAAGCAATCGAGCCGTCACACTTTCCCTACAAACGGGGAAAATTTAGCGAAAAACAGGGCCAACGCCGGATCATGCGACAATACACGGGCTTGCGGGGCTTCAGTTGCCTGCAAGACCAGCACCTTGCTGAGAACCTTGGTATCACACCGCGGTTCCATTTTTGATCCCATCTGCCTTTGACTGAACTGGTGCTACCCGCACCAGAATAGGCTGATGTCCTGGCGCCCTGGATGGGGTGCACCTCTAAATGAAATTTGAAGAACTCAATCTGGCTCCGGCCATCATCAAAGCCGTGCTTGAACAAGGCTACGAAACTCCCACGCCGATTCAGGCACAAGCCATTCCGGTGGTGCTGGCAGGTCTCGACCTGCTCGGCGGTGCCCAAACTGGCACTGGCAAAACGGCAGCATTTGTGCTGCCCATGCTGCACAAGCTGATGGCCTCAGAAGCGCCACGCAACAAGTTTGGTGGCATTGCCACCCGCGCTCTGGTGCTCACGCCAACACGCGAACTCGCCGCCCAGGTCGAGGAATCGGTCCAAACCTACGGCAAATATGTCGAATTAAGCTCGACCGCCATTTTTGGTGGCGTCGGCATGAACCCGCAAATCAGCCGCGTGAAAAAAGGTGTGGACATTCTGGTGGCCACTCCCGGTCGCCTGCTCGACCTGATGCAACAAGGCATGGTCGACCTGAGCCAAGTGCAAATTCTGGTGCTCGATGAAGCCGACCGCATGCTCGACATGGGCTTTATCCACGACGTGAAAAAAGTGCTGGCCGCCGTACCCAAAGACAAACAAAGCCTGCTGTTCTCAGCCACGTTTAGCGATGAAATCCGCGAACTCGCCGACACGCTGCTGAAAAACCCGCAAAGTGTGCAGGTCACGCCGCGCAACACCACAGTGCAGCGCATCACCCAGCTGATTCACCCGGTGGGCCGTGGCAAAAAGAAGGCGCTGCTGGCGCACATCATCCAGTTAAAGAACTGGAACCAGGTGCTGGTGTTTACCCGCACCAAATTCGGCGCCAACAACGTCGCCGAATACCTGGAAAAAAATGGCATCACCGCCATGGCGCTGCACGGCAACAAAAGCCAGGCAGCACGCACCCAGGCGCTGGCCGGTTTCAAGAGCGGCGACATGCGCGCGCTGGTGGCCACCGACATTGCCGCGCGCGGCATCGACATCGACGATCTGCCGCACGTGGTCAATTACGACATTCCCAACGTGACCGAAGACTACGTGCACCGCATTGGCCGCACCGGCCGCGCTGGTGCCGATGGCATGGCGGTGAACCTGGTGAGCCTGGACGAAGAAGGCTTCATGCAAGCCATCGAGCGCTACACCAAGCAGGACATTGCGGTAGAGATCATTCCAGAATTCATGCCCGAACCCGGTGAAAAAGCTGAACCCATCGCCATGGGTCGCCAAACCATCTGGGGCGGCGCCGGCAAACCACCCAGCCGCGACGTGATGATGGCGGCCGCCAAAGCGGCACGCACTGAAATGCTGACCCGCGTGCGCGAGAGCAAAGGCCCGGGGGCAGCACGCGGTGGTAACGGCGGTAACGGCGGTAACAGCGGCAGTGGCGGCGGCAGAGGCCCGGCGCCAAGCGGTCGCGGTGGCAACCGGGGCGGGCGCAGTGGCGGCAGAAATGCCACAGGCGCAAACGCACCTTACGCAGGTGAAGCGCGCGGCAGCCATGCCAATGATGACAATTTTGGCAACACAGGATCAGGCCGCGAAGCCGAGCCGCGCAGCCACTTGTCAGCTGCAGAACAAGCCGTGCGTGGCCCGGGTCAGCGTCAAGCACGCGGCTACGGCGGCGGCAACGGCGGTGGTTATGGCGGCCCGGTCGATGCCGGTGCCGGACCCTCGCGCTCAGGCGCTGGTGGCCAACCCGACCCCATGCGCACCAGTGTGGACATGATGGCTGACCGAGGCCCACGCCGTGGCGGCTATGGCGGCGGCAACCGCAACGCAGGCGGTGGCGGCTATGCTGGTGGTGCTGGCCGACCGAGCGGTGGTGCTGGCAGGCCAAGCGGCAATCGCCCGCGCAATGCCAGCGGTACCCGTGGCCAATCAGGTCGTTAAATTGTCAGCGCGATTCAGCCGCGCAAAAACAGCGTGACCAGCGGCTCGGAACCTACCTGGCGGCTCCAGTGGCCGTGCCGATGGTCATCAAAGGCCTGACCCGCTGGCAACAGGTCGGCTGAATAAAAATGCTCGCCCGGCTTGAAGATGCGAGAACTGCCATCGTGCAAGCCAATCTCCATCTGTCCGCCCAAAATAAACACCCATTGCGGATCTGTGGTGCAGTGGTAGCTGCTGCGAAAACCAACCGGGCTGGTGCGTAGCTGGTAACCGCCCGAGGGCATCAAGGCTGACAGCGCCGACTTGGGGCTACCCTGGTCGAGCGCCAAGGCTTCCTCCTTGAAGCGAGCCTGGCCGTCGGTGTCGGTAAATAAAATGACTTTGTTGAACTGGGTCATGCGGACTCCATGATGAATAATGGCCTTGATTATTGCCCGCCATATCAAGGTGCAAGCTTAACTTAAGGAACCCAAACTATGCGAATTCTCCACACCATGCTGCGCGTTGGCAACCTACAGCGGTCCATCGATTTTTATACCAATGTGCTTGGTATGAAACTATTGCGCACGTCAGAAAACCCCGAGTACAAGTACACGCTGGCCTTCGTTGGCTACGGTAGCAACCCGGACCATGCCGAACTGGAACTCACCTACAACTGGGGTGTTGACCACTACGAACTGGGCAGCGCCTACGGCCACATCGCGCTGGCCGTGCCGGATGCCGCGGCTGCCTGCGCCAAGATCAAGGCGGCCGGCGGCAACGTGACCCGAGAGGCCGGCCCGGTCAAGGGCGGCAGCACAGTGATTGCTTTTGTCACCGACCCGGACGGTTACCAGATCGAACTCATACAGCGGCCGCAAGCTGCCTGATCATTTTTTAGATATAGGCTTAGCGCGCCAAATTCCTCAATAAATTGGTGGTTTCACCGGCGAGCCGCGTCACGCGCCCCCAGTCGCCCTGCTCTGCGGTGCTCGCTGGCACCAGCCAGGAGCCGCCAACGCAGATTACGTTGCGCAAGGCCAGAAAGTCCGGGGCGTTTTGCAAAGTGATACCGCCGGTCGGGCAAAATTTCACATCAAAAAATGGTCCGGCCCACGCCTTGAGCATGGCCACGCCTCCGGCTTGTACCGCCGGGAAAAACTTGAGTTCGGTAAAACCATCCTCGCAGGCGGACATGATCTCGCCGCCGGTGGCCACTCCGGGCAACAACGCCAGGCCCATATCGCGGCAGGCTTGGCCCACAGTTGATGTGTAGCCCGGGCTCACGGCAAAGCGCGCACCGGCGTTGGCAGCCGCTTGGGCATCGGCGCGGGAGCGTACCGTGCCGGCGCCCACCACGGCCTCAGGCACTTCTCGGGCGATGGCCTCGATGCAGGCCAGCGCCTGCGGTGTGCGCAGCGTGACTTCAAGCATACGAATGCCGCCAGCCAACAAGGCGCGTGCCATCGGTACCGCATGCGCCACGTCGTTGAGCACAATCACCGGAATCACCGGCGCATCTTGCATGACCTGTAGGGCGGTCAAGGGGGCTTGAGTTGTCATGTGAGCTTTCAAAAAAATAGTTGACTGTCATTGCATGCGCAGCGGTAATCCATGCGTCGGCCTAAAGCCAGCTGCAAGCGCCCTCTTCCGCACTGAGGGAATTTCTGCGCATGTTGGCAAACAGTTCACGGCCCATACCGACGCCGTTGGCGGCGCGCAAATCATCGGGCATGGACAGCACCTCGCGGGCGGCCCAGTCGGCGTCTGGTATCAGCACTTGCAGCAGACCGGCATTGGCGTCGAGCCGGATCACGTCGCCGTCGCGCACACGGGCCAGCGGGCCACCGGCGGCGGCTTCGGGCGACACATGGATGGCGGCTGGCACCTTGCCGGAGGCGCCGCTCATGCGCCCATCGGTCACCAGCGCCACTTTAAATCCCCTGCCCTGCAACACCGCCAGCGGTGGCGTGAGCTTGTGTAGCTCGGGCATGCCATTGGCCTGCGGACCCTGCCATCGCACCACGCAAATCAGGTCGTGGTTGAGTTCGTCGGCGGCAAAGGCCTTGTGCAGGGCTTCCTGCGAATCAAACACGCGGCACGGCGCTTCGATCACATGGCGGTCGTCGGGCACAGCAGAAATCTTGATCACGCTGCGCCCCAGGTTGCCCTTCAGCAGTTTCAGGCCGCCACTGGCGCTGAACGGGTTACTTGCCGGGCGCACTACCGCTTCGTCCTGGCTGACCGCCGCCGTGTCCCAGTGCAGCCGACCGTCTCCAGCGGCGCGTGGAATACCGGTGTACTCGCGCAAGCCCCCTGCCCGGTTGGTCAGTACATCGGCGTGCATGAAACCGCCATCGAGTAGTTCGCGGATGATGAAGCCGGGGCCACCGGCCGCTTGAAACTGATTCACGTCGGCGCTGCCGTTAGGGTAAACGCGGCTCAGCAGCGGCACCACATCGGACAGCGCCGAGAAATCATTCCAGTCGATCACAATGCCGGCCGCGCGCGCCACTGCCACCCAGTGGATCAAATGGTTGGTTGAGCCGCCGGTGGCGAGCAAGGCGACCATCGCGTTAACGATGCAGCGCTCATCGACCACGCGGCCAATGGGCGGGCATTTGCAATCGGCGCTGCCCAGCACGGTGCGCAAGGCCTCGCGGGTGAGTTCGTCGCGCACGGCAGCACCGGGGTTGATGAACGCCGTGCCGGGCACGTGCAGGCCCATGGCTTCGAGCAGCATTTGGTTGCTGTTGGCGGTGCCGTAAAAAGTGCAGGTGCCAGGGCTGTGGTAAGCCGCTGACTCGGCCGCCAACAGTTCGGCGCGGCCGACCAGACCTTGGGCGGCCTGCTCGCGCACCTTGGATTTTTCACCGTTGGACAAGCCCGAAGTCATGGGCCCGGCCGGCACGAACACGGTGGGCAAGTGGCCAAACTGTAGCGCGCCAATCAGCAGCCCCGGCACGATCTTGTCGCACACGCCCAGCATCAGCGCACCGGCAAACACGTCATGGCTTAGCGCCACCGCCGTGGCCATGGCGATCACATCGCGTGAAAACAGGCTCAACTCCATGCCCGGCGTGCCTTGCGTCACACCGTCGCACATGGCGGGCACGCCCCCGGCCACCTGAGCCGTCGCGCCGTGCTTGCGCGCCTCGGCCTTGATCAGCTCCGGGTAGTGCTGAAGCGGCGCATGGGCGGACAGCATATCGTTGTACGCGGTGACGATGCCGATGTTGGGTGCTTTCTCAGTCACCACGCGCAGCTTGTCATTGCCGGGCAAGGCAGCAAAAGCGTGCGCCACGTTGGCACAGCCCAGGCGCTCGGCGCCCGGTGGTCGTTTACGGGCGGCTTCCAGTCGCGCCAAATACGCGCTGCGGGTGGGCAAACTGCGCTCGGCGATACGCTGGGTCACGTGGGCGATGGTGGTGTGAAGTTTCATGAATTCAATAAATAGTGGTAACTAAATTACATTTACTATGTTACCCGTTAAATCGAAAACGACCTCATGCCACAGTTACCACAAGGTTACCAAAAGCTTATCAAAGCGCTAAGCAGGCCTTACTGCAGGTCGCACCCGACTGAATTTCCTATACTTGTTAGATGACCAATATTGCCGACCTCCGAAAAAGCTATGAACGCGCCGAACTCAACGAAGACGCTTCGCACGCCGACCCCCTGAAACAGTTCGAGCAGTGGCTCAAAGAAGCCATTGCCTCCGAAGTGCCCGAACCCAATGCCATGACCGTGGCCACTGTGGCCAGCAACCTGCGCCCGAGCACGCGCGTGGTGCTGATCAAGGGTTATGACGAACGGGGCATTGTCTGGTACACCAATTATGCGAGCCGCAAGGGCCAGGAACTGGCGGGAAACCCCTATGCCGCGCTTCAGTTTCATTGGGTAGAACTCGAGCGCGTGGTGCGCATCGAGGGTCTGGTGGAAAAAGTCAGTGCCGAGGAAAGCGATATCTACTTTCACAGTCGCCCGCTAGACTCGCGCATTGGCGCCTGGGCCAGCCCGCAAAGCGAGGTGATCTCGGGGCGCGGCGTATTGGTGGCCAACGCGGCGCGCTACGGCGCGCAGTTTTTGTTGAATCCGCCACGGCCACCGCATTGGGGCGGCTACCGCCTCAAGCCCGACAACTGGCAGTTTTGGCAGGGCCGCAAAAGCCGCTTGCACGATCGGCTGCTCTATACCCTCAAAACTTCGTATGACGGACAAGAACCAATGTGGGTGCGCGAGCGCCTGGCACCGTAAACTTGACCTGTTCAAGAACTTATGTCTACCACCGTCAACCCATCCCTCGTTGAATTTCGCAGCCTCAGCTTCGGCTACGGGGAGCAAACCGTGCTGGACGATGTTTCGCTGCGCATCCCCAGGGGCAAGGTCACGGCGCTCATCGGTCCGATGGGCGGCGGTAAGACCACCACACTGCGCATGATGGGCGGCCAGAGCCGCGCCTGGTCGGGGCAAATGCTGTTCGACGGGCAAGATTTAGGCCCCATGGACCAGCAGCAGCTCTTTGCCGTGCGGCGGAGCATGGGCATGTTGTTTCAGTTCGGCGCCCTGTTTGCCGACATCAGCGTGTTCGAGAACGTGGCCTTCCCGCTGCGCGAGCACACCGATTTGTCTGAAGCGCTGATCCGCGACATCGTTTTGATGAAGCTCAACGCAGTGGGCCTGCGCAACGCGCGCGACCTGATGCCCAGTGAGGTGTCGGGCGGCATGGCCAAGCGCATCGGCATCGCGCGTGCGATTGCACTCGACCCCGAACTGGTGATGTACGACGAGCCTTTTTCTGGCCTCGACCCAATTTCGCTGCATGTGGCCGCGCGGCTGATACGCCAGCTCAACGACTCAATGGGGCTGACCAGCATTTTTGCCTCGCATGAACTGACCCAAACCCTTGAGATCGCCGACCATGTGATCATTCTCGACCAGGGAAAGCTCGCCTTCCAAGGCACGGTGGACGAGGTGCGCGCCAGCACAGATCCGTTGGTGTTCCAGTATGTGAATGAGCGCCCGGACGGCCCGGTGCGGTTTCACTACCCAGCCGTCCCCATAGAAGAAGACTTTGGAGTAGCCAGCACTGCCTGAAAAACGCCTGGTGACCCTGACGAGTTCAGCCGAACGACTCGGACCATTTATCCGGGCACAGCCCTATTCAACCCGCAGTGTTACTGCAAATGCCGCCCATTGCGCTGACATGTGGATCGGTCATTGCGGCAGATCGACACACTACATTTAGATGTCATAGTATATTTTTACGCTACCTATAGCGTTTTATATTTTTATTTTGTCTGTCGTATTTGTGCAAATTCGTTGAAAAGTGAACTTTCAAGAACTAACATGACCACTCGTTTTTTTGGAAGGAATCCATGTCACAACCCACCACCACCCCCATTTTGAGCGCGCTGGAAACCCAGCCCATCAGCATCGAAGTCCTGATCGAAAAATACAGCAAAGGCACTGAGAAAAGCATCACCGACGTCAACCAACGCGTCGCCCGCGCCCTGGCCAAAGTAGAAGCGCCTGAGCAGCAAAAGGACTGGGAAGCCAAATTTCTGACCGCACTCGAAGCCGGCTTTTTGCCCGCCGGGCGCATCCAGTCGGCCGCTGGCACTGACCTGGCCGCCACCCTTATCAACTGTTTTGTGCAACCCGTGGGCGACTCGATTGCCCACGTCGAAGACGGTCACCCCGGCATCTACACCGCGCTCACCGAAGCCGCTGAAACCATGCGCCGCGGCGGCGGTGTGGGTTACGACTTTTCCCGCATCCGCCCGCGCGGCGCCTGGGTGGGCAGCACGCAAAGCAGCGCCTCCGGGCCGGTAAGCTACATGCGCGTGTTCGACCGCTCCTGCGAAACAGTCGAGTCTGCTGGCGCCCGGCGCGGTGCCCAAATGGGCGTGCTGCGCTGCGACCACCCCGACATCGAGGAATTCATCCACGCCAAGGACCATGGTGACCTGAAAAACTTCAATATCTCGGTGGGAGTGTCCGACGAATTCATGGACGCGGTGCAAGCCGATGGCGACTTCACCCTGGTGCACAAGGCCGAGCCCGGCGTTCCGCAAAAGGACGCCGGCGCCTACCTGGACCAGGAGAAGGGTGTGTGGGTCTATCGCAAGCTCAAGGCCCGCACCCTGTGGGACCAGATCATGCGCTCTACCTACGACCATGCCGAACCCGGCGTGCTGTTTCTGGACCAAATGAACCGCGACAACAACCTGTCGTATTGCGAAACCATCGCCAGCACCAACCCGTGCGCCGAGCAACCGCTGCCGCCCTACGGCTGCTGCTGCCTAGGTTCGATCGACTTGACGCGTTTTGTCACGGAGCCGTTTTCTGACAACGCAAGTTTCGATCGCGCCGCTTTTGCGAATGTTGCCAAAGTGGCGGTGCGCATGCTCGACAACGTGCTTGACGCCACCGTCTGGCCACTGACGCAGCAGCAACAGGAAGCCGCTTCCAAACGCCGCGTCGGGCTGGGTTATACCGGCCTGGGCGACGCGCTGGTGATGCTTAATTTGCGCTACGACACGCAAGTCGCGCGCGACATGGCGCGAAACATTTCCGAACTGCTGCGTGACACTTCCTACCAAGCCTCGTGCGATCTGGCCATTGAGCGCGGCGCCTTTCCGCTGTTCAACGCCGACCTGTACCTGAGCGGCCAGAACTTTGCCACGCGCTTGCCCGCCGACCTCAAAAAACGCATTCACAAGCATGGCCTGCGCAACTCGCACCTGTTGTCGATTGCGCCCACCGGCACCATCAGCCTGGCCTTTGCCGACAACGCCAGCAACGGCATCGAACCGGCTTTCAGCTGGAGCTACACGCGCAAAAAACGCATGCCCGACGGCGGCTTCAAGGAATACGCGGTCGAAGACCACGCCTGGCGCCTGTACCGCCACCTGTTCGGAACCGATGCCCCTTTGACCGACGCCTTTGTCACTGCACTGGAAATGAGTGCCCAGGCGCACGAAGAAATGGTGGCGGCGGTAGCGCCCTTTATTGACACGGCCATTTCAAAAACGGTCAACGTGCCCGCCGACTACCCTTATGAAGATTTCCAGGGCCTCTACACGCAGGCCTGGCAATCGGGCCTGAAAGGTCTGGCCACCTACCGGCCCAACTCGGTGCTGGGCTCGGTGCTGAGCGTGACCGCACCCGCTGCGCCTAGCAGTGCAAAACCCCTGCAGATCGACGGCGCCAATCATCGCCTGTTGCTCGACCGCCTCCCCGCTCCGGTGCTGTCATCCCTGCGCTGGCCCGGTCGCCCCGATCTACCGGGTGGTAATCCGGCCTGGACCTTCATGGTGCACCACCCGTTTGGCGACTTTGCGCTGTTTATTGGCGAGCTTTCGCTGGTGGAAGGCGGCGCGCCACAACCTTTTGAAGTGTGGGTGAACGGTGCCGAGCAACCGCGCGGCCTGGGCGCCATGGCCAAAACCCTGTCGATGGATTTGCGCGCCAACGACCCGGCCTGGCTACAGCTCAAGCTCGATGCGCTGGCTACCGTCAGTGAAGAACATGCCTTTGAGATGCCGTTTCCGCCGCATGGCGAAAAACGTTTGTTCCCCGGCGTGGTAGCTGCCACGGCAGCCGTGATACGCTGGCGCTGCGAGCAAATCGCTGCGCAGTCCCCCAAAAAATCCACTGACCGCCTGACGACTTACACCCCGGTGATTGATGCCATGTTCAGCCGCAACGAACCCATCACCGGCCCGTCTGGCACGCTGGCCTGGGCGGTCGATGTGGACAACCCGGCCACCAGCGAAGCCTTTACCGTCACACTGAAAGAAGTCAACCTGCCCGGCCCTGATGGCAACATGGTCACAAGGCCCTGCGCGGTGGGTTTCAGCGGCAACTACCCCAAAGCCATGGACGGCCTGGCGCGCCTGCTGTCGCTCGACATGCGGGTGATCGACCCAGCCTGGATCGGCATGAAGCTGCGCAAGCTGCTCAACTACGCCGAGCCACTGGGCCACTTCATGGCTTTTGTGCCGGGCCTGCCCAACGGCGAAAAGCGCCAGCAAACCTGGCCGTCAACCGTGGCCTACATTGCCCGGCTCATCATTCACCGTTATGCGATGCTAGGTATTTTGAATGAGGAAGGTTATCCGCTGCGCGACATGGGCGTGCTCGACACACCAGAGGCGCGCGAAGCCAGCAAAACCATGGCTGGCAAGAACTGCCCTGAGTGTGGCAACCCCACCGTGATCCACAAGGACGGCTGCGACTTCTGCACCGCCTGCGGGTATGTGGGGCAGTGCGGGTAAGCAGCTTTCCCTATTTGTTGTCGCGCACCACCAACACCGGCAGCTTGGTGTGCGACAGCACGGCTTGCGCGACACTGCCGAGCACCAGTCTTTCCAGCGCATTGCGACCATGTGAACCCATCACAATCAGGTCGGCCTGCAAGGAATTACCCGCATCGACAATGCCACGCCAGGCGGTGTGCGCCTCAATCACCGAACTGTCGACGTTGACACCGTCATTGGTGAACGACTCCTTGGCAGTTTTGACCGCTTCATTGGCCTCGGCCGTGGCGGCGTTCAAGTATTCGGCCTGGCCATAGGCAAAGTCGGTGCCCACGCCGGTAAACGGATAGGGATCGATCACATAGATCACCGTGACCTTGCTGTCGAATGCCTTGGCCATGGCGCTTGCCTTGTCCACGGCCATTTGCGCCGTTTCAGAGCCATCGACCGGGACCAGAATATGCTTGAACATGACTTACTCCTAATAAGAAAACAGACGAACCCATTTTCAACCAGATCGTTGGTCCGGGCCTGACAAAAATCATGAAAAAGTGATCTTCACCAGAGCCCAAGGCGCAGGCGCCCTGAGTCTGGCGGACCACTTACCGGATCAAATGTCTTCGGGCACCATCTTGATCGAGCCACACGGGCACTCCGAAACACAAATGCCGCAGCCCTTGCAGTAGTCGTAGTTAAACTCAAAGCCCTTGCCGGGGCCGAGCTTGATGACAGCGTTGTCGGGGCACACGCCGTAGCAGTTGTCGCATTCAAAGCAGTTGCCGCAAGACAGGCAACGCCGTGCTTCAAACAGCGCGTTACTCTCGTCGAGGCCGCCCTGCACTTCCTCGAACGTGGATTGGCGGCGGATGATGTCGAGCATCGGCCGCACGGTTTTGGGTGCGTCGCTGTAATACCAGGTGTTGAGGGTGTCAAAACCGGCCACTTCGCTCTTGGGCGCTGGCACATAGGCCGAGCCGCGCAGCCAGGCGTCGATATTGCGCGCCGCTTTTTTGCCGTGGCCGATGGCAACGGTCACATTGCGCTCAGCAGGCACCATGTCGCCGCCGGCAAAAATGCCGTCGTGACCGGTCATCATGTGGCCATTGACCTGCACCACACCGTCCTGCACGGCCATGCCGGGCACACCTTCGATCAAGGACAAGTCCACATCCTGGCCCAGCGCCAGCACGACAGAGTCGGCTTCGAGCGTTTCGAACTCGCCAGTTGGTTGTGGAAAGCCTTTATCGTCGAGCGCCATCTTTTCGACGGTGATGGACGATTCGCCGGCCTGCTTGATGGTGGAGAGCCATTTGATCATGACGCCTTCTTGCAGCGCTTCTTCAACTTCAAAGTCATGCGCGGGCATCTTGTCGCGGTTGCGCCGGTACACGATGATCGACTCGGTCGCGCCCAAACGCTTAGCGGTGCGTGCCATGTCGATGGCCGTGTTGCCACCGCCATAAACCACCACGCGCCGACCCAGCAAGGGCTTGTCTTCGCCCTCCATGGAGCGTAGCACCGAAACCGCGTCGAGCACCTTGGCAGAATCGCCCGCCGGAATATAGGCGCGCTTGGCAATGTGGGCGCCCACCGCCAGAAATACGGCGTCATAGCCGCCAGCCAGCTTGGATTCGAGCACGTTCGAGACCTTGGTGTTGTACTCGATGCGCACGCCCAGATCAACAATGCGCTGCACTTCAGCATCGAGCACCTGGCGCGGCAGGCGGTATTGCGGAATGCCAAAGCGCATCATGCCGCCTGGCAACGGACCAGCCTCGATCACGGTCACGGCATGGCCCAGGCGCGCCAGGTGGTAAGCCGCCGACAGGCCAGACGGCCCGGCACCGACAACCATCACTTTTTTGCCGGAGCTGGCAACAGGCTTGGGTAACTGCCAAGCCTGTTTGATGGCTTCATCGCCCAAAAAGTGTTCCACCGAATTGATGCCCACGGCTGAATCGAGTTGGCCCCGATTGCAAGCGCCTTCACAGGTGTGATAGCACACCCGGCCCATGATGGCTGGAAACGGGTTGTCTTCAACCAGCGTGCGCCAGGCTTCCTGGTAGTTGCCGGATTCGGCATGAAACAGCCAGCCCTGAATGTTCTCCCCAGCCGGGCACTGATGGTTGCACGGCGGTTTGCGGCTCAAATACACCGGGCGCTCGGTGCGCCAGGAGCCCGTGTGGTTGGCCAATGAGCTGCCAACATCAAGCGTGATAGCAAAAGGTTTTTGCATTTTCATTCCCCCAACAAACCAAAACGACGGATATTGCGGTCAGCACGCGCTTGCAGGCGCGCCAGCGTGGCCACATCGGGCTTTTTGCCAAACAGGTGGGCAAAACGCCGCTGCGGCTTCAAATACTCTTCGACGGGCACCTGGCGACGGATTTTCAGCACGCCAGTGACTTCGCCGCGCTCGGCTTCGAACACCGGGAAGACACCGCTCTCCACTGCCAGACGCGACAACTTGATGGTGTCGTGCGAGGCCGCGCCCCAGCCCAATGGGCAAGGCACAAAAATGTGGATGTAGCGCGCGCCATGCATCGACATGGCCTTGGTGACTTTGTATTCGAGATCGCGCAAGTCAGCCACCGTGGCCGTGGCCACATACGGGATTTCGTGCGCCATGGCAATTTGCGGCACATTTTTACCCTGGCCAAATTCATTGCCCGGGTTCGGCCCCACCGGCATGGTGGTCGCCGTGCGCGCCGCCGGTGGTGTGGCGCTGGAGCGCTGCACGCCGGTGTTCATGTAAGCCTCATTGTCGTAGCAGATGTAGAGCACGTCGTCGTTGCGCTCGAACATGCCGCTCAGGCAACCAAAGCCGATGTCTGTGGTGCCGCCGTCGCCGCCTTGTGCGACCACACGCACTTCGCTGCGGCCTTTGGCTTTCATGGCCGCTGCAATGCCGGTGGCCACGGCCGCCGTGTTGCCAAACAGCGAGTGAATCCAGGGCATCTGCCACGAGGTTTCAGGGTAAGGGGTTGAAAACACCTCCAGGCAACCGGTGGCGTTGGCAGCGATCAACTGACCGTTGGTGGCCGCCATGGCGGCGTCTATGGCGTAGCGGGCTCCCAGCGCTTCGCCACAGCCTTGGCAGGCGCGGTGACCGGAGTTGAGCGAGTTGCTACGGGCAGCACCCGACTGAAGACTGCGCTGCTCGGGGGCGAGCAGGCGGTTACCGACGGTGAAGGTGCCGGTTTGATAAAACTTGACCAATGTCTGTTCCATGTGATGCCTCCTAAACGACCTGCGTCGCCAAATTGCCCATGTCGCGCAAAATACCTTCCGCAATCGGGCCGGAGCGACGCTGTGATTTTTCGCGGTCCAGCACCCGGTTAACCACGTCCCAATCCAGATCCAGGAAAGTCAGAAGTTCCAGCTTGTCGGCAATCGCATCGAGCAACAACTTGTGTACCGAAGTCTTGGTAATGGCTCGCCCGCCCAGACCAGCCACTACCGTCAATACTGGCTGCGGCCGGTTGCGCACGGCGCTGCGCACGTCGCGCGACACAATGCCGCCAATGCCCACGGCAAAGCACTTCTCAATGACCACAATGCGCTTGGCGTTGGCGGTGGCATCGCGGATGGCAGAAATGGGGAACGGACGGTACGAGGTAATGCCCAATACGCCCACCTTGACGCCTTCAGCGCGCAAGTCGTCCACCGTGTCCTTGATGGTGCCCAACACCGAACCCAGCGCAATCACAATGGTTTCGGCATCTTCGGTTTTGTAGGTCTTGATCAAGCCGCCTGAGTCGCGGCCGAACTCTTTTTTGAACTCAGCGGCAATTTGTGGAATCAGGTCGAGCGCCTGCATCTGCTTGGCGTGGGCCAAGTAACGCACTTCGGTGAAAGCCTCGGGGCCGACCATGGCACCGATGGTGACCGGGTCATTGGGGTCGAGTACCTGACGCGGCTCGTAGGGCGGCAAAAACTTGTCCACCTGCTCCTGGCTGGGCATGTCCACACGCTCGTAAGCGTGCGTCAGGATGAAGCCGTCCATGCACACCATCACCGGCAGCGACAACTCTTCAGCAATCTTGAACGCCTGGATGTGCAGGTCGAGCGCTTCCTGGTTGGTCTCGGCAAAAATTTGCAGCCAGCCAGCATCGCGCATCGACATGCTGTCGGTGTGGTCGTTCCAGATGTTGATGGGTGCACCAATCGCGCGGTTCGCCACCGTCATCACAATGGGCAGGCCCAGGCCTGACGCGTTGTAAACCGCCTCGGCCATGAACAACAGGCCCTGGCTGGCGGTGGCGGTGTAAGAGCGCGCGCCGGCGGCAGAAGCGCCGATGGCCACGCTCAAGGCGGCAAATTCACTTTCTACGTTGATGAACTCGCAGGGCGTCAAGTCACCTGACTTCACCATTTCGCCCAAGCCTTCCACAATGTGGGTCTGGGGTGAGATGGGGTAAGCGCAGATAACTTCCGGGCGGCTCAGCGCCACGGCTTTGGCTACGGCGTGCGAGCCTTCGCATTGTTCAAGCATGTTGTGTCTCCTTGGCGGCCTGGTTCATCACGGTGTTGTAGGCTTCGGCGGCAGCGGCCTTGTTGCCTTGCGCGACAGCGCCCTTGAATTTTTCGTCGATGGCGCTTTGCACCGCTTCAAGCGAAATCAATTTGCACAGCGCCGCAAAAGCACCAAGCAAGGGCACATTGGGAACCGCACGGCCAACATGCTTTTGGGCCAGCTCGGAGGCGGACACGGTCAGCAAGTGGTTAGGCTGGAATCCCTTGACGAATTCACCGATACCCAGTTCCTCGAAAGTGCGCGTGGTGTTGATCAGTATGTAGCCGTCTTTTTTAAGACCGCTGAACACATCGACCTGGTGCAGCAAGGTGGGGTCCTGGATGATGATGGCATCAGGCTCCATGATGGGCTCACGCAGACGGATCTCGTGATCGTCCATGCGGCAAAAAGCCACCACCGGGGCACCGGTGCGCTCTGAGCCAAAACTGGGAAAAGCCTGCGCGTGGCGGCCTCCCTGAAACGCAGCGATGGACATCATCTCTGCACCCGTGACGACCCCTTGGCCGCCGCGTCCGTGAATGCGAACCTGAAACATGTTGTCTCCTCAAATTGTTGGCAGGTCCTGCAGGCGAAGTGTCTGCGGCCTTTTCTTCAACAGGGGGAATGATGATACGACGACATTTTAGAAATTTGATTTGGATCAAACTCTTTTGCGATAAGGAACGCTATTTCACATTACAAAATATACGGACTCAATCTTGCAGCGCCGCATACACCATGTCCCGGAACAGCATGCGGTAGTACTCACGCTGGTTCGGCGCTTGCAGCATCAAGATGCCAAACAGGTCCAGCGCAGGATCGACAAAGAACGTGGTGCCTGCCAAGCCGCCCCAAAAGTAGGTGCCCACTGAACCCGGCACTGGCGCAGCACCCAGGTGTCTGCGCACCGCAAAGCCCAGGCCAAAGCCGTGCCCGGTGGGCAACAGAGAACGCGAGCCGGCGCTGAAAACCGGGATGTCGCCAAGGTGATCGGTGGTCATGAAATCAACGGTGCGCGGCCCCAGCAGGCGCATACCAGAGAGTTCGCCACGGTTGAGCATGAATTGCAAAAAGCGGGCGTAGTCCATGGCAGTGGACGTGAGCCCGCCCCCGCCAGAGGCCAACGCCGCATCGGTACGCACATCGATCACGCGCATCTGCACGCCGCCATCGGGGTCCCGCGCGAAGGGCTCGGCAATCAGTTCGTGGTGCTGATCCTGCACGTGAAACGCTGTGTCGGGCATAGCCAGTGGCTCGAAGATGCGCTCATGCAAAAAAGTTTGCAACGTCTGGCCCGACACCACCTCAACCACGCGCCCCAGCACGTCGGTGGCGCGGCTGTATTCAAACGCGCTGCCGGGCTCAAAGATCAGCGGCAAGCTGGCCAGTTGCTGCGTGAAATCGGTCAGACTGCGCTCGCGCGAGCCAATGCGCAACTGGGTGTACTGGCGCTGCACCGGCGTGCTGCCCAAAAACTCGTAGGTCATTCCGGCGGTGTGGCGCAGCAGATCATGCAGCGATGCGGCTTTGCCCACTGGCTGAAGTTGCACCGTGCCATCGACCTGGGTGGCCACCTGCTGCGCCGCGAATTCCGGCAGGAATTTCGCCACCGGATCGTTGAGCAACAGTTTGCCCTCCTCCATCAGCATCATTGCCGCCACCGACACAATCGGCTTGGTCATGGAATAAATGCGAAAGCGGGCGTTGTGTGTCATGGCCACACCGGTGGCCGGGTTGAGTTGGCCCACGCTGTCGAACAGGGCCACCTGGCCATGCCGCGCCACTACCGCCACGGCGCCAGGCAGGCGTTTTTTGGCCACTTCGGCCTGCAAAACGTCCATCAGTTTTTGCAGGCGTTGCGGGCACAGGCCCACTTTTTCGGGGGCAACAGAATTCAGTGGCATCTGTTCAGCCCAATCGTTGGCGCGCCAGGGCTGCACCTTCGGCGAGCGCCTTGAGCTTGGCTAGCGCGATGTCGCGGTTCATCGGCGCCATGCCGCAGTTGGTGCAGGGAATCAGGCGGTGCTCAGGCACGTATTGCAGTGCCTGGCCGATGGTGTCAGCCACCTGCTCAGGGGTTTCGACCACGTCGCTGGCGACGTCGATCACGCCCACCATCACGTCTTTGCCGGCCAGCAAGGCCATCAGGTGCGGCGGCACATGCGAGTGGTAACACTCCAGGCTTACCTGGTTGATGCTGCTGGCCGCAATGGCCGGAAAGATGGCCTCGTACTGTCGCCACTCCTGACCCAGCGTTTCCTTCCAGTCCAGATTGGCCTTGATGCCATAGCCGTAACAGATGTGCACAGCGGTGGTGCAGGTGAGCCCCTTGGCGGCGCGCTCCAGCGCTTGCACGCCCCAAGTTGCAGCGTCCTTCAGGTAGACGTTGAAGGCCGGTTCGTCAAACTGGATGATGTCCACGCCGTCGGCCTGCAGCGCCAGTGCTTCCTGATTCAGCAAATCGGCAAACGCCATCGCCATGTCTTCCTTGCTGCCGTAAAAGCGGTCGGCTACGGTATCGACAATCGTCATCGGGCCAGGCAGCGTGAACTTGATTTTCTTTTTGGTGTGGGCGCGCAGCAGTTGGGCCTCCAGCGCGTGCACGCGGCCTTTGAGCTTCAGCGGCGCCACCACCTGCGGCACCTGCGCGTCGTAGCGGCCATCGCGGATGCCCATCGTCACCTTGTGCTCGAAGTCGATGCCTTCCACCTGTTCCAGAAAACCGTGCACAAAGTGCTGGCGCGCCTGCTCGCCGTCGCCAATGATGTCCAGGCCCGCGTCTTCTTGCAGCTTGATCCACAGCAACGTTGCATCCGTTTTGGCCTGCAGCAGTTCGTCGCCAGTGGCTTTCCACTGTGGCCAAAGCTTTTGCGTTTCGGCCAACCAGGCGGGTTTTGGCAGACTGCCCGCGATCACGGCATCAAACATTCCGGTCTCCTTGTTTTGTGAAGGTTCGCATCGTAGCGCAGCACCTTACGGCACCTCAGAATCGTTGGCATAGGCCGGCAAACGGGCGCCGCAATGGCGACAAAAATTGGCATCGGGCATGTGGCCTTCGGTCAGGCACTCCTGGCAGGTGCGGGTGGTGGTGGGAGCGTTCCGCGCATAGGCCATTTCGGCCGTGACAATACCGGTGGGCACTGCCAACGTGCCCCAACCGAGCAGCATCATGGCCGACGCAATCAACCGGCCAACATCTGTTTGCGGCGTGATGTCGCCAAAGCCGACCGTGGTCATGGTGGTGATGGCCCAATATACCGACGTCGGAATGCTGGTGAAGCCGTTGGCGGGGCCTTCAATCACATACATCAGCGTGCCGATCACCAGCACAATCATCAGTACAGCAGCCAGGAACACCATGATCTTGCGTTTACTGGCGCGCAAGGCCTGGCCGATGGTCTGGTACTCCGACACATAGGCCGTGAGCTTAAACACCCGAAACACGCGCAGCAGCCGCAAGATGCGCACATCCACCAACACAGCCACTTCGGGCACCAATAAGGCCAGGTAAGTAGGCAACAGCGCCAACAAATCGATGATGCCGTAAAAGCTGAAAACGTAGCGCCAGGGATGGCGCACGCAGCTCAGGCGCGCCGCGTATTCAAGCGTGAACACCAGGGTAAAAAACCACTCGAGCAGCATCAGCCAGCTGTGAAAACGGCTGCTGATGTGCTGCACGCTGTCGGCCATCACCACCGCCACGCTGGCCAGAATGACCGCAATCAGCGCCTGATCAAAAAGGCGACCGGCACGGGTATCCGCCTCGAAAATAATGGTGTAGAGCCGCAAGCGCCAACCCGTCAGGGGCTTGCCAAGAACTTCCACTTTCAAATTTGACATCTAAGCCTTGAAATCGATTTGTTAACCCGGATTTTGACAGCCATAGCCGATGAAGGCATCACAATACTCTGCGTGACGCACGAAATGGGCTTTGCCAAAACCGTGACCGACCGCGTGATCTTCACGGACCAGGGCCAGATCGTCGAGCAAAACAACCCGCACGACTTCTTCAACAAACCGCAAAGCGACCGCAGCAAAGACTTCTTGTCGAAGATTCTGGGGCACTGAGTCTCTTCTGAAAATTTTGACTATTTATTTATTAGTGGCATAATAAATATTATGTGTCATTTATATTTAACCAGCCATGAACACAACACTTGAAGTGGGCCCGCAAGGCCGGGTTGTTATTCCAGCGATGATCCGTAAAATGCTGGGCATTGAAACCGGCTCCACACTGGTTGCCAGCGTCGTAGACGGCAAGCTGGTGCTGGAAACTCAAGCGCAACTGCTCAATCAATTTTATGGCCGCTTTGCCCGGGCCAGAATGCAGCCAGGCATCGCTGTCGTTGATGAACTGATCGCCGAGCGGCGTAGCCAGGCAGCGCATGAGTAAACCTGCACCTGCCATGGTGCTGGACGCCTCCTGCCTGCTGGCCAGCGCCTTTGGCGAACCGGGCGGCGAGTTGGTTCGCCCACTGATTGATGGCGCTCTGATCAGTGCCGCCAACTGGTCAGAATTTGTTCGAAAGTCGCAGCAGCATGGTGTTGACACCCAGGGCATGCGCGCCGAGCTCGAAGGCGCGGGCCTGCGCATCGTGCCGGTATCGGCAGAGCACGCGGAAGCGGCAGCCAACTTGTGGGTGATGGGCCGCCCGCTGGGTTTGTCGCTGGCCGACCGGCTTTGTCTGGCCCTGGGTCTGGCGCAAGCCTCCAAGGTGTACAGCGCCGACCGCGCCTGGTGTCAACTGCCCGCGCTGCCCAAGCTTGAGGTGATCTGCATTCGTCCGGGGCAGGTACTGCACACACCCGTTCGATGAAAATTCAGGTCAGCTCCCCGCTACCGTCATTTTCTTGATCAGCACCGACCCAATGGTTTTGGCGCCGTGGTTGTAAGCATCAGCGCCCACCGCCACGATGCCCTTGAGCATGGCCTTCATGTTGCCGGCAATGGTGATCTCGTGCACCGGGTAAGCAATGCGGCCGTTTTCCACCCAGAACCCGCTGGCGCCGCGTGAATAGTCACCAGTCACGTAGTTAACGCCGCTGCCCATCAGTTCAGTGACAAACAGGCCGTTGCCCAAGTGCTGAAGCATGGCATCCAGATCATCCCCTGCACGGGTTAGGCGCGAGGTGAAAGTAAGGTTGTGCGAGCCGCCCGCGTTGCCGGTGGTTTTAAGCCCCAGTTTGCGCGCCGAATAGCTGCCCAGAAAATAGCCTTGCACCCTGCCCGCTTCGACCACGCTGCGCGCCTGCACGCGCACGCCCTCATCGTCAAACGGCGAGCTGCCTTTGCCGCGCTTGACGAACGGGTCTTCCAGAATGTCAATGTGTTTTGGGAAAACAGGTTTACCCAAAGAATCGAGCAAAAAGCTGCTCTTGCGGTACAGCGCGCCGCCACTGACGGCCTGCACAAAGCTGCCCAGCAAGCCAGCCGCCAACGGCGATTCAAACAGCACCGGGCATTCAGTGGTGGCGATCTTGCGAGCATACAGACGGCTCAAAGCACGCTCGGCGGCGTAGCGCCCCACCGCTTCGGGAGAAGCCATCTCAGCGGCATTGCGCTGCGAGCTGTACCAGTAGTCGCGCTGCATGCTGTCGCCCTTACCGGCAATCGGCGACACCGACAGCGAATGGCGCGAACTGGCATAACCGCCGCGAAAGCCATGCGTGTGGGCGCTGTAAAAGTGCGACTGCTGGGCTGACACCCCGGCGCCCTCGCTGTTGCTAATGCGCTTGTCCACGGCAAAGGCGGCGGCCTCGGCTTGCAGCGCGATCTGCGCCGCCTGCTCGCTGGTGATGCTCCAGGGGAAAAACAACTCCAGGTCGGTGCGCTGCTCGTCAAAGCGGGCAATGTCGGCCTCGTCGGGAAGCGCCGCAAACGGGTCTTCAGCGGTAAAGCGGGCAATATCGAAGGCGGCCTGCGCGGTCTGCTCAATGGCCGCCTGCGAAAAGTCGGACGTGCTGGCGTTGCCGCGGCGCTGGCCCAGGTGCACGGTGATGCCGAGCGACTTGTCGCGGTTGCGCTCCACGTTTTCCAGCTCGCCCTTGCGAACTGAGACGCTCAGGCCGCAGCCCTCTGAGGCGTGGGCGGCGGCATCAGTGGCGCCGAGCTTTTTGGCATGGGCCAGGGCCGAATCGACCAGCCCTTCAAAAAAACTGCGGCTGTAGCTGAAGCCGTTGGCTGGCACATCGGCGCCTTTGACTGAGGGGGTTGAGGCACGGCTTGGCGCGCAAGCGCGTCTGGAGGTGTTGGATAGGTTCATAGCCCGGCTATGATACTTGTCTATGTCAAGAAAACTCAAAAAAGGCTATTTTGTGCGCGGTGAATTCGTTGCCGAGGGCAGCGAGCGCGACCTTGAGCTCAAGGCTGAGCTCAAGGGCACCGACGACCAAAGCCGCACCGACCTCAAACGCGAAAGCACCGAACTGCAAAAGTTGGGCGCCGAGTTGCTGGAGCTTCGCGCTGACCTGTTGGCTCGGCTGGACCTTTCCGAGAAGCTGGTCGATGCCATTGCAGAGGCCAAACGCATCACCAACTTCGAAGGCAAGCGTCGTCAGATGCAGTTCATCGGCAAGCTCATGCGCAAGCTCGAACCTGAGGTGCTCGAAGCCGTCAGAAAAGCGATCAACGAAGAAGCCAATGGCTCGGCGGCTGATAACCTGATGTTTCACCAAGCCGAAATCTGGCGTGACCGATTGATTGCCGACGACGACGCCGCAGCCCAATGGATCACGCAAAACCCGAGCGGCGACAGCCAGGCGTTGCGCGCGCTGATTCGCCAAGCGCGCAAGGACGCCGCGCCGTCCAAGCCTGGCGCACTGCCCCGCCACGGCCGCGCCTACCGTGAAATATTTCAACTGGTGCGCGAGCAGCTTGGCGCCATCCCGCCGCACGACCATTCAGACACGCCCTTCAGCCCCGCCCGAGAAGCCTCATGAACACCACCACTCCCAACCCTTACCCGGCCGTCAAAATCGGTGTTGTCTCGGTCAGTGACCGCGCCTCAACAGGTGTTTATGTCGACAAGGGCCTGCCCGCGTTGCAAGAGTGGCTCGGCCGCGCCCTGAAAAACCCGCTGCAGTTCGAGCCGCGTTTGATCCCCGACGAACAGGCTGCCATTCAAGCCGCGTTGATTGAGCTGGTGGACGCCGGCTGCGCCTTGGTGCTCACCACTGGCGGCACCGGCCCCGCGCTGCGCGACGTCACGCCAGAGGCCACGCTGGCGGTGGCGCACAAGGAAATGCCCGGTTTTGGCGAGCAAATGCGTCAGATCAGTCTCAATTTTGTGCCCACGGCCATTTTGTCGCGTCAGGTGGCGGTGATCCGTAAGCAGAGCCTCATCATCAATCTGCCGGGCCAGCCCAAGTCCATCGCCGAAACGCTCGAAGGCCTGCGCGACGCCGACGGCAAATCCGTGGTGCCCGGCATCTTTTCCGCGGTGCCTTATTGCATCGATCTGATCGGCGGGCCTTACCTGGAAGCCGATGAAGCGGTGTGCAAGGCGTTTCGGCCAAAAATGGCGATTCGGAGTTTTACGGCTTGAAAAACTAGCGGCCTTGCCAAAGGCGCGCTAGGGACGAACTTGCTGGGTAGGCATGGAGACAAGCAATTCGATTTTGTGACTAATCTTGCGAACTAAAGCACCAATCTCATCAACCAGCTTCTGGCGATCCAGCGGTACGTCAGCAGCTTGGTGACCTTCTTCGTAACGGGCTTGGTGCGCGAATATCGTAAATTCGCCGAGCCACCAATACGCATCAACATCGGCGCCCGCATTTCTGAGCAACACCATGCCGCCAAGCGCTTTCAAATCACGGTGCGCCATGGCCAGCATCGCGCTGGCCTGTTTAATGTCTGACATGGAGCACCTTCCCCTCGCGCTGTGCGCGGCCCACGACGTGGCTTGGTGAGTCTTTCCAGTAGTCAAATTCCTCGCGGCTATAAAGAAGAATGTCCAACGCACTCGGGAATTCGCGCAGCGCCGCAGACAAGCGGCTGAATTCAGCCCGGCGACTGCGCTGCGCAGAAAACGGCTCTTGTTCAATCACCATCACATCCACATCAGAGTCGGGGCGTGCGTCTCCTCTGGCATGAGATCCAAACAGGATCACGGTTTCGGGGTCAACTTCTTGCACGATAGTTTGAACCAGTTGGTCGATGGCCTGTTGATTAAGGTGTTTCATGGCGTTTGAAGATGATAGCTTCCTGAAATGATAGCTGAACGCGCCAGATTCAGCGCCAGCAGGCGCTTGAGTATCTCGTCGTCGGGCATGGCTGGCGTGTAGTCGGTCCAGCCGTAAGCCGCTGCCACGGCCTGATCAAGCTGCTGGTGCGCCATGCTGAGCCAGGCGGGTCTGGCGTTGTAGAGGTTGGTGAGCGTGCGTTTTTGCAGGGCCTTGAGGTCCACCTCGGTGATGCCGGGTTTGGGCTCGACGCGATCCGGGTATGGTGACTTGTCTAGGCCAAGCGGCATGACTTCGCTCACTTTGTGCGTCCACTCGGGCGGGTTGAGCCAGTTCTCCCTTAAATCGTTAATCATTTTGGCGGCGGTGGCGATTTGGATGGCTGTCTGGCGCAGACTCTGGTGTTCTTTACCCGGCGGGGCTGGCTTGCGTCAGGCCTGCGGGGGACGGGAAAGGCTCGAAGCAACGACTGGTTGTGTAAACAGGACGATCTTTAAGCGAGCTGCCTGTCGTCAATGCCCGCACGACGTGAATACGTGAAGAAAGTATTCCAAAAGTTACGTCGTCTGCGCGCAGGATGACTACCAACTTGTGCTCTGGCGCGATGGCGATCGGACACCAAACGAAATAGCGATGTTTTGATGTCTCTGATGTAACGACGCAGCGCTCGGGTCCCTCCATAGCGGTACGAAGTGCTGGGCGAGCCTCACCATGGCCCACCATTGACGGGCGCGGCCAGAGAAACTCGAATGGCAGCACCTTCGTTAACACAAGGCTCGTCGGCCCAAGCATCAAAAATGGTCAATGAATCGCAAATCTGATCGAGCACCTTGCGCTTGCCAGCTTGGCGAACAGAATTTGTTGCCACTAGCCCGGCACGCTGTGACTGTCCAGCAGCGACCTGGTTGTGGGCCTTTTCAAACCCGTAGCACACCAAGTTTGCACCACCCGGCACACGACCTTCGTAGGTTTTACGAAGCGCGGTTGTGTAATCGTGACCCAATTCAGAGCGCATCTTCTTGTTGCCCAGAAACGGTGGATTGCCGACTGGAACCCGGTTCTTTCACATCAACGGGCGAACCGACGTCCAGGTGCGTGGGTGGGGCGGATGTCGGGAGCAATTTTAAAAGGCGAAGCGTATTAGCCCCCGGCTTCTGCTCTGCCCGCAGCCCGGGTTTATGGCAGAGCATTTCGACGGCATACCGCCGTAACGGGCCCGCAGACCGCGACTATTTGAGCGCCGCTTGCACGTCGCCCACGCGCATGCCCAGCGCGTCGGCAAAGGCCTCCACGCTCTGGCCGCTGGCTTCAAAGGCTTTTTTCAGGGCGGCGCGGCGGGCGCGCTGCTGCTCCACATTGGCAAGCGCTTCGTCGAGCAGCGCCTGAATGGCCTCGGTCGGCGTGCCGATGCGCGCCAGGTAGTCTTGGCGAGTCAATCCCGACTTTTCAAAAGCGTTGATGACCTGTGCGCGCAACTTTGGCAACAAATCCTCTTGGCTGCGGGCCTGGCGGCGTTGGTACAGTTCCACGATGGACAAAAGCGCGTGTTCAGGTGCCACATCTTCGACTGGGTTGCCCTGTAGGTCATGGCGCTTAAGGCCTGCTGCCACGCTCTGCAAATAGCGACTGGATCGGGTATGCACGCCCAGCGCTGTTTTGAGCGTGTCGCGCTGGAAAATATCCGGGTGTGCCGCCAGAAGTTCATGAAAAATTCCCAGTTTAAGTGGCAGAAAACGCTCGCCAAACAGTTTGGGGTAAAGCTCAAAAAGTTTTTCCAACACGGGCTGCGCCGAGACAAAGCGGTTTTTGGCCTTGGCCGGGGTGGCCGGAGTGGCCTGTGCCACGGGCTCGGCAACAATTTCAGCTTGCTGGGCGCTTTCGGGCACGGCGGGCAGCGCAGCTGCCAGCGTCGTCGTGATCACTGGCTCGGCGTGTTCTTGAGGGGTTTCGGTCATGGTATGAAGCAAATTGAATAACTGGCGATTGTCAACCAAAGCGCGCATCGCTGGCATACTCGGTGACATGAATCAATCCCAGCAAGTGCAAAGCAGTGCGCCCGCCGCCCCGTCACCCATTGTGGCGGCGCTGGCGCAAGCTGCGCAGGCGGCGCCCGGGCACTTCGATGAGTTGCGCGCAACCGTCTCGCGCGGCATCCCGGCCACGGCCCTCGCTGAGCCTGAAGTTAAAACCGAACCCGCCAAAGAGGGCATCACTGACATCTGGCGGCAGTTTTTTTCCACCCTGAAAACCGACACGGCGTCAGAGCTGGACCAGCGCGCCACCAATCTGGCGCGCCAGGTGCGCGACAACGGCATCACCTACAACGTTTATGCCGATGAAAACGGTCCGCAGCGCCCTTGGGCGCTGGACCTGTTCCCATTGCTGGTGGACCCGCAAAGCTGGCAGCGCATTGAGGCCGGCGTGTTGCAACGCATGCGCCTGCTGGAGCGCGTGATGGCTGACGTCTATGGGCCGCAAACCTTGTTGCACGACGGCTTTTTGCCGCCGGCCCTGGTGCATGCCCACCCGGGCTATCTGCGCGCCATGCATGGAGTCAAGCCAGCGGGCGGGCGCTATCTGCACATTGCCGCTTTTGATTTGGCGCGCGGCCCTGACGGCAACTGGTGGGTAGAAGCCCAGCGCAGCCAGGCGCCCTCGGGTCTGGGCTATTTGCTGGAAAACCGGCTCGCCATCTCGGCGCAATTTCCGCAAGCCTTTCAAAGCCTGCGCGTGCAGCGCCTGGCCAGCACCTACCGTGCGCTGATGGACAGCCTCAAGGCCATGAGCCCTGCCGGCGACGACACACACCTGGCGCTGCTCACCCCCGGCCCCTACAACGAAACCTATTTCGAGCACGCTTATCTGGCGCGCTACCTGGGGCTCACGCTGGTCGAGGGCAGTGACTTGCTGGTGCGCGATGAATGCCTGTTCCTGAAAACGCTCAAGGGTCTGGTGCCGGTGCATGGCCTGCTCAAGCGCGTGGACGACCAGTACCTCGACCCGCTCGAGCTGCGCGCCGACTCCACGCTGGGCGTGCCGGGCCTGCTGCAGGCGATTCGCGCCGGCAACGTGCTGGTGGCCAACGCACCTGGCTCAGCGTTTCTGGAGTCGCCGGCGCTGCTCGGCTTTTTGCCGGCCCTGTCGCGCCATTTGCTGGGCGAGCGGCTCACCCTGCCAGCCCTGCCCACCTGGTGGTGCGGCGAGCGCAGCGCCATGGAAGAAGCCCTGCCGCGACTGGCCGACTGCGCCATCAAACCAACCTACCCTGGCTCGCTCGACCATGGCTCATTCGAAGTGGTGCTGGGCGGCAAACTGGGTTCCCGTGGCCTGGACGAATGGGCCGGACGCATCGTGCGGCAAGCCGAAGATCACACCTTGCAGGGCTATACCCCGCTGTCGCAAATGCCCACCTGGCAGGCCTCTGGCGCCTTAACTCCGGGCCAAGCGAGCGAGCCGGGCAAGTTGCTGGCGCGCTCGGTGATGCTGCGGGTGTTCGTGGTGTCCGATGGCGATCAAGGCTGGCGCGTGCTGCCTGGCGGCCTGGCACGCGTGGCAAGTGTCGGCGAAGAGATCACCTCGATGCAGCGCGGTGGCAGCAGTGCGGACGTATGGGCTATGACCCGCGGCGAGGTCGATCACAGCACCTTACTGGCACCGCACATGACGCCCGAATCGCTGATGCAGCGCAAGCGCCTGATCACCAGTCGCGCGGCAGAAAACCTGTTCTGGCTGGGCCGCTACACCGAGCGCGCCGAAAACGCCATCCGGCTGGCGCGCCTGACGCTGGAGTGCCTGCACGGTGAAGAGCAATCCACAGCACCCCTGCTGACCTGGCTCAGTCAGATGGCCGTCGCCAACACGCTGGTGCTGCCCGGCGTGCCATCGGCATTGCAGGCGCCGCGCGTGTTCGAGCGCAGCCTGATCGACAGCCTGGGCAGCACCAGCGGCGCCACCAGCGCAGGCTACTACCTGCGCGCCCTCAAGTTGGTCGGCTCCAGCGTGCGTGAGCGCTTGTCGCAAGAACACTGGCGCATCATCATCCGCTGCGAAGAAGAGCTTTTTGAGCGCTGCGCGGCACAACGCCAGCGCACTGATTTTTCGGCGCTTCAAGCGCTACAAATACTCAAGGACACCAGCGACCACATGGCCGCCATCACCGGCGCCCAAACCGACCGCATGACGCGCGACGACGGCTGGCGCCTGCTCAGCATCGGGCGTCACATCGAACGACTTGGGTTTTTGTCGTCGGCGCTGCTGCGCGGGCTGGACACGGGCAGCCTGAACACCAACGGCGGCTTCGACGCCATGGTCGAGCTGTTTGACAGCGCCATCACCTTCCACGCCCAGTTTCAGCAAAGCCGCGACATTGCGGCGCTGGTGGACCTGCTGGTGATTGACCGAGACAACCCGCGCTCGATTTCCTGGATCGCCCATACGCTGCGCGGGCGCCTGGCCAGGCTGGCGGGCAGCGACCCCAATCGGCTCTGCGCCCTGTCACTCAAGGTGCCCGACCCCGGCTCCTGGGGTCTGGCACAGTTGTGCGACAACGCGCCTGATCTGGTGACGCCCGTACCAGCCCCGGCCAGCGCGTGCGCCGCAGGCGAGGCAGCCCCGCGCTACGAACTGCTCAAGGATGTGTTGCGCCAATGCATCGACGCCAGCTTTCTGGTGTCCGATGAGATCAGCACCACCTACTTCACCCACAGCGGCCTGGCCAATCAGAGTTTGGGAACGTCGTGATGAGGCATCAAAAATGAGACTACAGATCACCCACGAAACGATTTACGACTACCAGCCAGCCGTCGAAACCGCGCAGCACATGGCTTACCTGACGCCTTTGCACAATGCCAGCCAGACCTTGCTTACCCACAGCCTGCAAGTGAACCCTGAGCCAGCGCAAATCAGCAGCACACAGGACGTTTTTGGTAACACCCGCAGTTTTTTTTCGCTGCAAGTGCCGCACAACCAGCTTCAGGTGCTGGCCATCAGCCAGGTGCTCACACAGGCGGTGCGCCTGCCCACCAGCGACGTTGCCTGGGAGACGGTGCGCGAGCGTTTTCGCTACCAGGCCAGCGCCAGCTTCGACGCTGCTAACGAATTTGTCTTTGCCTCGCCGATGGCACCGCGTCACGCCGAGTTTGCCGCTTATGCCCGCCCCAGCTTCAGCGCCGGAGTGGGGCTGCTGACTGCGGCGCTCGACCTGATGCACCGCATTTACCGCGATTTCAGCTACGAGAGCCAAAGCACACAGGTCAACACCCCGGCGCTGGAGGCGCTGGCACAACGCAAGGGCGTGTGCCAGGATTTTGCCCACATCCTGATTGCCTGCCTGCGCAGCATGGGTTTGCCTGCGCGCTACGTCAGCGGCTATTTGCTGACCCAACCGGCGCCCGGCACCGTCAAGCTCAGGGGCAGCGACGCTTCGCACGCCTGGGCTGCGGCGTACGTGCCCGACCTGCCCGAGGGTGAGCAGTGGGTTGATCTGGACCCTACCAACGACCGCGCCGGGTGGCCCTCGCCCGGCGAAGACTATGTGACGCTGGCCATGGGCCGCGACTTTTCTGACGTGTCGCCGATCCGCGGCGTGATCCACGGTGGCGCCAGCCACACGCTCAAAGTCGGGGTGACCGTCGAACCCGTGGCCGAACCCATGGTTTTGCCGCGTCAATCACAGAGCCAAAGCCAGGGCTTTGGACAAACACAAAGTCAAAATCAAGGTCAGAATCAAAGTCAGAATTCAAGCTACGACAAACCCTAACAGTACAGGAAACATCATGAGCATTTACGCCAAACTCGCCGAACTCGGCATCACCCTGCCCCCGGTGGCCATCCCCGCCGCCGCCTACGTGCCTTTTGTCCAAAGCGGTAATCTGGTCTTTCTGAGCGGCCACCTGGCCAAGAAAGACGGCAAGGTCTGGGTCGGCCAGTTCGGCAAGAACATGAACGCCGAAGAAGGCAAGGCTGCCGCCCGCGCCGCGGCCATCGACCTGATGGGCACGCTGCACGCGGCAGTGGGCGACCTGAACCGCGTCAAGCGCATTGTCAAGCTGATGTCCCTCGTCAATTCCACCGGCGACTTCACCGAGCAGCATCTGGTGACCAACGGTGCCAGCGAGTTGATCGGCGAAGTCTTTGGTGCCAAAGGCGCGCATGCCCGCAGCGCCTTTGGCGTGGCGCAAATTCCGCTCGGGGCTTGCGTTGAAATCGAGATGATTGCCGAAGTGGATTGAACCGCTGATTTCAGTGGAAGTGCACCACTTTTTCTTCACCGCAACGTCGAATACGTTTCGGTGCGCCGAGTCGATGCACTCGGTCTAGTTGCGCCGCAGCGTCGTCCAGAGCGCCGTCAGCACGATCAGTGCCCCGCCCAACCAAGCCGTGACACTCAAAGATTCGCCCAGCCAAAGCACCGCAAACAGCGCACCAAAGGCCGGCTCGCTGCTGGTCAACAAGGCGACACGGCTGGGGGCGCTGTGTTTCAAAGCCCAGTTTTGGGCAAAAAATGCAAATATGGTGCACCCCAGTACCAAATAGACTGTGGCTTGCCAGAAAGCGGGCGCGCTGGGCAAGGCTGGCAGACCAGTCTCCACCCCTGAGCTTGACAATACGGCCAGCAGCAAGCTGCCCAAGCAGATCACCCCGGCTTGCACCGTGGTCAGAGTCAAACTTGACGCGCTGCTGTGGCGCGTGAGCTGGCTGGTTTTGCACACTGTGAAGGCGCGCAACAGCGCAGCAGCCAGCATCAATGCATCACCCCAATCCAAGTGACCCGACCAGCCGCCACTGAGCAGTGCTGCCCCCAGCAACGAAACACCGGCAAACACAAACAGCACGGGTGCCGGGTGCTGCCCCATCAGCCACCACTCGGCAAAAGGCGTGAACACCACGCACAGGCTGATCAAAAAGGCCGCATTGCTGGCTTGGGTGTGCGCCACACCATAGGTCTCACACAAAAAAATCCCCACAACAAGCCGCCCAGCGGCAGGCCTGAGCGCAGGGCATCGCGTTGCTGCTGTCTCGGGGCACGCAGCAGCATGGGCAGCAGCAGCACAAACGTGATGCCAAAGCGCACTGCCAAAAAACCCAGCACCGGGTAAAAGGCCAGCGCACCTTTGGCCACGCCATAACTGGTGCCCCACATCAGCGCCACAGCCAGCAAGGTCAGGTCAGACAGGCGCAGCAGGTGGCTGGGTGGTTTTATGGTCAAGGTGGTCATGGGTTCAGCGTCAAGGCGTGTTTCAAAGAAGTCTGGATGCTAATTTAATTCTTTGATCGTGATAATGGGGTCATGCAGAACATCACCTGTGCGCCAAACACATGAATACCCCGCTGGAAAACCTCACCGACATGGCCGTGTTCGCCCGTGTGGTCGATGCGGGCAGCTTTTCGCAGGCCGCTCGCCAACTCGGGTTGACGCCATCGGCGGTGAGCCGTCAGGTGGCGCGGCTGGAGGCGGCGCTGCATGTGCGCCTGCTTGAGCGCAGCACCCGCAAGCTGCGCCTCACGCAAGCAGGTAGTGCCGCCTATGCCCGTTGCCAGACGCTGGTGGCCGTCGCCCGCGAGGTGATGGCGCTGACCGACACCCAAAGCGCCACACCCAGCGGCCTGGTGCGCATCAGCATCCCCGAGGCGTTTGCCTACCAAGTTATCCACCCGCTGATGCCGGCCTTTTTGGCGCGTTACCCCGAGGTGGATGTGCAACTCATCATCACCGACCGCACGGTGGATGTATATCAGGAGGCCATTGACCTGGCCATTCGCATCACCGAAACGCCGCCGCCCGGTTTGGCAGGCCGCCCCCTGATACAGATTCGCCATCTGGTGTGCGCCAGCCCGCGCTACCTGGGCGAGCGCGGCACCCCGATGCACCCGCGTGATCTGGCTGAGCACAGTTGCCTGTACCTTGGTGAAGATGAACGCGACCGCCATTGGCGCTTTCAAAAAGACGGCGCAGAGGCGACGGTGCGCGTGAGCGGCCGCTATGTGGCCAATCAGAGCAAGGTGCGCCTGGGCGGCGCCTTGCAGCATTTGGGCATTGCCAGCCTGCCCGAATCCACTGCTCGCGCGGCCCTGGGCAGCGGCGAGTTGATGAGCCTGCTGGACGACTGGAGCCATGTCACCGCCTACGCTGGCCGCGCCTGGGTGCTGTACCCGCCCAACCGCTACTTGAGCGCCAAACTGCGGGTGTGGATTGATTTTGTGGTGGCTGGGCTGGCATCCTGAAAACGAGCAACCCAAGCGTTTGCTCTGACCATCAATGCAGCGCCAGGTGGCGTGGCAAGTCCATGCTGTCATGCAAGATGCGAAGGATGTCGATTTGGTGTTGGGCGCTGTTGGCCCGAAAAACCACCACATGCCGACCCGGTCGGCCCTGTCTGGCTACGTGCAGGGTGTAAATCTCCGGGCCAATCTCGCCATGCAGTTTACAACCGACTGTTTTTGGGCCAGCACACAAGTCTTTCAACGACAAGATGATGGTTTGCGCATAAGTCACTGCCTGAATCGCACCGAAATGATCCGTCGTCCAACGCTTGATTGCTTTGAAATCCATATCGGCCGCAACCGTATTTCGGACTAGCCAACGATCTTGGCTCACGCGGAAGTGTCCAGAACTTCAGTCAAGAGCGCCTCGTAATGCGCCGCCAAAGCCTCGCCAGAATCAAAGGTTTGAAAGCGCCCAGCCTCAATGTCGGCCAGGCCCACATTAACGGCCTCCCGCAACGCCTGCAATCGCGCTTGAAAATCAAGTTTGTTTTGCTCCACCAGCCGCAGGCCCTCGCGCAAGACTTCGCTGGCGTTTTGGTAATCGCCTGCAGCGACCCACTGGTCAATCAACTGGCTTTGGTGCTCGGTAATGACAACGTTGCGGGTGGGCATGGTTTTACTCCTGAGAATTTATGGCAGATTATGCCAAATCGATGCGTTCGATGAGTTGTGCTACAACCTCCGCGAGTTGGGCGGCGTTTACTTGGTTGGGCGCTATCTCGGCCAGCGGCACCAGCACAAAAGCCCGCTGCCACATGCGCGGGTGCGGCACCTGCAACGTGGGGCTGCAAATGCTGGCTTCGCCATACAGCAGGATGTCGAGGTCGAGCGTGCGCGGCGCGTTGCGATACGCGCGCTCACGCCCTGCCCCGTTTTCAAGATGCTGCAAATTCAACAGCAGTTCGGGCGCGTTCAGCCGGGTCGAGACAGCCACCACGGCATTGATGAAATCAGGCCCGGTGGCCTCGAAAGGCGCCGTGCGGTACAGGCTCGAACTGGCGACGAGTTGCGTATGAGGCAAGGCGGCAACGTCCTGCATGGCTGCCCGCACGCTGGCCCGTGCATCGCCCAGATTGGCCCCCAGCGCGACGTAAGCCAATACCTCTGGTCTTTCCGGGATGGCCACGACCGTGTTCAGGCCTGCGGGTCTTGCGCCGGTGCATCACCCGCCGCGCCGCGACCCGTTGGACGGCGGCGACGGCGGCGCTTTTTGGGGGCTTCAGCGCCATCACCTGAAAGCGCATCAGCAGGCAGTGGCGGGCGACCCGGTGCGGCTTCTTTACCGGCTGCTTGTGCTGCCGACTCGTTGGCGACACGACTCGGCACCGAGTGCACGCGTGGTGCACGCGGCGCCCGGGCGCGCTGCTGTTGCTCCAGCTTGACGCCATCGACCATGTCGTTGCGCAGGTTGTCGTTGGCCATGCTGAAGGCCTCCCACCAGTCTGACAACACCATCTCTAGCTCACCGTTTTCAGCGCGCAAGCGCATGAAGTCAAAGGCTGCCCGAAAGCGCACCTGCTCGACCAGGCCAAACGGCGCACTGCCCACGCGTTTCTCGAAGCGCGGCTGCATCAGCCAAATCTCGCGCATGTCACCGGCCAGCTTGCCACGCCCGGAGACGTCGCCAATGCGGGCGTTGAACACGTCCTCGATGGCATCCTGCAGGGCCGGGTGCGAATGCTGCTGCGCCTTAATGCGAGCAGCCCAGCCGTCGCGCACATCGGCCCACAACACGCAGGCCAGCAAGAAGCTGGGCGCCACCGGTTTGCCTTCGCCCACCCGGCGGTCGGTATCCTGCAACGCAGACTTGACAAACGGCGTCTCGGCGCGCTCCACCACCACGTCAAGCAGCGGGTAAATGCCCTGCGCCAGGCCCAAAGTCTTGAGTTGCTCGACGGAAGCCAGCGCGTGGCCGGTTTGCAGCAGCTTGAGCATTTCGTCGAACAGGCGGCTTTGCGGCACGTCGGCCAGCAGCGCCAGGGATTTAAGCAGCGGCGTGGCGGTTTTGGGCTCCAGCTGGAAGCCCAAGGCATTGAGCTTGGCGGCAAAACGAATGGCGCGGATGATGCGCACCGGGTCTTCGCGGTAGCGCGCTGCGGCGTCGCCAATCATGCGGATGACGCGGCCCTTGGAGTCCTTGATGCCGTGGTGGTAATCGACCACGATCTGCGTCTCTGGGTCGTAATACATGGCGTTGATGGTGAAGTCGCGGCGCACAGCGTCTTCTTCTTGCGGGCCCCAGACGTTGTCGCGCAGCACCCGGCCGTGGCTGTCGACTGCGTGCGTCATGCCGGCCAGTTCGCTCTTGCTGGTTTTCTCATTGCCTGCCACCTGCTCGGCGGCCACGTTATCCAGATGGGCGCGAAACGTGGAGACCTCAATCACCTCGTGCTCGCGGCCGCGCCCATAGACCACATGCACGATGCGAAAGCGCCGCCCAATGATGAAGGCGCGCCTGAACAAGCTCTTGACCTGCTCGGGCGTGGCGTTGGTGGCCACATCGAAGTCTTTTGGCGCCAGGCCCAGCATCAGGTCGCGCACAGCGCCGCCAACGATGTAGGCCTCGAAACCCGCCTGTTTGAGTGTGCGCACCACGTTGATGGCGCGCTCATCGACCAGCTTGGGGTCAATGCCGTGCTCGGTCGGGCCGATTTCAAGGCGTTTGCCAAAGGGGTGTTTCTCGGCTGGGACAGCTTTGCCCAGCAGCCTGTTGATGAATTTTTTAATCATTGTTGTTGTAGGTGTTGTTAAAAGAGATCAAGTATGCGCCAGCCGCGCTCTAACGCTATGGCGCGCAGCCGGTCTTCGGGGTTGGTAGCCACCGGATGCGTCACTTTTTCCAGCAGCGGCAGGTCGTTCATGGAGTCGCTGTAAAAGCTGCTCTCCACGCTGGCCCAGGTCAGGCCGCGCTCGGCCAGCCATTGCTCCACCCGCGCCACCTTGCCTTCGCGAAACGACGGCGTGCCCGATATTTCGCCGCTGAACCAGCCGCTGTCGGCGTCGCACGCTAGCCTGACAGCGATCAGCTCGGTCACGCCAAAGGCGCTGGCAATCGGGCGCGTGACGAATTCGTTGGTGGCGGTCACGATCACCACCGCGTCGCCAGCGGTCAGGTGCTGCTGCACCAGAGACAGGGCGGCGGGCCGAATGACTGGCTGCACGACGGTCGCCATGAACTTGGCATGCGCCGACTGCGACTTTTCTGCGCCTTGGGCGCACAGGGCCGCCGTTGCAAAGCGCACGTATTCATGAATGTCGAGGGTGCCAGCCTGGTATTGCGCATAAAAAGAGTCGTTTTGCCGATTGAACTCAACCGGGTCGTGCCAGCCCAGCGCGGTGGTGAAGACATTCCACTCGTAATCGGAATCCAGCGGCAGCAGGGTGTGGTCGAGGTCGAACAAGGCCAGTTTTATTGTCATGTGTTGTCCATCATGGTTTTGATCAAGGGAATGGTGATGGCGCGCTTGGTTTGCAGGGCGTAACCGTCCAGCATGTCGAGCAGATCCATCAGTGAGCCCAAATCCCGGCTGAAACGGGTCAGCATGAAGTCCATCACCTCGTCGCTCAAAAAGATGCCACGCACTTGGGCCGCCTGGCGCAACACGGCGCGGCGTTCCGCCTCGCTCAGCGCCTGCAGCGCAAAGACATGGCCGCCGCCCAGCCGGGTTCGCAAGTCGTCGCGCAGCTTCAGGTCGGACGGTGGCAGGCTGCCGCTGGCCAGCACCGCAATTTGCAGGGTCTGGGCGTGGACAAACCAGTTGAACGCCAGTTGCTGCTGCGCGCTGCTGAAAGCGTGCACGTCGTCCATCAGCACGCAAGCCCAGGACTCATCGAACTCTGGCGCAGCCTGCACACTGGCATCGAGCCAGCCTGCTGATTCGCCCTGCGCTTGCAGCGCGGCGCACACGGCTTTGAGCAAATGGGTTTTGCCGCAGGCGCTACCGCCCCACAGGTAGCTGGGCACCGGTGAGCGCAGCAAACTGCCCGCATGACCCAACCAGAGCTTCAGGTGCGCCAGCGCCGCCTCGTTGGGCCCGGGAAAGAAATTTGCAAGGCTGGGCTCGGTGGGCCGGCCCATGTCCAGCACCAGTTGTTGCATCATGCGCTTTGTGTGTCCTGGTAAAGCGCGCTTTCCAGGTAGGCCGCGCGCATGCGGCGAATCGCCACCACCAGCACGGCGCTGAGCGGCAGGGCAATCAACACGCCAACAAAACCCAGCAGATGACCAAACGCCAGCAATGCAAAAATAACGGCCACCGGGTGCAGCCCCATGCGCTCGCCGACCAGATAGGGCGTCAAAAAGAAACTCTCTACCAATTGACCCAGGCCATACACCACGGCCACCATCACCAGCACATCAACGTGACCCGCCTGCGCCGAAAACTCCAGGAAACCCGCCAGTGTGGCCAGTATCAGCCCCAGCCCGAAGCCCAGGTACGGAATGGCCACCGCCAGGCCGGTGAATACACCAATGGGCAGCGCCAGGTCCAGACCAAAGAGCGCCAGCCCGATACTGTAATAAATTGCCAGCAACACCATCACCAACAACTGGCCGCGCAGGTACTGGCCCAGCACGAGGTCAGCCTCGGAGGTAAAACTGTCCACCGCCGGGCGCAGCCGCGGTGGCACAAGTACCAGCACCAGGTCGATAAAGCGGCGCCATTCCATCAGCAGGTAAAACAGCACCACCGGGATCAAGACGGCATTGCCAACCAAAGAGAGCGCCACGCTGCCGCCGAGTTTGGCCGAGGCCAGCAATTGGCCCAGCAAGTCTTCAAAATTGGCGCTCAGGTGCTCCATGGCAAAGTCCTTGAGCCCGGCTACGTCAAACGACACCTGCAGGCCGAACTGCGCCAAAAAAGGCTGCAAAAATACGTTGAATCGGTCCAGTAGCGGTGGCACCTGCTCACGCAATTGCGGCAGTTGCTTGACCAGAATCGGCACCACCAGCAGCATCAGCGCGAGCAGCATCAGCAGGAAAACAACTTCCACCAAAACTACCGCCAGCAGCCTCGGGATGCGGCCCCGACCCAAGTGGTCAATTCGATCCACCACCGGCGTCAATGCGTAGGCCAGAATTGCCGCCACCACAAATGGCGTCAACACCGGTGCCAGAAGCCAAAGCATGGCCACGGTGCCCAGCAGCAACCCAAACCAGGCCAGGGCTCTTTTTTGTGTGGAAGTAAATTGCATTGAAATGGCGAAAAGCCAACCCCTTAAAATCAGCCTAAATTCTATCGGGCTTCAGGCGCGCCGCCAGCCCGTCCCTTGGCCCCACCTGCACATTGTTATGACCCAATCCACCGTTCCCCTTTCCTACAAAGCCGCCGGCGTTGACATCGACGCCGGCGACGCACTGGTGGAACGCATCAAGCCGCTCGCCAAAAAAACCATGCGCGAAGGCGTGCTGGCCGGCATTGGCGGCTTTGGCGCGCTGTTTGAAGTGCCCAAGCGTTACCAGGAGCCGGTGCTGGTGAGCGGCACCGACGGCGTCGGCACCAAGCTCAAGCTGGCGTTTGAGTGGAACATGCACGACACCGTGGGCATCGACCTGGTGGCCATGAGCGTCAACGACGTGCTGGTGCAAGGCGCCGAGCCGCTGTTCTTTCTGGATTACTTTGCCTGCGGCAAGCTCGATGTGGACACCGCTGCCGCCGTGGTGGGCGGTATTGCCAGGGGCTGCGAGCTCTCCGGCTGCGCCCTGATCGGCGGCGAAACGGCAGAGATGCCCGGCATGTACCCGGCCGGAGAATACGACCTGGCCGGTTTTGCGGTGGGCGCGGTTGAAAAGTCCAAAATTTTGAATGGTGCCAATGTGGAGCCCGGCGACGTGGTGCTGGGCCTGGTCTCCAGCGGCGTGCATTCCAACGGTTTCAGCCTGGTGCGCAAATGCATCGAGCGTTCCGAGGCCGCTGGCACCGTGCCCACCACGCTGGACGGCAAGCCCTTCAAACAGGCGCTGATGGAACCCACCCGCCTGTATGTCAAAAACGTGCTGGCCGCCCTGGCGGCGCACCCCATCAAGGCGCTGGCGCACATCACCGGCGGCGGCTTGCTGGAGAACATTCCGCGCGTGCTGCCCGAAGGCATGGCCGCCCATCTGGTGAAAGGCAGCTGGCCCCAAACCGAGCTGTTTGCCTGGTTGCAGGCCACGGCGGGCATTGACGACACCGAGATGAACCGAACTTTCAACAATGGCATTGGCATGGTGGTGGTGATTGATGCTGCCAATGCCGCAGCCTGCGCCGCCATGCTGCGCGCGGCCGGTGAAACGGTGTACGAGATTGGCGTGATTGCCCCGCGCGGCGATACAGCGTCCGTGCTGGTGCGCTGATTCCCGGGCATGTACCTGAATCGTCATCGCGAGCAAAGTGCGGCGATCCATGACTTCCGACTGCATGGACTGCCACGCTACGCTCGCAATGACACGCTCACGCTCAAGCAATGACCGCCATGTTGCGATAGCGACTTAGCCATGTCCCCACAACCCCTACCCTTGCGCAAATTGCCTGCTGGCATCTGGGCGCTGGGCTTTGTCAGCCTGCTGATGGATGTGTCGAGCGAGCTCATTCACAGCCTGCTACCGGTATTCATGGTCACCACCCTGGGCATCAGCATCTTTGTGGTCGGGCTGATTGAAGGTGCCGCCGAGGCCACGGCGCTCATCGTCAAAGTATTTTCTGGCGCCCTGAGCGACTACTGGGGCAAACGCAAGCCACTGGCTGTGTTGGGCTACGGCCTGGGCGCCATCACCAAACCGCTGTTTGCGCTGGCCACGTCCAGCGGCTGGATCATCACCGCCCGGCTGGCCGACCGCGTGGGCAAAGGCATCCGCGGTGCGCCGCGTGATGCGCTGGTGGCCGACATCGCGCCGCCCGAGCTGCGCGGTGCCGCCTTCGGCTTGCGCCAATCGCTCGACACCGTGGGCGCTTTTTTAGGGCCGATGCTGGCCATTGGCTTCATGCTGCTCTGGGAAGACGACTTTCGCGCTGTGTTCTGGGTGGCCACGGTGCCGGCTGTGCTGTGCGTGGCGCTGCTGGTGTGGGGTGTGCAAGAGCCCGACCGGCCGCTTGCCCCCAAGCGCGTCAACCCCATCAGCCGCGCCAATCTGGCGCGCCTGAGTCCCGCTTACTGGTGGGTGGTGGGCGTGGGCGCGGTGTTCACGCTGGCAAGATTCAGCGAAGCTTTTCTGGTGCTGCGTGCCCAGCAAGGCGGCCTGGCGCTGACCTGGACACCGTTGGTGCTGATCAGCATGAACGTCGTCTATGCCGCCTGTGCCTACCCGTTTGGCAAGTTGGCCGACAAAATGCGCCACACCACGCTGCTGGGCGCGGGCCTGCTGCTGTTGATCGCCGCTGACGTGCTGCTGGCCACCAGCAACAGTGGCTGGGTGTTTTGGCTGGGCGTGGCGCTGTGGGGCTTGCACATGGCCATGACGCAAGGCCTGCTGGCCGCCATGGTGGCCGACACTGCACCGGCTGATTTACGCGGCACCGCCTATGGCTTTTTCAACCTGCTCAGCGGCGTTGCGCTGCTGATCGCCAGCGGGCTGGCGGGCTGGTTATGGCAATCTTTTGGCGCTTCGTTCACCTTTGTGGCCGGCATTGGCTTTGCCACATTGGCGCTGGGCTTGCTGGCGCTACAGCCGCGCGGGTTGGCACACGCCTGAGTGATAGCAGCTTACGTACCAAGAAATGCGCGCGTTTCATTCCGGGAACTGCCTGGCCACATGCACGACCGCGCGCACGATTAGCGTGCAATCGCGTTCATTCTGGTCAAAATAGACAATGTAGTTTTCATGCGCCACCAGCTCATAAGCGTCAGCCACCCGGTTGCTGATGCGGCGTGGAAAATTGGGATCAGTGAGCCGGTCAACTTGTTCGTCAATCAGCAACCACAGGTCGACGGCTGCTGCTCGGTTGTCCCGCGCGATCCACGCCGCAATGGCATCCAGGTCTTCAAGGTATTCCGGGCGGCGAACAACTCGCCACGATTTGCAGCTCATTGAGTTTTGCCGACTAAAAGCGCCTGGCGATCAGCCCGCTTGGCCGCGCGAACGCTTTCCCATTCGCCATCAGTCATGGCCGGACGTGGGTCGAGGCGACTGGCATTCACCTTGGCGCGAACCCAACGGTCATATTCGGCCGCACGGGTTAAGGCCTGCGCCCGGTCCGGACGACTGCGGCGCACCAACTTTGCCTGCTCGGGTTGCCATTGCTCCAGACGCGCCAGCACGATACGACGTACACCCAGTTTGTGCAGCAACTTGAGGGCACTGTCCACCGTGCCAAATAGCCTGGGTTCAGATTTGCGTGACTGAACCAACATGGCAGCACCTGACAAGGTGAGAAATTTAACGGCGAATCTTGAGCCTGAAGGCTCAATTTCAACCGACTGCACGGCACCGTGTTCAAACGCAACCTGGAAATCTGACTGAGAAAGGGTTTGCATGGCTGTTTAATTAACGTTAAATGTCAGTAGTTTATACGTTGTGAGTCTAGTGTGTACCGACTAGTCAAGAAGTCAGCACCTGGCGGGCGATGTCGTAAAAGTACATGTTCACAAGCATGAAGTGAACCATCGAATTTTTCATTCTGACATTGCGAATAGTCACTTCAGTGATGAGTTTTTTGCCGCAGAATCTGGCTTGTTTTGCACACGGCCAACCTGCAAAGGAAGTTCACATGCACCAAGTCCGCCCACCCGCTGTCGCCGGGGCTTTTTACCCGGGGCGCAGCCAAACCCTGTCACACGATGTGCTTGCCATGCTGGCTGCTGCCAAGCCCAACGCTGCCGACTCGGCCACTATCCGGCCCAAAGCCCTGATCGTGCCCCACGCGGGCTACATTTACTCCGGTGCCACCGCCGCGCAGGCCTATGCCCAGCTCGCAGCAGTGCGCCAGACCATCCGGCGCGTGGTGTTGCTCGGGCCGGTGCACCGGGTGCCGGTGCGCGGCTTGGCGCTGCCCGGCGCTGACTACTTTGCCACGCCGTTGGGTGAGATCGAAATCGACCAGGACGCGGTGGATGCCATCCGCTCACTGCCCCAGGTGGTGGTGAGCCCGGCGGCCCACGCGCAGGAACATTCGCTCGAGGTGCAATTGCCCTTTTTGCAGCTGGCGCTTGATGATTTCAAGCTGCTGCCGCTAGCGGTGGGCGATGCCACACCGACCGAGGTGGCCCAGGTGCTGGAGGTGCTTTGGGGCGATGACGAAACGCTGATCGTGATCAGCTCCGACCTGTCGCACTTTTTGCCCTACGCCACCGCACAGGCTGTGGACCGCGACACGGTGCAAGGCATGATGCAATTGCACACCCACCTGAACCACCAGCAGGCCTGTGGCGCTACCCCGGTCAATGGCCTGCTGCTGGCAGCCCAGCGGCACCAGTTGCAGCCGCATCTGCTGGGCTTGTGCAATTCGGGCGACACGGCCGGTGACAAGAATCGCGTGGTGGGTTATGCGGCGCTGGCCTTCACTACAGGAGAAAACCATGCGCACTGACACCACAGTAACAGGAGCCAGGGCGGCAGAGCGTTCTGCGCAGGTAAAAGGAGGAGCCCGCAGGGCGGGGGACACGCAGCAGAACGCTCTGCCGCCCTGGCTCCTAGACGATTATGGCCAATTGCTGCTGCAAATTGCCCGAGCCGCTATTTCGAACGCCTTGAGGCGACCGGTGGCAGCGCCCGAGCCTGCTGGTCAGGCTGCCCAAATGTTGAACGCCCCCGGGGCCAGCTTTGTCACGCTAAACCAGCGCGAGCAATTGCGCGGTTGTATCGGCTCACTGCAAGCGCACCGTCCGCTCATCCAGGACATCCGGGCCAATGCCGTTGCGGCAGCCTTGCGCGACCCGCGCTTTGCGCCGTTGACCTTGGCAGAGCTCAACATCACCACCGTCGAGGTTTCGGTGCTGTCGGCGATGCAGCCCATGCCATTTGCTTCTGAAGCCGATGCGCTGGCGCAACTGCGCCCTGGCGTGGATGGCGTGGTGTTTGAGTTCGGGCGTTACCGCAGCACTTTTTTGCCGCAGGTCTGGGAGCAATTGCCCAACGCAGCTGAGTTCATGGCCCACCTCAAGCACAAGGCCGGGCTTGCGCCTGATTTTTGGGCACCAGAGGTTCGGCTACAGCGTTACACGGTGAGCAAATTCAAGGAAGTCGAGGGCGCATCATGAAAGTAGCCACATCCAACTATCCTGCCCGCTATTGGCACAAACTGGACGACGGTCGCCTGCAGTGCGACCTGTGCCCGCGCGACTGCAAGCTGCACGAAGGCCAGCGCGGCGCCTGTTTTGTGCGCAAGCGCCAGGGTGAGCAGATGATTCTGACCACCTACGGGCGTTCGTCGGGCTTCTGCATCGACCCGATTGAGAAGAAGCCGCTCAACAACTTCTACCCGGGCAGCAGCGTGTTTTCTTTTGGTACGGCGGGCTGCAACCTGGCCTGCAAGTTCTGCCAGAACTGGGACATCAGCAAGTCGCAGGACATGGACCGCCTGATGGACCAGGCCTCGCCCGAATTAATAGCCCAGGCGGCGCGCGAGCATGGCTGCAAGAGCGTGTCCTTTACTTATAACGACCCGGTGATTTTTGCCGAGTACGCCATGGACACCGCCGACGCCTGCCACGCACTGGGCATCCAGACCGTGGCGGTCACGGCGGGCTACATCCATGCGCAGCCGCGGCGTGATTTTTTCGACAAGATGGACGCCGCCAATGTCGATTTAAAAGCGTTCACCGAAAACTTTTACTTCAAGCTCACCAGCGCGCACCTGCAACCGGTGCTCGATACCCTGCGCTACCTCAAGCACGAAACCAATGTCTGGCTGGAGCTCACCACGCTACTGATTCCGGGGCATAACGACTCCGACGAAGAAATCACCGCCATGTGCTGCTGGATCAAAAAAGAGCTCGGCGCCGACGTGCCGCTGCACTTCTCTGCATTTCACCCCGACTACAAAATGGGCGATGTGCCCGCCACGCCAGTGGCCACGCTGGTGCGCGCCCGCAACATCGCGCTGCAACAGGGGCTGCACTATGTTTACACCGGGAACGTGCACAACATCGAGGGCGACACCACTTTTTGCCCCAACTGCAAGGCGCCGCTGATCGTGCGCGACTGGTACCAGATCATCAACTACCGGCTGACCGCCACTGGCCACTGCCCGGATTGCGGCAGCGCGGTGGCAGGTCGTTTTGACGCAACATGCGGCGACTTTGGTCGCCATCGCATTCCTGTCATGCTGGGCTAATGGTATTTGTGGGGCGGGTTGTAGTCCGCCATGGTCGACTGAAGTCGACCCCACAAAACATGCGAATCAGTAGCTGGCCAGCGGCACCAGTGCAGCGTTCTTGAAGGTATAGACCGTGATCGGGGCCTGCTTCATGTTGCCCTTGTCGTCGTAGGCATAGGTGCCCATGATGCCTTTGTAGCTGTCTTTGTAAATCACAGCGCCCACTTTGTCTACGTCCAGTGAACCGGCTTTCTGGATGGCCTCGCCGATGAACATGGTCTGGTCATAAAACGGCGCAGCGTACACGTCGGCGTCCTGGTTGTAACGCTGCTTGTACTTGGCTTTGAAAGCCGGGCCAGCGGCGGTCTTGTCGAGCATTGAGCCGCCCTGCGCGCAGAACACCACGTCGTTGACCGTATCGCCCGCGAGCTTGCCCATTTCGGGGCTGCACAAGGTGTCACCGCCGAGCAATTTGGCCTTGATGGCGAGTTGCTTCATCTGGCGTGTCATGGGTGCGGCCTGAGGCGCATAACCACCAAAGAAAATGGCGTCCGGATTTTTGCCCTTGAGGGTGGTCAGGATGGAGGTGAAATCAGTCGCCTTGTCCGTGGTGAATTCTTGACCGACCACATTGAGCCCCAAACGCTGGGCTTCTTTGGTGAACTCTTGCGCTACGCCCTGGCCAAACGCGGTGCGGTCGTCAATCACCGCCACGGTCTTGACCTTCATCACATTGGCAGCATAGCTGGCCATGCCGCCGCCAATCTGGTTGTCGCTGGCGATGATTCGAAACACATTTTTGTAGCCGCCCAAGGTCACTTTGGGATTGGTGCCGACCGTGGACATCATGGCGCCACCTTCGTTGTAAATCCGCGAGGCAGGCACCGCCACACCCGAACAATAGGGGCCCATGACAAACTTGACGCCGCCGTCGACAAATTTTTGCGCCACTTGCACACCGGCGCGGGGGTCGCATTGGTCATCTTCGGATTGCAGGACAAATTTGAGTGTTTTGCCACCAACCGAGATTTTTTTGGCGTTGAGGTCATCAACCGCCAGGCGCACGCCGTTTTCGTTGTCCTTGCCGGCAAAGGCGTTGGAGCCCGACAGGGGGCCAGTCAGGCCAATAACAACCGTTTGTTCCTGGGCATAAGCCTGGCTGGTAAAGGCAAGTGTCAAAGCGCCCATCAGAGGCAAAAGTGAGGATGTGAATTTCATGGGGTTTCCTGAAAAAGTGAGTGGTTAAAAACTTAAAGCAAAAATCATGCCATTTAAACGCAGGTGTTGGAGTCAATTGGCCAACGACTCATGGTGGTGTTTTAAATGTCATCGGTGTCTCCTTTTTTTATAGAAATCAGTTCATGGTCATGAGCTGCGCGTTGCCGCCCGCGGCCGCCGTGTTGGTGCTGATGCTCTGCTCGTGCATCAAGGCGCTGAGGTCGTAGTGTGCACCAGCGGCCAACTGCGCGGGCGACAAGCTCTCGATGCGCACAATGGCGCCAGGGCGCTGCGCCACTTGGGGCAACAGGGTCTGCAAGGCATCGCCGTCGCCCTCAAACAACATGGCACTCAAGTGCGTGTCGCTGTGCAATTGCTCGGCGCTGCAGCACTGAACAATGCCCTTGACCTCGTCCGGCAACGACTCCAGCAATCTTGCCATCACGCTGTCGCTGGCGGGTGACTCCAGGCAACACGGGTTGCCGCTGGCCAACGCGGCAGCGACTTGGTGCAAGAGCCCGACGGCTGTTTGTGGCACCGCCCATACCGCGCCGCGCGGCAGCAACTGGTAGCGGTTCAATTCGCCCGTGGGGCCGGTCAGCTTGAAGGCTTGACCAAACACCGTGACAGCCAGATACGCCTCGCAGGCAAGCACGCCTTGCGCTGCGTCCAGACTGCTTAAAACACCCAGCGGCTGAACCAGCGTAGGCCCTTGCAAGCGCGTCAGAAGAAGTTGCAGGGATTGCAAGCTGGCGGGCTCGGGCAGTTGGCGCTCCGCGGCAGCGGGCACCAGCGCACGCACGGCGGGCGACTCACTCAAAGCCGTCAGCGCGGGGTTGTTTTGCGACTCGCTGGCTTGCAGCAAGCGGTACAAATACAGCGGCCCGCCCGCTTTGGGCCCGGTGCCCGACAAGCCCATGCCGCCAAACGGCTGCACGCCCACCACGGCGCCGATCACGTTACGGTTGACGTAAATGTTACCGGCCTGCACCTTTTGCGTGACCTGGGCAATGGTTTCGTCGATGCGGCTGTGCACGCCAAAGGTGAGGCCGTAGCCAGTGGCATTGATGGCATCGAGCACCTGGTCAAGGTCGTCGCGCCGGTAGCGCACCACATGCAATACCGGGCCGAACACTTCGCGTTGCAGGCGCTCGATGCGGTCGAGTTCAATTAATGTGGGCATCACAAAATGACCCTGGCCAGCGCTCTCGTCGCGCGCCATGCGCGTGACTGGCTGGCCGTCGGCCTGCATTTTGGCAATGTGTTGCTCAATCTGCGCGCGCGCATCCTCGTCGATCACCGGTCCCACGTCGGTGTGCATGCGGTCCGGGTTGCCCATCACCCACTCGCGCATGGCCTGCTTGATCATGTCGAGCACCCGATCCGCCACATCTTCCTGGATGCACAACAGGCGCAAGGCCGAGCAGCGCTGACCGGCCGAATCAAAGGCCGAGGCCAGCACGTCGCCCACCACCTGTTCGGCCAGCGCAGATGAATCGACCACCAATGCGTTTTGGCCGCCAGTTTCGGCAATCAGCGGAATGCTGCGGCCCTGCCGGCTCAAGCGTTTTGCGAGCGTTTGCGCAATCAGATGTGCCACTTCGGTGGATCCAGTAAACATCACGCCCGCCACCTGCGGGTGCGCCACCAGCGCAGCGCCCACCAACTCACCGGTGCCGGGCACCAACTGCACCGCATCTTGTGGCACGCCAGCTTCGTGCAAAATTTTGACCATCACGTTGGCCACCAGTGGCGTTTGTTCGGCCGGTTTGGCCAACACGCAGTTGCCACTGGCCAAGGCAGCAGCCACCTGGCCGGCAAAAATTGCCAGCGGGAAATTCCACGGGCTGATGCACAGCACCACACCGAGCGCGCGGTGCGTCTGGTTGTCAAAGGTGGCCTCGACTTGCGCCGCGTAGTAGCGCAAAAAGTCCACTGCTTCGCGCACCTCAGAGATCGCGTTGGGCAGCGACTTGCCGGCCTCACGCACGATCAGGCCAAGAATGGTTTGCGTGCGCTGCTCCAGTAGGTCGGCGGCGCGCTTCAAGCAGGCGGCGCGCTGTTGCGGCTGCGTCACCTGCCAGATTTGCGTGGCGCGGGCAGCCCGACTGGCGGCCAGTTCGACCTCAGCGGTGGTGGCCGGGCGCACCCAACCCACTTGGTCGCGCGTGTCGGCAGGATTCAGCACGACTTGCCAGCCGTCAGCCTGTGCGGCTTGTGGGGTGGACTTTAGTCCACCATGGTCGACTGAAGTCGACCCTACAAACGACCCAGCAGAAGACCCAACAAAGCCAGACTCAGCATCAGCCACGGTGGCTGCGGCAGCGTAGGCGATTTGCGTGCTGCGCAGCAAGCCGGCCGCCAGCGAGGCCAGTTGCTGTTCGTTGGCCAGGTTGAGCCCCGACGAGTTCAGCCGCGACTGCGCGCCCAGCTCGGCAAACATCTGCCGCGGCAGGGCAATTTTGGCGTGTGGCGCGCCAAGCTGGCCGCAGTCCTGCTCAATGGCCTGCACCTCCTGCACCGGGTCAGCCACCAGTTCTTCGACCTTGACCTTGGGATCGCCAATGCGGTTGACAAACGAGGAGTTGGAGCCGTTTTCAAGGAGCCGCCGCACCAGGTAGGCCAGCAGCGTTTCATGCGTGCCCACCGGCGCATAAATGCGGCACGGGCGGCCCAGTTTGCCTTCACTCACCGGGCCGGTCACCTGCTCGTAAAGCGGCTCACCCATGCCGTGCAGGCACTGGAACTCGTACTGACCGGCATAAAAATTTTGACCCGCCATCTGGTAGATGGACGCCACGGTCTGCGCGTTGTGGGTGGCGAATTGCGGATAGACCGCCTCCGGCACGGCCAGCAGTTTGCGCGCGCAGGCCAGGTAAGCCACATCAGAATAAACCTTGCGCGTGTACACCGGGTAGCCGTCGAGGCCGTCGAGCTGGGCGTGCTTGATTTCTGCGTCCCAGTAAGCGCCCTTGACAAGACGAATCATCAGCCGATGCCCGCTGCGCCGGGCCAGGTCGATCAGGTAGTCAACCACAAACGGACATCGCTTCAGATAGGCCTGCACCACAAAGCCGATGCCGTTCCAGCCCTTCAGGCGCGGATCAAAACAGAGGCTCTCAAGCAAGTCCAAAGAAAGTTCCAGCCGGTCGGACTCTTCGGCGTCGATATTGATGGCAATGTCGTACTGGCGCGCCAGCAGCGCCAGCTTGGTCAGGCGCGGCAGCAACTCGCCCATGACGCGGTCACGCTGGGCACGGCTGTAGCGCGTGTGCAAGGCGGAGAGCTTGACCGAGATGCCCGGGCCTTCAAAAATGCCCCGGCCGTTGGACGCCATGCCAATGGCACGGATCGACTGCTCGTAAGACGCCACGTAGCGTTCGGCGTCAGCCTCGGTGGTGGCGGCTTCGCCGAGCATGTCGTAGGAATAGCGAAAACCCTTTTTCTCAAGCGCACGGCTGTTGGCCAGCGCCTCGGAGATGGTTTGCCCGGTAACGAACTGCTCGCCCATGAGCTTCATGGCGCGGTGCACGCCCTGGCGAATCAGCGGCTCGCCGCCCTTGCCAATCAGGCGCGTCAGGGCGCTGCCCATGCTTTTTTCGCTCGCGGTGGCGGTCAGCTTGCCAGTCAGCATCAGGCCCCAGACGGCGGCGTTGACGAACATCGACGGCGAATTACCCAGGTGCGCATGCCAGTCGCCATGGCTGATCTTGTCGCGAATCAGCGCGTCGCGGGTGGCGTTGTCGGGGATGCGCAGCAAGGCCTCGGCCATGCACATCAGCGCCACACCTTCCTGGCTGGACAACGAAAACTCCTGCACCAGCGCTTCCACGCCGCCGCTGGCTTGTTTGGCACGCAGGCCATTGACCAGGCGTGCGCCAACTTCCTTAATGGCCGCGCGTTGCGCCGGGTCGTTCACTTGGGCCAGTTGCACCAGCAGTGGCATGCATTCGGGCTCGGGGCGGTGCCAGGCGGCGGTGATGGCGGCGCGCAGGTCAGACTGCGGCAGCACGTTTTGCGCCCAGTCCAGGAACGGTTGCGGTGCTGAAGCTTGCGCGGAGTCGGATAGAGTCAGCTCGTCAGCTTCTTCTGCCTCTTGCACGTCAGTAGCAAGGGTTGCAACTGTACCTGAAAGCGGTTGCAACTGGCCTCGCTCGGCACGCTCGACGTATTGCATGACCGCTTGTTTGATGAGCCAGTGCGGTGTTTTACCCTGCACATTGGCCGCCTCCTTGATGCGAGAGCGGAGAGATTCATCAACCTTGATACCAAGTGTGACATTTGCCATAGATGCAACTCCTAACAAAAGTTGCACTTATTCTATTGAAAGTGCAACCTATTCAAATCAGGGATAACCCTCGGCTACACAAACCCTTACTCAAGCACACAATCAGCGTAGTAATGCACCTGGCCGTCGGTGCCCGCCTCTTCCACCAGACCGTGGATGTCGGTCTCAAAGCCCGGGCACTGGCGGTTGAACTCGCGCGAGAACTTGAGGTAATCCACAATCTTCTTGTTGAACACCTCGCCCGGAATCAGCAAGGGGATGCCCGGCGGGTAAGGCGTCACCAGGCCCACGGTAATGCGGCCTTCAAGCTGGTCAATCTCGACGCGCTCAGTTTTGTGCAGCGCAATGTGGGCGTAAGCGTCGCTGGGTTTTAGCGCCGGGGTCAGGTCGCTCAGGTACATGTCGGTGGTCAGGCGCGCGATGTCATACCTTGCATAGAGCTGGTGAATATGCTGGCACAGGTCGGCCAGGCCCATGTTTTCGTATTTGGGGTACTTTTGGCAAAACTCCGGCAGGATGCGCCACATTGATTGGTTCTTGGCGTAGTCGTCCTTGAACTGCTGCAAGGCGGTCAGCATGCTGTTCCAGCGGCCCTTGGTGATGCCGATGGTGAACATGATGAAAAAGCTGTACAGGCCGGTTTTTTCCACCACCACGCCGTGTTCCGCCAAAAACTTGGTCACGATGCTGGCCGGAATGCCTGTCTTGGCAAACCTGCCGTTGAGGTCCATGCCCGGCGTGACAATGGTTGACTTGATCGGGTCGAGCATATTGAAACCAGTGGCCATCTTGCCAAAACCATGCCAGTTGACGCCGGCCTTGGCTTTGGCAGATTCGCCCTTGATGATCCAGTCGTCGGCGCGGCCAATGCCCTCCTCCACCAGCTTGTCCGGCCCCCACACCTTGAACCACCAGTCTGACCCATAGTCGTCGTCAATCTGGCGCATGGCCCGCCGAAAGTCGAGCGCCTCGGCGATGCTTTCTTCCACCAGTGCGGTGCCGCCGGGCGGTTCCATCATGGCCGCGGCCACGTCGCAACTGGCAATGATGCTGTACTGCGGACTGGTGCTGGTGTGCATCAGGTACGCCTCGTTGAACAGGTGCTTGTCGAGCTTGACGGATTGTGAGTTTTGCACCAGCACATGGCTGGCCTGGCTGATGCCAGCCAACAACTTGTGGATGGATTGGGTGGCATAAACCATAGCCTTTTTCGGCCGCGCCCGGTTCTTGCCCATGGCGTGGTAAGTGCCGTAAAACGGGTGGAACGCCGCGTGCGGCAACCAGGCTTCGTCAAAGTGGATGTTTTCCACATAACCGTCGAGCATGTTTTTGACGGTTTCGGTGTTGTAAAGCACACCGTCGTAGGTCGATTGCGTCAGCGTCAACACACGCGGCTTGATCTGGCTGACGTCGATGTCGGGCAGATGCTCCTTGATCAGCGGGTTCGCCTTGATCTTGGCCTTGATGGTGGCGGGCTCGAACTCGCTTTTCGGGATCGGGCCGATGATGCCGAAGTGGTTGCGCGTGGGCTTTAAAAACACCGGAATCGCGCCGGTCATGATGATCGCGTGCAGGATGGATTTATGGCAATTGCGGTCCACCACCACCACGTCGTTGGGCGCCACGGTGTGGTGCCAGACCATCTTGTTGCTGGTGCTGGTGCCGTTGGTGACAAAAAAGCAATGGTCGGCGTTAAAAATGCGCGCCGCATTGCGCTCGCTCTTGCCAATGGCGCCGTCGTGGTCAAGCAACTGGCCCAGCTCTTCGACCGCGTTGCAAACGTCAGCGCGCAGCATGTTTTCGCCATAAAACTGGTGGTACATCTGGCCTACCGGGCTTTTCAGAAACGCCACGCCGCCCGAGTGACCAGGGCAGTGCCAGGAGTAGGAGCCGTCCTCGGCGTAATCCAGCAAGGCCTTGAAAAACGGTGGCTGCACGCCTTCGAGGTAGCTTTTCGCCTCGCGGATGATGTGGCGCGCGACGAACTCGGGCGTGTCCTCGAACATGTGAATGAAGCCATGCAGCTCACGCAAAATGTCATTGGGCAGGTGGCGGCTGGTCTTGGTCTCACCGTAGATGTAAATCGGCACGTCCAGGTTTTTGCGCCGCACTTCCTCGATGAAATGGCGCAGGTTTACCACCGCCGGGTCCAGATCCGGGCCGGGCGTAAATTCCTCGTCGTCAATCGACAAAATAAAGGCGCTGGCGCGGCTTTGCTGCTGGGCAAACTGGCTCAGGTCGCCGTAGCTGGTGGCACCGAGCACTTCAAACCCTTCGGACTCGATGGCCTGCGCCAGCGCGCGGATGCCCAGGCCGGAAGTGTTTTCTGAGCGGTAGTCCTCGTCAATAATGACAATCGGAAAGCGAAATTTCATGGCAGACTCCAGCGACACACGCAAAAATGTAAATTGGCGCGAAGTGTAAGGACTTATCAAGCCGCATCGGTTGCGAACACGCACATTTACCGCAGAATCCAACTGGTCTAATACAAATGGAAACAAACTTGAACATGGCAGATTCAACCCTTTGGTGGCTGTTGACAGGGGTGGTGATCGCGGTCGAATTGCTGATTGGCACTTTTTATCTGCTGATGCTGTCGCTGGGTCTGGCGGGCGCGGCCATAGCCGCCCATCTGGGGGCGTCGATGCCGGTTCAACTGGTGGTTGCTGCTGTGCTAGGCGGTGGTTTTGTGGTGGCCTGGCGCGCCTATAAGAAGCGCCAACCGCCTGCCTTGCCAGCCAGCGCCAACCGGGCCGTCAATCTGGATATTGGCGAAACCGTGAGCATCGAAAGCTGGAGCGAAGATGGCACCGGCACCGCGAAATACCGTGGTGCCACCTGGGCAGTGTCGCTTCGTCCCGGCGCGGTGTCGGCGCCCGGCCCGCACCGCATCGTCGAGGTGATTGGCAGCCGCTTGATAGTCGAAAAATTGTGAACTTTTTTGGAGTTAATTAATGGAAATCTCAATCCTTTTATTTGTCATCGCGGTGATCTTTATCTCCCAGTCGGTCAAGGTGGTGCCGCAACAGCACGCCTGGGTGGTGGAGCGCTTGGGCAAATACACCGGCACGCTGATGCCGGGCCTGAACTTTTTGGTGCCGTTCGTTGACAAGGTGGCCTACAAGCACCTGCTCAAAGAGGTCCCGCTTGACATCCCCAGCCAGGTCTGCATCACCCGTGACAACACGCAGTTGCAAGTTGATGGCATTTTGTACTTTCAGGTCACCGATGCGATGCGCGCCAGTTACGGCTCCAGCAACTACATCATGGCGATCTCGCAATTGGCGCAAACGTCTTTGCGCTCGGTGATCGGCAAGCTCGAACTCGACAAAACCTTTGAAGAGCGCAACATCATCAACGCCCAGGTGGTGCAAGCCATCGATGAAGCTGCGTTGAACTGGGGCGTCAAGGTGCTGCGCTACGAGATCAAGGACCTGACGCCGCCCAAGGAAATTTTGCACGCGATGCAGCAGCAGATCACTGCCGAGCGCGAAAAGCGCGCCTTGATTGCCGCCTCCGAGGGGCGCCGCCAGGAGCAAATCAACATCGCCACCGGCGAACGTGAAGCTTACATTGCCCGCTCCGAGGGCGAAAAGCAGGCCGCCATTAACAACGCCCAGGGCGAGGCTGCGGCCATTTTGGCTGTGGCCGAAGCCAACGCGCAGGCCATCGAGCGCGTAGCGGCTGCCATCCGCCAGCCCGGCGGCGACCAGGCGGTGCAACTCAAGGTGGCGGAAAGAGCCGTCGACGCCTACAGCAAGGTGGCGGCCGATGCCACCACGACGCTGATCATTCCGAGCAACATGACCGAAGTGGCCGCCCTGATGGGTTCGGCCATGAAAATGGTGCAAGCGCAGAAGTCGGCCAACGCATAAAACTCAAGCCCGTAGCCCACCTCCTGGCTACGTTTTATCGTCAAAGTGCCATGGCGGACCTCTAGTAACATGACACCATGCAAATCTTTTTAGCCGTCCTGACTCCGTTTTTTGGCGCAGCCCTGATCGCTGCCATCGCCCGCCACGGTCGCAGTGTCAGCGCCTGGACGGCGGCTGGTGTCACCATCGCGGCGCTGCTGCAATTACTGCCCCTGATGGCCGCCAGCTTTGCCGGCATCACGACGCTGGCGCGTCTGCCCTGGATCAGCAGCGCAGGCCTGGACATGGTTTTCCGCATGGACGGGCTCGGTGTGCTCTTTGTGCTGCTGATTCTGGGTATCGGCTTGCTGGTCATCCTGTATGCCCACTATTACCTCAGCGCGCGCGACAGCCTGAGCCGGCTCTATGCCTACCTGCTCTTGTTCATGGGGTCCATGCTGGGCGTGGTGCTGTCCGAAAACCTGATCCAACTGCTGATCTTCTGGGAACTCACCAGCCTGTCGTCGTTCTTGTTGATTGCCTACTGGCGCGGCCGCGAAGACGCGCGCAGCGGTGCCCGC
>PFUD01000020.1 GCA_002789915.1 Comamonadaceae bacterium CG_4_9_14_3_um_filter_60_33 | reverse complement strand
TCGAGATCGGTGTGCCGCTATTCGTGGCGCAAGGCGACAAAGTCGAAATCGACACCCGCACCGGCGAATACCGCAAGCGCGTGTAAGCCTCTGGCCGAGCCCGGGTACCCCAAAAGGCCTCTTCGGAAGCCTTTTTTTTATTGAATTCAGACAGCACAAATCACATTTTCTTCACGGCACACAGGGTCAAAATCGGTGTAGGCTTTGGCCATGAACCCAGCCCCTGAAGAACAACGCCTTCTTGCTACCCAAGCACGCCAAAATTTGGCAGACTCCAAGCTTGTGCTGCGCCGGGTTGCCATTGACACCTACCGTGAGAATGTGGCCTACCTGCACCGCGACTGCGCGCTTTACCGTGCCGAAGGATTTCAGGCCCTGTCCAAGGTCGAAGTCCGCGCCAACGGGCAGCACATTCTGGCAACGCTGAACGTGGTCGATGACACGGCCATCGTGGGTTGCAACGAGCTGGGCTTGTCTGAAGACGCCTTTTTGCAACTGGCGGTCGCGCAAGGCCATGTGGTGTCTGTCTCACAGGCCGAACCACCCGCCTCGGTGGGCGCGCTGTTTCGCAAACTGGCAGGCGAGCGCCTGGGCCGGGAAGATTTCCGCAGCATCGTGGCCGATATTGCAGAGCTGCATTATTCCAAAATCGAGCTAACCGCCTTTGTGGTCGCCACCCACCGCGACGAACTGGACCGCGAGGAGGTGTATTTTTTAGCCGAGGCGATGGTTGCCAGCGGCCGCCAACTCGACTGGCATGAGCCCCTGGTGGTTGACAAGCATTGCATTGGCGGCATCCCGGGCAACCGCACCTCGATGCTGGTGGTGCCAATCGTTGCCGCACACGGCCTGCTCTGCCCCAAAACATCGTCGCGCGCCATCACCTCGCCGGCTGGAACCGCCGACACCATGGAAGTGCTGGCCAAAGTGGAATTGCCACTCGAACAACTTGCTGACATCGTGCGCGAGCACCGTGCCTGCCTGGCCTGGGGCGGCACCGCCAACCTGTCACCCGCCGACGATGTGCTGATTTCTGTGGAGCGGCCGCTGGCCATCGACTCACCGGGGCAAATGGTGGCATCGATCCTGTCCAAAAAGATTGCCGCCGGGTCGACCCATCTGGTGCTTGACATCCCGATCGGCCCAACCGCCAAAGTGCGTTCCATGCCCGACGCGCAGCGTCTGCGCAGGCTATTCGAATATGTCGCCAAGCGAATGCACCTGTCGCTCGACGTGGTCATCACGGACGGACGACAGCCCATCGGCCGGGGCATCGGCCCCGTACTGGAAGCCCGCGACGTGATGCAGGTGCTGGACAACCACCCGCAAGCGCCCAACGACTTGCGCCAGAAAGCCTTGCGGCTGGCCAGTCGCTTGATCGAATGCCACCCCGATGTGCGCGGTGGCGACGGCTTTGCCATTGCCCGCGATATTCTTGATTCAGGCCGGGCGCTTGCCAAAATGAACGCCATCATTGCTGCCCAAGGCAGCAAGTCGTTTGACTACAACAACCCGTCGCTGGGTCTATTGACCTTCGAGGTCCACGCGGCAAGAGCAGGCGTGGTCACCGATATCGACAATTTGCAAGTGGCGCGCATCGCCCGCCTGGCCGGTGCGCCCAAGGTGACCGGCGCGGGCATCGATCTGTTTCGCAAACTCGGGGAAGCGGTGGCTCAGGGCGAACCGCTGTACCGGGTGCATGCCAGCTTTCAGAGCGACCTCGGATTTGCCCGCCAGGCCTGCGCCAAATCAAACGGTTACACCGTGGGCGACGCCAGCGACGTGCCACATGTCTTTGTTGAATTTTGATGCCCTCGAACGCCTTGACTCCGCCCACCACGCCTACCCCGGCTGTGCTTTTGTGCTTTGACGACGAGTTACCCAGCGCCACGCGCCTGGCGCAGGCCGCCAACATGACCGCTGTGCTGATCGAGCGGCACCGTTTTCCCGATGGCGAAATCAAGCTGCGCCTGCCCGAAAGTCTGCCGCCGCAGGTGATCATGCTGCGCACGCTGAACGATCCTAATGAAAAGCTGCTTGAGCTGCTGCTGGTGGCGCAGACCGCACGCAGCCTGGGCGCGCGCCATCTCACGCTGGTGGCGCCGTATCTGGCCTACATGCGCCAGGACATCGCCTTTCACCAAGGCGAGGCCATCAGCCAGCGCATCGTCGGCAGCTTCTTGGCAGGCCTGTTCGACGCGGTGATCACCGTTGATCCGCACCTGCACCGGGTTACCGCCCTGCAGCAAGCCGTGCCGGCCGCCCACGCCATCGCGCTGAGCGCAGCGCCTTTGTTGTCCGACTGGATTGCGGCCCATCGCCCGCAGGCCTTGCTTATGGGGCCGGACGAAGAATCCGCCCAGTGGGTCGCCATGGCTGCAGCGCGCCATGGTTTTGACCATGCGGTGTGCCGCAAACTGCGCCATGGCGACCGCTCGGTGGCGGTTGAACTTCCCGTGATGGCCCTGGTGGGACGTCAGGTTGTGCTACTCGACGATGTGGTCAGCACCGGCCATACCGTGGCCCAAGCGGCGCAACAACTGCTGGCGGCGGGTGCCGTCTCAGTCGATGTGGCAGTCACCCACGCGCTGTTCTCAGGCAACGCACTACAAATGATGCAAGCCGCCGGCATTGGAGAAGTCTGGAGCACCGACTGCGTTACCCACCCGAGCAACGTTGTCAACATGGCCGATACCCTTGCGGCCGCGCTACGCTCGCAGTAACTGGGCTACTCTTCAAGAAGTTATTTCAGTGCGACGATGCGTTTGCCCTTACCGCTACGCCCTCTCGGCATTGTTTGCCCCAATTCACAAAGCAGTTTGATCGGCTTGATCTCCTGGGTATCGGCAAACTTTTTCAGTACAGCGCGACAGCGCTCCGCTGCCGCCTCGCCTTCGGACCCTTGCAAGACCAGCCGCAGCAGCAGGGTGCGGTCATCATGCTGGCAAAGATGAAAATCAAAAACACCGGCTTCGTCTTCCAGCACCGTGGTCAACGCCAGCGGCAGCAGCGTGACCGGTTTGCCGCGCCGCCCCGCCATGACGATCGCATCGTCCCTGCGACCCAGCAACTCAATGACCGGCAGCGCTGAACCGCACGCGCAGGGCTCGTGGCGCAGTCGCGTCTGGTCGCCCAGATCGTAGCGAATCAGCGGCTGCACCGGGTTGGCCA
>PFUD01000019.1 GCA_002789915.1 Comamonadaceae bacterium CG_4_9_14_3_um_filter_60_33 | reverse complement strand
GTTCTCCGGATTATTGGGCTGGCACGTTGATGACGGTGTTGACCATAGTGACTGAGGCGCCCAGGGACAAGGCACGGCCGTTCAGTGTGACGGGATTGACGTTGCCAGCGGTCGAGATAACGACCCCGTCTTGTGCAATGATGGTGCCGACCATGGTGCCGCCACCGGCTGCATTGATGGTGGCTGTGGAACCGACTTGCCAGAAGACATTCTTGGCCTGAGCGCCACCTGCGAGGATGATGCTTTGCGGGAACGCTGCGCCAGGACCGCCAACTGTCAATGTGGTTGCCATCTGGAACACCCAGGTGGCATTGGCATCACCTTGCGCATCGAGCGTGAGGTTGCCGCCCTGGATCATGTAAGAGCCACCAGGCGCCACATAGGTGCCTGGCAACAGCGTGACACCGGCCAGATTGGCACCCGGCGCCGGGCTCGCGCCACCGACGGGTCTGGCGACCAGGGCCAGGTAGGCAGTTTGTGCATCCAGGCGGGCTTGTGTCGCCAGGGCGCACTCGGGTGCACTCGGGCCGGCAGAATTAGCGCCTGTCGTCGAGTTGGTGCAGGTGTAAATCACGCCTTTGACCAAGCCAGTCTTTTCGGTGTAGACGTCATTACCGTACGCGATGTCTTCATAAAAGCCGGTGATCGCGGAGGTCCCCGTGGCGATGGTGCCAATGTCGCCGTTGATAACGGTCAGGATACCCGTATTGGTCATCCCGGCGGTACCGCCAAACGTACCGAAAGGCTCTGCCAGTTTCAAGTCCACCAAGGGGGTCGCCGACGGCGGTGTGAGCGCCTCCGTGAGCCCAGTTCTGAAGGTCCAGACCTCGCTGACAGCCAGCGCATTACCCGCCAGATCCGTCGACGCCGTGGTGATTGTGGCGGTGTACAAAGTGTCAACAGTCAGATTGGCATTCGGCGTGAAGGTCGCATTTTTGTTCTGCGGGCCCAAAGTTACCGTTCCTGAAACAGGACCACCGTCACTGGACAGCGTGAAGCTGTCGGTGTTGATGGTCAACGGGTTCATGCCTTCATTGAAAGTTGCCTTGACCAAGGTATTGGTCGGGACATTGATGTCGCCGTCAGCCGGTGTCACCGGTACGACCGTTGGTGCCGTGGTGTCAAGTGCACTTCCGACGGTGAATTGCCACGGATAGTCGCTCACCATGTTCACGCCCGTGCTGTCTTTGACCGCAGACGTGACGGTTGCTGTGCAGGTTCCGGCCAGTGAACCCGCAGGCACGCTCAGAGTGGCTACTTTGGTGGCGGGCAGGTATGTCACTGTGCCAGTCGGCGCCGGAGCAGCATCAGGGCAATTCAACGTAAAGCTACTCTGGGTAATGGTGGTCGCATCCATCGGCTCGCTGAAAGCCGCGGTGATCAAGCTTGTGTTGGAGGCTACGTTCAAGGCACCCCGAAGCGGCGAAACAACCGTGACCGTGGGCGGGCCAACAACCACGTTCGCAATGGCGCCAGTGCCCAGAATGGTGTCTTGACCGCCACCGCCGCAAGCGACCAGAACGGCGCTCAGAACCGGCGCCATGAGCCATGACAGCGGTCTGAAATTGAGTTGTGATTTGTTCATATAGCTACCTGTTAAGTTGATCCAAAACCTTCTTGGTGCCGGGCCAACACGCGTTGACTTAGCACTGTTGCCGTGCATGCCGCAAATAGGCAGTCTGCACAGCAGGTTTCAGTATCGGCAGGTGACGGCGCGGTGTCTGTGTGCCACCGAACACAAGGCAAAACGGGGACACGTTTACTTGCGTCTGAGTGAAGCATTGATTATTCGCAAGGCGTTGGTTTCGGGCCTTGCTATTCTGGGAAAAATATGATTTTGTTGTCACATTTCTACCAGGAGAAGCCATGAAGACCGACGCAGAGATCAAGAAGGATGTGCTGGCCGAATTGTTGTGGGACCCGCTGATTTCCGAAACCAAAGTTGGTGTGAGCGTCAATGCGACCCGCTGACACACATGCCTGGATGCTGGCGCAAGCCATCGAGCTGCTGCAAGGCGCCAATCAACTGCACCGGCAGTTTTTTCAATTGGGAAGCGCGGGCGACGTGCCGCGCTGGGAGCCGCCGGTGGACATGTATGGCGACGCGCAGGCGCTTTGCCTGCTGATTGCGCTGCCGGGTGTTGCGCCAGAGCGGCTTGAAGTCAGCTTGGAGCAGCGGGTGCTGACGGTGTACGGCGAGCGTTCGCTGGCTGACGATTTTGCTGCCGGCACCATTTTGCAACTTGAAATTCCGTATGGCCGCTTTGAGCGTCGTGTGCTCTTGCCCCATGCCGATTACGGTGTGGCCGACATGGTGTTGCGCAACGGCTGCCTGCGACTCACGTTAGAGAGGCAAACATGAATCCGATCAAGCCTTTGATGGACGCCGGCAGTCCGGCCACGGCGGCTGCGCCTGAAGGTCAGCAGCAGCTCGGCGGCGCACAGGCACCCGTGTTGCAGCCCACGCTGCCGGAAGATGCCATGGTGATCGTTCCGGTGCGCAATATGGTGCTGTTTCCCGGCATGATCATGCCCATCAGCATTGGCCGCGAGCGCTCGATCAAGGCGGCGCAGTATGCCGTCAAGGCCGAGTTGCCGGTGGGTATTCTGATGCAGACCAACCCCGAAATTGATGCGCCCACGCCCGCCGACCTGGCGCCCATGGGCACGGTGGCTGCTGTGCTGCGCTACGTCACCACGCCAGACGGCTCGCACCACATCATTTGCCAGGGGCAGCAGCGCTTTCGGGTGCTGGGCTACGTGGACGGTTTTGATTTCATGGTGGCGCGCGTCGAGCGCATTGCCGATGCCGGTGGCGAGGACGATCGCGACATAGAAGCGCGCTTTTTCCAGCTCAGGGAGCGCGCGGTAGAGGTGCTGCAACTGCTGCCCAAGGTGCCCCAGGAGATGCTGCAGGCGGTGCAGGACGTGGAAAGCCCCGGCATGCTGGCCGACCTGGTGGCCGGTTATGTGGACATCAAGGTGGCGGAAAAACAGGAGCTGCTTGAAGAGGTTGACCTGCGCGCGCGGCTCGACCGCGTCATCGACATGCTGGTGCACCGCATTGAAGTGCTGAATTTGTCGCGCGACATTGACCAGCGCACCAAGGCCAGCATCGGCCAGCGCGAACGCGAATTTTTATTGCGCGAGCAGCTCAAGGAAATCCATAAAAAGCTGGGCGAAGGAGAAGGTGGCGGCGACAGCGCGTCTGAACTGGCCGAACTGCACAAGGCCATCGATGAAGCCGGCATGCCCGAGGAGGTGGCCAAGCAGGCCAATAAAGAACTCAAGCGGCTGGAGCGCATGTCGGACAGCTCAACCGAGTATTCGATGGTGCGCACCTACCTGGACTGGCTGGTGGACATCCCGTGGAAGCCACCGGAGGTTGATGCCATTGACGTGGCGCAGGCGCGCAAGGTGCTCGACGACGACCACTTCGGGCTGGAGCAAGTCAAAAAACGAATCGTCGAATTTTTGGCGGTGCGCAAGCTCAAGCCCGGCGGTCATGGGCCCATTTTGTGCCTGGTGGGGCCGCCGGGGGTGGGCAAGACGTCGCTGGGCCAGTCCATCGCACGGGCGCTGGGGCGCAAGTTTGCGCGGGTTTCGTTGGGTGGCGTGCACGACGAGGCCGAGATTCGCGGCCACCGGCGCACCTACATTGGCGCGCTGCCGGGCAACATCATCCAGGCGCTGAAAAAGGCCGGCACGCGCGGCTGCGTGCTGATGCTCGACGAGATCGACAAGCTTGGCAGCGGCGTGCACGGCGACCCGTCGTCGGCGCTGCTGGAAGTGCTTGACCCGCAGCAAAACAACACGTTTCGCGACAACTACCTGGGCGTGCCGTACGACTTGTCACAGGTGATTTTTATTGCCACCGCCAACATGCTCGACACCATTCCCGGGCCGCTGCGCGACCGCATGGAGGTGCTGAATTTGGCCGGTTATACACAGGAAGAAAAGCGTGAAATTGCCAAGCGCTACCTGGTGCAGCGGCAGCTTGACGAGACCGGTCTCACGCCAGCGCAGTTCACGCTCACCGATGACGCGCTGATGAGCATCATTCGCCACTACACGCGCGAGGCCGGCGTGCGCAACCTGGAGCGCCAGATTGGTGCCGTTTGCCGCCATGTGGCAGTGCGCATTGCCGAGGGCAAGGCCACAGCCCAAACCATCGATGAGCCTGATCTGGGCGAGATTTTGGGTCAGTCGAAGTTCGAAAACGAGGTGGCCTTGCGCACAGGCATGGCAGGTGTTGCGACCGGGCTGGCCTGGACCCCGGTGGGCGGCGACATTTTGTTCATCGAGGCCAGCCGCACGCCGGGCAGCGGGCGCTTGATTCTGACCGGCCAGCTTGGCGATGTGATGAAGGAGTCCGCCCAGGCGGCGCTGACGCTGGTGAAGTCACGGGCGCCGGGGCTCAAGCTGGCGCCTGAGGCGTTTGAAAAGGTCGATGTGCACATTCATGTGCCCGCCGGTGCCGTGCCCAAAGACGGGCCCAGTGCTGGCGTGGCCATGTTCATCGCGCTGGCCTCATTGTTTCTGGACCAGCCAGTGCGCAGCCAGGTGGCCATGACCGGCGAGATCAGCTTGCGTGGCCTGGTGCTGCCAGTTGGCGGTGTCAAGGAAAAAGTGCTGGCGGCGCTGGCCGCGGGCATCAAGACCGTGATGTTGCCCGCGCGCAACCGCAAGGACCTCGAAGAAGTGCCGGCGCAGGCCCGGGCGCAGCTTGAATTCATCTTTCTTGATGATGTCGAGCAGGCCTTGCAGGGCGCGATTGACATGGCGCTGGTGCAAGCGCCAGCCTTATGAGCGTGTGGGGCGGACTTCAGTCCGCCATGGTCGACTGAAGTCGACCCCACAGTCCCCACACCAAGCCCAGACGTTGTGTTCATGAAGCGGATATCACGGCGCATCAGCCACACTGGCCGGGCTTTTGCTGCTGCCCCGGCGCCAGGCTTTCTCCAACTCTACCGCCACGCCCACCGTGGCTGCGGCGGCCAGGCAAATGAGTAGCTCGCCCAGACTCAGCGGCTGGGTTTTAAAGATGGGGTTGAGCGCCGGCACGTAAATGGTGGCCATTTGCAGCACAAAGGTGAGCAGCACGGCACCGAGCAAAGGCTTGTTGCTGCCCAGGCCGAGCTGCCACAGCGAATCGCGCTCGGAGCGGATCGTCATCACATGGGCCATTTGCGCCAGCGTCAGCACGGTGAACACCATGGTCTGCCAGTGCGCGTTGCCGGTGGCTAGCGCCCAGGCTTGCACGCCCAGGCACACGCCGGCAATCAGCAGGCCAATGCCCAAAATGTGCTGCCACATGCCGTTGGCGAACATGCTCTCGGTTTGCGGCCGGGGCGGGCGCTGCATGACGCCGCGCTCGGCCGGTTCGGCCGCTAGCGCCAGGCCGGGCAGGCCGTCAGTAACCAGGTTGACCCACAGGATGTGGATGGGCAGCAGCGGGATCGGCAGAAAAATGAGTGGTGCCAAAAACAGCGTCCAGATTTCACCCGAGTTGCTGGTCATGGTGTAGCGCACAAACTTGCGGATGTTGTCGAAAATCCGTCGCCCCTCGCGCACCGCCTTCACGATGCTTGCAAAGTTGTCATCGAGCAGCACCATGCTGGCGGCCTCACGCGCCACGTCGGTGCCGCCCTTGCCCATGGCGATACCAATGTCGGCGCGTTTGAGGGCTGGGGCATCGTTTACGCCATCACCGGTCATCGCCACAATTTCGCCCTGTGCCTGCAAGGCGTCAACAATGCGGATTTTTTGCGCCGGGTCAACGCGGGCATACACCTGCACCTGCGAGACGCGCAGCAGCAGCGCGGCGTCGTCAAGCGCACTCAGGTCTTGCCCGGTCAGCACCTCGGCCTGCGCGTTGTCCACAATGCCCAGCCGCAGGGCAATGGCGCGCGCCGTGGCCGGGTGGTCGCCGGTGATCATCACCGGCAAGATACCGGCCGTGATGCAGTCGCGCACGGCGGCGGCGGCCTCGGGGCGCGGCGGGTCGATGAGTGCGATCAAGCCTAAAAACTGCAAATGCTGCTCGACGGTGTCGGGCGTCAGTGTGTTTGGCAAGGCGGCATGGTCACGCCGTGCCAGGGCCAACACGCGCAGGCCCTGGGCCGCCAGCGTGTCGGCTTGGTTGATCACCATTTGAGCGTCCAGCGGCAGAGCGCCCTCGGGCGTCCATTGCGACTCGCAACGCAGCAGCACCGATTCAGGGGCGCCTTTGGTGTAGCCGGTAAAACCCGCTGCACTGGCATGCAGCGTGGTCATGCGCTTGCGCTCGGAGTCAAAGGGCAGCTCTTTCAGGCGGGGCCATTGGGCATCCAGGTCCGCCTTGTCAATGCCAGCGGCCTGCGCTGCCACTACCAGCGCGGTCTCGGTGGGGTCGCCCTGCCAGTCTTGTGTAGGGCTGTCGCTGGAACTGTCACTGGTGCCTTCGCTGCTTTGATTGCGGTGCGAATCATTGCACAGCGCAGCAGCGCGCAGGGTTTCCAGTAGCACCGGCTCAGGTGCTTGGTCGCCAGGCACCCAGGAATGCTCTGGTGCCCAGACCAGTTCGGCGTGCATTTTGTTTTGCGTCAGGGTGCCGGTTTTGTCGGAGCAAATGGTGGTGACCGAGCCCAGCGTTTCCACCGAGGGCAGGCGCCGCACCAGCGCATTCACGGCGACCATGCGCTTGGCGCCCAGCGCCAGCAGCACCGACACCACGGCGGGCAAGGCCTCTGGGATGGCGGCCACGGCCAGGCTGATGGCGGTGAGCGCCATCAGCAGCGCCTGCTCGCCGCGCCAGATGCCAGCGACAAAAATCACCACACAAATACCGATCACCACCAGCGCCAATCGTTTGCCGAAGGCGGCCAGGCGCCGTTGTAACGGCGTGGTGCGGTCCTCGGGGTCGAGCAGTTGCGCCACTTTGCCAAGTTCGGTGTGCGAGCCGGTGGCAACCACCAGGCCGCGCCCGCGGCCACGGGTGGCGGTGGTGCCCTTGAAGGCCATGTTGAGACGGTCGCCCAGCGCGCTGTCAGCCGAGTCGGGCAGGGCCGCCGTGTTTTTTGCCACAGTAACCGATTCGCCGGTGAGCGCCGACTCGTCCACCTGCAGTTGCGCGCTGTGGATCAGGCGCAGGTCGGCGGGCACCTTGTTGCCGGCCTCAAGCAACACAATGTCACCCGGCACCAGATTGCTGGCGGCCACTTCCTGGGTTTGCTGGCTGCGCACCACGGTGGCCCGCGCTTCGGCCAATTCTTTGAGCGCCGCCATGGCGCGGTCGGCACGCCAGCTTTGCATGAAGCCGATCACGGCGTTGAGCACCACGATCACCAGAATCGCCACGGTGTCGATCAGCTCACCAATCAGGCCCGACACCAAGGCGGCGGCCAGCAGCACCAGCACCATGAAGTCGGTGAACTGCGCCGCCAGAATGGTCAGCGGCCCGCGCTGCGCCTTGCTTGGCAACTCGTTGGGGCCGTGCAACGCCAGGCGTCGCTCGGCTTCGTCCGGATGCAGGCCGTGCTCGGGATCGACCGCCTGCTCGGCGGTGAGCGCAAGCACCTCGCGCTGGTGCCAGGAAAGCGGCTTGGCTGAGGGGGGCACAGAAGGCGGGGTTGGGGTTGTGCTGGCCTGCATGCGCGCCATGGCAGCTCAGCTCTGCCGCAGATGGCTCGGCACCAGCGCCTGCAGTGCCTGCACCTGGCGCTCCAGCAGCTCGATCTGGATCAGCTTTTCCAGCAGCATGGCCACGGTAAACAGGTCCAGGTCAAAGTCCATCCGCAACTTGGCAGCGACGCGCATGGGCGTGAGCCAATGGGCGCTGAAGGCACGCTCGGGCAGGCTGGTCAGCGGCACCAGGGCGTTGTAGTCCACCAGTTCGTCCAACTCGGCCGGGCTCATGCCGCAGCAGTCGGCAAGCTCGGTGAGCGTCATGACTTCGGTGCTGTCAAGCGTGAAACTTTCAATGCTGGCGTGATTCATTGGTTCCCTCCTCGGGGCATGAAGTGTGAAACTTTGGCCAATTCCTGGAACAACTCGCGCTCGCGCTCTGACAGCGTGGCGGGCACGTCGATGTGGACGATGGCATACAGGTCGCTTTTGTCCGCCGCCAGGCCGCGCCCGCGCAGCCGCAGCTTGCGCCCGCTGCGAGTGCCGGGTGGGATGGTCAGCAGCACGGGGGCGTCGAGCGTCGGCACCTCGACTTCGGCGCCGAGCGCGGCTTCCCAGGGCGCCAGCAGCAGGTCGAAGTACAGGTCGTGGTGATCGGGCCGGAAAACCGCGTGCGGCGCCAGTTTGATGTGGAGGTAAATGTCACCATCGGGGCCACCATTGCGGCCCTTGCCGCCCTGGCCGCGCAGGCGCAATTTCTGGTCTTGGCTGGCGCCCGGCGGGATGGTGACTTGCAGCGTGCGCTCCTGTGCGCCGTCGGCCAGCGTCAGATTGACCGAGGTGCCGTGGCGGGCTTGTTCGAGTGGGATGGTGACCGAGGTCTCGAAGTCCTGGCCCTTGATGGGCATGGCCTGGCGGGGTTGACCTCTTTGGCCCCCGCGACCCTGCCCCATGGCGGCCAGCAAATCGGCCAGGTCCACGCCATCCAGATCATCAAACGACATGCCGCCGGGCGCAAAGTCTTGTTGCCATTGCGGCGGCGGCCTGAAGTCGGCACCGCTTGCGGGGTGGCCGAGTTCGTCATAGGCGGCGCGCTTGGTTGTGTCTTTCAGCGTGGCGTAGGCCTCGCCAATTTCCTTGAACCGCACCTCGGCATCGGGCGCCTTGGACATGTCCGGGTGGTGGGTGCGCGCCAGTTTGCGGTAGGCCTTCTTGATGTCATCCAGGCTGGCCGTGCGCGGTACGCCCAGGATGGCGTAATAGTCTTTGTATTTCATGGTGCGATCAGTTTGCGTGGCGCCTGAAGACTATGTCTTGCGTTTACGCAAACATTGTCAACGTGTGGTGCCAAAAATTTGCCATGCCGCAATGAACATGGCGGCAATCAGCGGGCCGAGCACAAAACCGTTGATGCCAAATACTGCCATGCCGCCGATGGTGGTGATCATTACCACGTAGTCGGGCATGCGGGTGTCTTTGCCCACCAGCACCGGCCGCAGCAGGTTGTCCACCAGGCCGATCACCAGTACCCCGTAAGCGGTCAGCGTCAGGCCCTGCCAGATGGCGCCGGTCATCAGAAAGTAAAGCGCCACGGGCCCCCATACCAGCGCTGCGCCAACGGCGGGCAACAGCGACAACGCCGCCATCAGTATCGCCCACAGCAAGGCGCCTTTGACACCCAGTGCCCAAAATGCCAACCCGCCTAGCGCGCCCTGAATCAGCGCCACCACCAGGTTGCCTCTGACAGTAGCGCGCACCACAGTGGCAAACTTGTGCCAGAGTTGTTGCCGGTGCGCCGGGGCCAGCGGAATCATGCGCCCGATGGCGCGCACCGTGGTGTCGCCATCGCGGATCAAAAAGAAGGCCAGATACAGCGCAATCATCAGACCCACCACGAAGTCAAAGGCATTTTGGCCAATGTTGAAGACCTGGGTGGCAGCAACCTCGGAGCCTTGCGCCAGCGCGGCTGAGAGCTTGCGCTGCAAAGCGGAAAAATTGACCAGGCCAAAGCGGTCCAGGATGGCGCCAACCCAGTCGGGCAGTCGGTTGAACGCGCGATGGAAATACAAGCTTGGGTTGATGTCGCCCGACTGAATGCCCTGATAAAGCCAGGTCGCCTCCTGTGCCAGCAACAGCAACACCAGCATCATCGGCAAAATCACAATCAAAAGAATGATCGCCATGGTGCACAAGGCGGCCAGCGTTGGCTTGCGGCCAAGTCGTGGCAACAGCCAGCGGTGCATGGGTGTGAACAGCAGCGACAAAATCAGGCCCCAAACAATGGCCGCAAAGAAGGGCAACAAAATGCTGCCCAGCGCCACGGTGACCAGCGCCAGCAACACCAGCAGCGCCCAGCTTTCGCGGGGCGCATAAGGGCTGGTGGCACGGTCGGCAGAAGGATCTGGCATCACAAGTGCGTCGAGTGCCTGATCCGGCCGATCTTTAGTCGCGGTGGTTCCGCGAGCGGCTGAACAGGCTGACCAGCGCCATCAGCGCGGCACCGGCGGCCGCTGCGATCAGCATGGCTTTGACGGGTTCGTGGCGGATGTAATGCACCGCGTCGTCGCCCGCGTATGCGGCCTTTTCGCGCAACTGTTGCGCGCTGTCACGCACGCCCTGGGAGACGTTGTGGGCCAAATGCTGGGTTGATTTTGCGACCTGGTCGGCAGCGTGGCTGGCCTGGCCAACCAGAGCGCTGGCCATTTCGACGGGTTTGTTCATGTTCATGATGATTCCTTGAAGTTAGATTTGTGAAAACGAAAAAGCGCAGGGCGAAGCATTCAAGCGGCTGATTAGTCAACGCTTTTTGATGACGCCGAACAGAAAACTGGCAATTGCCAACACCAGAAAAATGAAGAAAAGCGTCTTGGCAATGCTGACGGCACCGGCAGCAATGCCGCCAAAGCCAAACAGGGCGGCGATCAGGGCGATGACAAAAAAGACAACAGCGTAGTGCAGCATGTGAGTTCCTGTGAACAAGCCGTGGGGCCTGGAAGACCTCAATTTAAGTCAATCCGACAACTGGGTCTGTTCGCTGACGTACACAAGCGCGGCCAAATTTTTAGAGTTTAGGGACACCCGTGGTTTGGCGACAATGTCCCGAAGTTTTCTCTCAAACTCTTCACAAAAGCACCGTGCATGCGAGACACTGAATTGACATCGATCCTGCGCCCGCAACTTGAACTGGCGCTGGGCCAATCCCCCGAACTGCAACTGCTGGACGACAAAGGGCTGGCGCACTGGCATGTGCGCTTGCAAGGCACCGGCCTGCTGGCCCGCATTCCGAAGCAGAGCCAGATGGCGCTTGCGCCACAGGAAAACCTGAGGTACGAAGCGGCCTGCTTCGAGCGCGCGGCGGCGTGCGGCCATGTGCCCCGGCTTGAACGTGTGATCGCGCCATCGGTTGGCCTGCCCTGGGGCGTGTTGCTGGTGGAGGAAATCGAGGGCGTTCCTGCCAGCAGCCCGGCGCACCTCGACGCCATCATGCAGGCATTGGCCGCCCTGCATGCCTTGCCGCTGCCCTCTTTTGACATGCGCCCACCTTTGCTCAGTGACGGCGACCCGCTGGCCGGCATGCTGGCGCTCGTGCAGACGCAGGCGCGCTACCTGGAAGCGCCGTGTATTTCAGAGCCAATCCGTCGATTGTTGAAACATCGCCTGCAGGTTTTGTCTGGCACCCTTGCACAAGCCTGTGACGGCCTGGCATCACGCCTGATCAGCTTCGACGCACATCCTGGCAATTTCCTGATGACACCCGCCGGCAAAGCGGTGCTGGTGGACCTGGAAAAGTGCCGTTACAGCTACCCGCCGCTGGATTTGGCGCATGCCACGCTTTATACCTCCACCACTTGGGATGTGAATGCCTCGTTTGCGTTGTCGGCTGGGCAAGTGGCCGCTGCCTACGCCAGCTGGACGGCCAGTGCCGGCGACATGGCCAAAACCTATGTCCGCGCGTTTGTGCCGCTGCGCGAGTTGATGTGGTTATGGTCGGTGACCTGGTGCGCCAAATGGCGGGTCGAGTCCACCCGGCCCCGCAACGGCTGCGCCGACGGCGAAGATTGGTCGCAGGACAACAGCGATGCCGCGCTGATCAGCCATGTGCGTTCGCGCGTGGACGACTATTTGTCCATGCAGACCGTGGCGCGGGTGCAAGCCGAATTTCAAACCCTGACACGCCTGTTCTCCTGAGCCAAAGGGCGTCAATGGGCTGACAGCTGCCGGTTTTGTAAGATGCAGGGCCACAAGCCCAACCAAAACGTCTTGACTATTTTTGAACGGAGTATTTCCATGAAATTGACTACCCTTGCCGCCATGGTCCTCAGTCTGGGGATGCCTGCCATGGCCAGCGCGGACTGGTCAAGCCTGCAAAACGAGGCCAAAGGCCAGACCGTGTATTTCAACGCCTGGGGCGGCAGCGAGGCCACCAACGCCTACATTGCCTGGGTGGCCAAAGAGGTGAAAGTGCGCTACGGGGTCGAGGTCAAACACGTCAAGGTCACCGACACCGCCGAAGTGGTCAAACGCGTGCAGACCGAACTCGCGGCAGGCCGCAAGAGCGATGGTTCGATCGACCTGATGTGGATCAACGGCGAGAACTTTCGCAATCTGAAAGAGGGTGGCTTGTTGTATGGCCCGTGGGCTGAAGCGCTGCCCAACTGGGGCCTGGTGGACTTGAACAAGCCGGTGCGCAGTGATTTTTCGGTGCCGACGCAGGGCTTCGAGTCGCCCTGGGGCACGGCGCAGCTCACCTTTATTGCCGACCGCGCCAAAACGCCCGCGCCACCGCGCTCGGCGGCTGAACTGCTGACGTTTGCCCAGGCCAACCCGGGGCGCGTGAGCTACCCCAAACCGCCTGATTTTCATGGCACCACCTTTGTCAAGCAACTGCTGCTGGCGCTGGCGCCCGACCGTGCCGTTCTGCAGCAGGCGGTGACCGCGCCAGCGTTCGCCCGCGCCACGCAGCCACTGTGGGCCTACCTGGACCAGTTGCACCCCCGGCTGTGGCGCAACGGCAAAACCTTCCCGGTCAGCGCCGCTGAAATGCACCGCATGCTGGCCGACGGAGAGTTGAAAATCTCGCTCACCTTCAACCCCAACGAAGCCGCCAACCTGATCGTCAGCAAGCAGTTGCCGCCCAGCGCCTACAGCTTTGGCTGGCGTGACGGCACCATCGGCAATGTGCACTTTGTGGCGATCCCGGTCAATGCCAAGGCCCGGGCCGGTGCCCAGGTGCTGGCCAACTTTTTGTTGTCGGCCGAAGCCCAGGCGCACAAGGCCGACATCAGCGTGTGGGGTGATGGCACGGTGCT
>PFUD01000108.1 GCA_002789915.1 Comamonadaceae bacterium CG_4_9_14_3_um_filter_60_33 | reverse complement strand
CAGCCGCGCCGCCTACTGCGCGCTATTCAGCCAGCACCAGGTGCACAAAACCTACCAAGCGATTGCGCCGTGGCGACCTGACCTGACTTGGCCACAAACACGCACCAGCCGCATCCGCGAAGCGGGCCACTTCATGCTACAGCACGAGGTGCCAGGCGAGCCCAACGCCATCACGCACATAGATGTGCTTGAGGTGCGCGGCGCACTGGCGCGTTACCAGCTCAAACCAGTCACCGGCCAACGCCACCAATTGCGCGTGCACATGCTGGGCTTGGGCCTGCCGATTCTGAACGACGGTCTCTACCCCACCCTCACGCCCGAAGGTCAGGTGGACTACGCCAAGCCGCTGCAATTGCTGGCCAAACGCCTTGAATTCATCGACCCGATCCAAGGCGAATCCAGGCAGTTCGAAAGTGAAAGGATGCTGGATGGATGGAAAACTGATATCTGACCAGCACGCAGTGCAGTCGCACTCGAACAGTCTCCAGCGATGTGGATGGGGCGGATGTCGGGGGCGATTTTAAAAAGCGAAGCGTATGAGCCCCCGGCGTCCGCCCCGTCCGCAGCCCGGGTTACGAGTAAAGGCGTCCGCCGCACCTGCCCCCTGCGCCATAATTCAGCAGCTTAATCTTTCAGCGGAGTTTAAATTTGTTTTCCATCCTACAAGCCGCAGGCTGGCCGATCTGGCCCTTGGTGGCCTGCTCGATACTGGCCATGGCGCTGATCATCGAGCGCTTTATCAACCTGCAAACCATCAAAGTGGCGCCACCCCGGCTGCTCGAAGAAGTGCTGACTGTGACCCGCCTGAGCGTGCCCGGCCCTGATGTAGTGACCAAGCTCGAACAAAACTCGGCCCTGGGCGAAGTGCTGGCCGCCGGCCTGCGCTCGCTCAACACCAACCCCAAATGCACCGAAGACGAGCTACGCGCCAGCATGGAAGCCACTGGCCGCCAAGTGGCACACCGGCTGGAGCGCTACCTCAGCGCGCTGGCGACCATTGCCTCGGTGGCGCCGCTGATGGGCCTGTTTGGCACCGTGGTCGGCATGATTGAGATCTTTGGCTCGCAACCCACGGGCGTCAACATGGGCGGCAACCCGGCACAACTGGCGCACGGCATTTCTGTGGCGCTGTACAACACCGCTTTCGGCTTGATCGTGGCCATTCCGTCGCTGATTTTCTGGCGCTACTTTCGCGCCCGCGTCGATGAATACCTGCTGACGCTGGAACTGGCCTCCGAGCGCCTGGCACGCCATCTTTTCACCTTGCGCAAGTAGGCGCATCCAAGCGAGCAATCCAGCATGATGAATTTCCGGGTGCGCCCCAAAGAAGAGCCCGAGATCAACCTGATCCCGTTCATTGACGTGCTGCTCGTGATCCTGATTTTTCTGATGCTCACCACCACCTACAGCAAATTCACCGAAATGCAGCTCCAACTGCCGGTGGCCGATGCTGATGCGCAGCGCGACTACGCCCGTGAAGTGCTGGTTTCGGTCAGCGCCGAGGGCCAGTACAGCGTCAACAAGCAGGTGGTGAACGGCCGCAGCGTGGACGACCTGGCCAGCGCCTTGCAGGCCGGCGCCAAAGCGGGCCCCGAGTCGGTGGTCATCATCCACGCTGACGCCAACGCCCGGCACCAGGCAGTCATCAGCGTGATGGAAGCCGCGCGCCGCGTCGGCCTGACGCAAATCACTTTTGCCTCGGTGTCGTCCACCCCCGGTCGCGCGCCCTGACGGTTTGTTCATGAACAAGCTGTGCATATGGCACGCTTTAAACCATGACTGAGGCAGCGCCTGTGCACGGCCACCGCTTGACCGATGCCTGGCAGCATCGCGGTTGGCTGGCCTGGCTGCTGTGGCCGCTGTCCTTGCTGTATGGGCTGCTGGTGCGCCTGCGCCGGGCGCTGTACCGTGAGGGCTGGTTAACGTCAGAACGGCTGCCGGTGCCAGTGATTGTGGTCGGCAACGTGGTGGCGGGCGGCGCCGGCAAAACTCCTGTGGTGATAGCGCTGGTGCAACATTTGCGGGCGCGCGGCTTTCAGGTGGGCGTGGTCTCACGTGGCTATGGCCGCCGCAGCCAGGAATGCCTGGAGGTTTTTGTCGACAGCGCGGTACAAGACGTGGGCGACGAGCCGGTGCTAATCCGCCGCCGTACTTCGGCTCCGGTGTTTGTGGCGGCCAGTCGGGCGCAGGCCGGGCGCGCCTTACTGGACGAGCACCCGCGCATCCAGCTGATCGTGTGTGACGATGGCCTGCAACATACACAGCTGCAACGCGATCTGGAGATTGGCGTCTTTGACGACAGGGGCGTGGGCAACGGCTTTTTGCTACCCGCCGGCCCCTTGCGGGAACCCTGGCCTCGTGCGCTCGACATGCTGCTGCACACCGGCCAGCAACCCGCTTTTGCCGACGGTTTTCGCGCCAGCCGCCAGTTGGCAAGCCACGCCTTGCGCGCTGACGATAGCCGCGTGGCCCTGGCCGATCTGGTGGCGGGCAAACCGCTGTTGGCAGTCGCTGCCATTGCCAAACCGGAGGCATTTTTTGCCATGTTGCGCGCCCGGGGCCTGCCGCTGGCCAAAACGATCGCACTGCCTGATCACGCTGATTTCAGTGGCTGGGCCGGCAACGCTGACGGCGCCTGCACCGTGCTGTGCACCGAAAAAGATGCGGTCAAATTGTGGGCCATGGAGCCTGATGCACTGGCCGTTCCCCTTGTATTTGAACCCGAAGCCGCTTTCTGGCAGGCCCTGGACATGCGGCTTGAGCCACTTTTAATGCATTGAGCTATTCGAACGCTGCCGCCAGAACGCTATCATTGCCGCATGGACACACGACTACTTGAATTACTGGTTTGCCCCGTCACCAAGGGGCCGCTTATCTACAAGCACGACGCCGAGGAACTGGTCTCGCTCAGCGCCCGCCTGGCTTACCCGGTGCGCGACGGCATTCCGGTGTTGCTCGAAAACGAGGCCAGAGCCTTGACCGACACCGAGATTGAGGAAGGGCGTAAGCCTTGACCTTCACTGTTTTGATTCCAGCACGGCTGGCCTCCACCCGTCTGCCCAACAAACCGCTCGCCGACCTGGCCGGCGTGCCGATGGTGGTGCGGGTGGCGCAGCAGGCGCTGCGCTCCGGCGCCCAAAGCGTGGCAGTGGCCGGCGACAGCCTCGAGATATTCACCGCTTGCCAGGCCTACGGCATCACGGCCGTGCTGACCCGTGCCGACCACCCCTCGGGCAGCGACCGGCTGGCCGAGGCTTGCGACCTGCTGGCCTTGCCCGATGACGCCATTGTGGTCAATGTGCAGGGCGACGAACCACTCATCGACCCGCAACTCATCACCGATGTCGCCCACCTGCTGGCCCGGCGGCCGCAAGCTGCCATGAGCACGGCGGCCCATGCGCTTGACAATGTGGCAGATTTTCACAACCCCAACGTGGTCAAGGTGGTGCTCGACGCCCAGCACATGGCGCTGTATTTCAGCCGCGCGCCGATTGCCTTCCCGCGCGATGCGCCCGACCAGTTGCCCACCCCGGCACCGTTGCGGCACATCGGCATTTACGCCTACCGGGTCAGCTTTTTGCGCCTGTTTCCCAAACTGGCGCAAGCGCCACTGGAGCGCACCGAATCGCTTGAGCAATTGCGCGCCTTGTGGCACGGGCATCGCATTGCCGTGCACATCACCGAACACGCGCCCGGCCCCGGTGTGGACACCCTCGCAGACCTGGAGCGGGTGAGGCGTTTGCTGGGCGGTTAAAGCACAGATAGGGGAAAACGTGTAAGCCTTGCCCAAGCTCTTGCGTGCTATTCTCAAGGCCGACATATCGCATCAATTTTCAAAGTACCCGAGGACAAGTATGAAACTCATTTTGTTGGGCGCACCCGGCGCTGGTAAAGGCACGCAAGCCACGTTTATTTGCCAAAAATACGGCATACCGCAAATTTCCACTGGTGACATGTTGCGCGCTGCCGTCAAGGCGGGCACACCTTTGGGTGTGCAGGCCAAGCAAGTGATGGACGCGGGTGGCCTGGTCAGCGACGACCTGATCATCAACCTGGTCAAGGAGCGCATTGCCCAGCCAGATTGTGCCAAGGGTTTCCTGTTTGACGGTTTTCCGCGCACCATTCCACAAGCCGATGCCATGAAGGCCGCCGGCGTCAAGCTCGACTACGTGCTGGAAATCGACGTGCCTTTTGAGGCCATCATCGACCGCATGAGCGGCCGCCGTTCGCACCCGCCATCAGGCCGCACCTACCACGTCACCTTCAACCCGCCCAAAGTGGCCGGCGTCGATGACGTTACCGGCGAGCCGCTGGTGCAGCGCGAAGATGACAAGGAAGAAACAGTCAAGAAACGGCTGGAAGTCTACAGCGCGCAAACCCGCCCGCTGGTTGACTACTACAGCAATTGGGCCAAGGCCAACCCGGTCGCCGCACCCAAATACCGCGCCATCAGCGGCACTGGTAGCGTCGAAGACATCACAGCGCGCGCCTTTGCTGCGCTGGAAAGCTAAACGCCAGGGCCAGCTCTTGAAGGAGCGGCGCCATTGACGCCATCACCGCCATTGCCGCCAAAACCATCGGCCCGGTGCGAGCCTCCTACATCAAATCAAGCATCAGGGCCACGCGGGCCTTGACAGGCGAGAGCCCGTTACTTTCGGGGAACGCGCTGCCTGCCACCGGCAACACGCGTCCCTCGCCACAGCGACTGGTGCGTATCACCCGCACGCTGGCCCGCTCGGCACGCTGCAGGGCTTTGAAGAGTTCAACATGCAGCGTGCCGTTGCCGGTACCCGCCACTATCAAACCTTGCAGCGCTGGTGTCGATGGCGAGGATTGCAGTAACGCATCCACCACAGCAGCACTGCCGCCGGCGTAGTTCATGACAATCTCGACCCGTGGCCAGGCCGTGATCGCGGCAATTTTTTCGGGTGAAATCGCCGCTTGATGGCTCAGCGTGAGCGGCCAGTTTTTGACCAGGCGCAAGCGCCCTTCCTCCACATATCCGAGCGGCCCGGTGTCGCCCGAACTGAAGGCGTCGAGGCGGTACACATGCACTTTCTGCACCGCCAGGGCGCTGTGCACCACGCCGGCACACACCACCATCACACCGCAGGCGCCGCCGGTGCGTGCCAGCGCCACTGCATCAAGCAAATTTTGCGGGCCATCAGGGTTGTGGCTCGAGGCCGGCCGCATGGCGCAGGTCAGCACCACGGGCTTATGCAACTGCAGCGCGGCAGGTAGCACGGCATGCAGGAAAAAAGCGGTCTCTTCGAGCGTGTCGGTGCCGTGTGTGATGACCACGCTGCTCACCTCGTCTTGCGCCAAGTGATGCTGGACGCGCAGCGCCAGTTGTGTCCAGATCGCAAAGCTCATGTCCTTGCTGTCGATTTGGGCCACTTGTTCCGAAACCAGTGCGTCCCCATGAAGCACCTCCGCCAAGCCTGGTACGCCCGTTAGCAAATCGGCCACGCCCACCTGGGCAGCGCTATAGCCAAGGTTGTCAGTGGCACTGGCCGCTTTCCCGGCGATGGTGCCACCCGTGCCCAGCACCACAACCGATTTCAAGTTTTTTCGATTCACCACTTGCAGTCTTTCAAAAACTGGTTAAAAATACAGTCACTGGATAAGAACCCAGTGCCTTATCTCATTACACCCAGGAGTCGTCATGCTCATCAGACCCAAACTGACTGATCGCCAGCAACAGATCCTCGATCTTATCCAGCGCGCCATTGCCAGCACCGGGGCGCCACCCACACGCGCCGAAATTGCCGCCGAGCTCGGGTTCAAATCAGCCAACGCCGCCGAAGAGCATTTGCAGGCGCTGGCCCGCAAGGGTGCCATAGAGCTGGTCAGCGGCACCTCGCGCGGCATCCGCCTGAAAAACGACGCGTTGCAGGCCATCAACGCCTCACGCAACAAGTCGCTGGTGCAGTCGGTGGCAGACTTTGCGGGCCAACTGGCTCTGCCACTGATCGGGCGCGTGGCGGCCGGTTCCCCCATTTTGGCGCAGGAACACATCGACAAAACCTATTACGTGGAAGACAGCCTGTTCCAGCGCAAACCCGACTACCTGCTCAAAGTGCGCGGCATGTCGATGCGTGACGCCGGCATCATGGACGGCGACCTGCTTGCGGTGCAAAGCACCCGTGAGGCGAAAAACGGACAGATTGTGGTGGCCCGGCTTGGCGACGAGGTCACCGTCAAGCGTTTCATGCGCCACGACAACTTGATCGAGCTCCACCCCGAAAACCCGGACTACCAGACCATCGTGGTCGAGCCTGGCGAAGCCTTTGAAATTGAGGGGCTGGCGGTCGGCCTGATCCGCAACACCATGCTGATGTAAGCCACATCTGACCCTGACCTTGCTTGCCGTACCACCCAGCCAAAGCCACCAAAAAATGAACATTGCACACTCACCCCCCATTCTGTTTTCAAACGTGGTTCACTTTAAGCCACCCCACCCCAGGGCCTGCACCCGCGGCAATGCCGTCACCTTGCGGCCCTTGCGCGTGCTGCGCGTGGTAGAGGCAGGTCAACCATCTTCTCAGGCCGGACGTCTGGTGATTTCAGGGCGTATGGCCGATGTCTGTGCTGAGTTGGACCGTTTGGCAGCGATCGAACACAGTCACTAAATCGTTTGTCTCGTCCCTATTTTTGGACGAGTTTTGCCGACAGTGCCAGCCATCAAGGCACAATCCGTGTCATGAACATAGTGATTCTTGACGATTACCAGGATGCGGTGCGCAAACTGGCTTGCTCGGCCAAGCTGGAGTCTTACCAAGCCAAGGTCTATACCAACACTGTCAAGGGCTTGGGACAGCTGTCAGTGCGACTCAAGGACGCTGACGTGATTGTGCTCAACCGCGAGCGCACCCATCTGCCACGCGCGCTGATCGAAAAACTCCCCAAACTCAAGTTGATTTCGCAAACCGGCCGGGTCGGCGAGCATGTTGATGTCAACGCCTGTACCGAGCGTGGCATTGCTGTCGCCGAAGGCACAGGCTCACCGGTGGCACCGGCAGAGTTAACCTGGGCGCTGATCATGGCCGCCACCCGACGGCTACCCCAATACATCGGCAACCTCAAGCATGGCGCATGGCAGCAGTCCGGACTGAAATCGGGCGCCATGCCAGCTAATTTTGGCCTTGGCACCGTGCTCAAGGGGCGCACTCTGGGAATTTGGGGCTTTGGCCGCATCGGCCAATTGGTGGCCGGGTATGGCAAGGCTTTTGGCATGCGGATTTTGGTGTGGGGTCGCGCCCCCAGCCGGGAACTGGCCATACAGCTGGGCTATGAGGCAGCGTTGAGTCGCGATTCATTTTTTGAAGAGTCTGATGTGCTGTCACTGCATCTGCGGCTGAACGAGCAAACCGAAGGCATCGTGCGCCTGGATGACCTGTCGCGCATGAAGCCCACCGCCCTGCTGGTCAACACCTCACGGGCTGAGCTGATTGAGCACGATGCGCTCATCAGCGCGCTCAACCGGGGTCGACCGGGCCTGGGCGCGGTTGACGTGTATGAAAGCGAGCCCATTTTGCAGGGTCACGCGCTGCTGCGTCTGGAAAACTGCATTTGCACACCGCACATCGGTTACGTCGAGCAAGACAGCTACGAGATGTATTTCAGCGCAGCCTTTGACAATGTCGTCAACTTCATCAAGGGCCGGCCCACCAACATCGTCAATCCTGGCGCCTTGCAGGTACGGCGCTAGTTTTTGACGCCTGACAAGTCGCCGAAGTGACTACATAGCCGTTTCAAGTCACCCACAAGACAGCGCATGAATGAACCTATCCTTACCATCGAAGAGCGCTCAGCCATCAACGCAGGGCGCTGGTTTTCTGGTCTTTCCCCCTCTCTTCGACACGATATATTGCGATGTGCCTACGTTCGACGCTACCAAGACGGCGACCTGATCACTGCCCGCGGCGAGCAGGCCCTGGAGTGGATCGCCTGCGCAAAAGGGGCGGTGCGTGTCAGCTCGACCACCATTTCGGGCAAGCTGATCACGTTGACCTATGTCGAGCCCGGCATCTGGTTTGGCGATGTGGCGATGTTCGATGGCGACCGCCGCACCCACGATGTATATGCCCACGGCGACAGCACCCTGCTGTGCGTGGCGCGCGCCGATTTCAACAAGATTCTGGCGCAGCATGCCGAACTTTACGAAGCCCTGTTGCGTCTGCACGCCCGGCGCATCCGCCAACTGTATGGCCTGGTGGAGGACCTCAACACCCTACCCTTGCGGGCGCGGTTGGCCAAGCAGTTGCTGCACCTGGTACGCAGCTACGGTGTGCCCTCGCTAAGCAATGGCGCAGAAATGCGCATTGGCTTGCAGTTGGCGCAAGAGGAACTGGCTCAACTGCTCGGCGCTTCGCGCCAGCGCGTCAACCAAGAGCTCAAGACCATGGAGCGCGAAGACGCCATCCGCATCGAACCGGGTGGCCTGGTGGTGCGGGATCGCGAAGCCTTGACGCGCATCGCAGCGTCAAGCCCCTGATAGATTTACCCGGATGACTTCGCTTCACTCAACATCACAATGTCCCAACTGATTCACCCCCTACCCTTCGATACCGCCGCGCTGGCCGCCTGGCTGCAAACCCATTTACCCGGTTTTGCAGGTCCTTTGACGCTCGAAGCTTTCGAGGGCGGGCAGTCCAACCCCACCTTCAAGCTCATCACGCCCTCGCAAACCTATGTGATGCGCGGCAAGCCCGGGCCTGCCGCCAAGCTGCTGCCGTCGGCGCACGCCATTGAGCGCGAGTTTGCCGTGATGTCGGGCCTGGCTGGCACTGCAGTCCCGGTGCCGCGCATGCTGTGCCTGTGTGAAGACGAGTCGGTCATTGGCCGCGCTTTTTACATCATGGCATTCATGGAAGGGCGCATTTTCTGGGACCAGTCGCTGCCCGGCATGACCCCGCCAGAGCGCACCGCCATCTACCATGAGATGAATCGCGTGTTGGCGGCGCTGCACAGCGTGGACTACGCGCAATGCGGTTTGGCAAGCTTCGGCAAACCCGGCAATTATTTCGAGCGCCAGATTGGCCGCTGGAGTCGGCAATATGTGGCCTCAATCACGCAGCCCATCGCGCAGATGGACAGCCTCATGGCGTGGCTACCCAATCACATTCCCGAGATGGCGCGCGACCCGGCCATGGTCAGCATCGTGCATGGCGACTACCGGCTCGATAACCTGATGTTCCACCCCACCGAGATGCGCATCATCGCCGTGCTGGACTGGGAACTCTCCACGCTGGGCCATCCACTGGCCGACTTCAGTTACCACTGCATGGCTTGGCACATCCCGCCCGGCGCCTTTCGCGGCATTGGCGGGCTCGACTGGGCGAGCCTCGGCATTCCGTCGGAAGAAGATTACATCCGCCGCTATTGCGAGCAAACTCACCTGACGACGCCCGAGCGACTGGCGCAGGACTGGAACTTTTACCTGGCCTACAACCTGTTTCGCATGGCCGCCATTCTGCAAGGCATCGGCAAACGGGTGGAAGCCGGCACGGCAGCCAGCGCACAAGCTGTCAGTGCTGCCGCAGGCGCCCGCCCGCTGGCCGAGCTGGCCTGGCAGTTCGCCCAGCGCGCCTGACACATGAACATCTTTTTGAAAGCATCCTATGGACTTTGACTACTCACCCAAAACCAAAGAACTCCAAGCCCGGCTGCTACAGTTCATGGCCGACCACATTTACCCTGCGGAGGGCGCGCACCACGCCGAAGTCGAAGCCAACACCGCGTTGGGCAAGCGCTGGACGCCCCTGCAAACCATTGAAAATCTCAAGCTCAAGGCCCGAGAGCAGGGCCTATGGAACCTATTCTTGCCTGTGGACAGCGCGCAGGCGGCCGGCTTTGACGGCGCCGGTCTGACCAACCAGGAATACGCGCCACTGGCGGAAATCATGGGCCGTGTGCCTTGGGCGAGTGAAGTCTTCAACTGCTCGGCGCCCGATACCGGCAACATGGAAACCATCGCCCGCTACGGTTCAGCTGAACACAAGATGCGCTGGCTCAAGCCCTTGCTGGACGGCACCATCCGCTCGGCCTTTGCCATGACCGAGCCCGACGTCGCCTCCAGCGATGCCACCAACATCGAGACCAGCATGGTGCGTGATGGCGATGACTACGTGATCAATGGCCGCAAGTGGTGGATCAGTGGCGCCGGCGACCCGCGCTGCGTGATCTACATCGTGATGGGAAAAACCGACCCTTCGGCTGAGCGCCACGTACAGCAAAGTATGGTCCTTGTGCCCGTCAACACGCCTGGCGTGCAGGTCCTGCGCCCACTCAACATCATGGGCTACGACGACGCGCCCCACGGCCACATGGAAATTTCATTCAAAGACGTGCGCGTGCCGGTAAGCAACATCCTGCTGGGCGAAGGCCGCGGCTTTGAAATCGCTCAGGGGCGCCTCGGGCCGGGGCGTATTCACCATTGCATGCGGCTCATCGGGCTGGCCGAACGGGCGCTGGAACTGATGTGCCGACGCAGCAGCCAACGCATTGCCTTCGGCAAGCCGCTGGCGGCGCAAACGGTGACTCAGGAGCGCATTGCCGACGCGCGCTGCAAGATCGACATGGCGCGCCTGTTGACGCTCAAGGCCGCCTGGATGATGGACGTGGGCGGCAACAAGCTGGCCAAAAACGAGATTGCCATGATCAAGGTAGTGGCGCCAAAGATGGCCTGCGAGGTGATCGACTGGGCCATGCAGGTCTTTGGTGGTGCCGGCATGTGCGACGACTTTCCACTGGCCTATGCCTACACCTGCGCGCGCACGCTGCGCTTTGCCGATGGCCCTGATGAGGTGCACCGCAATGCCATTGCCAAGCAGGAATTGCGCAAATACGCTTGATGTTGGTTGCTTGTGGGGCGGACTTCAGTCCGCCATGGTCGAATGAATTCGACCCTACAAAACGACCTTAATGCAAATGGCGCGGCTTGCGCCCGCCATGACCCATGCCACCGGAGCCGCCGCCGGTGCCGCGCGGCGGTTTGCCCAATTGCAGTGAATTGACCAGGTCGTTGAAGCGCTGACCAAACAGCTGATCGACCGCAGCCACCACGCCACCGAGCTCGGCGCCATCAAAATGACGCTCCATCAGGCTGATCACGTCTTGCACCAGCAAATCGCGCTGCACCTGCATGATGGCAGCCGGATCTGGGCCGACAAAGAGCATGATGAAGTCGTCACGCGACTCGGCTTCGGGGTCGGCGTCCTCGTCCTCGTCTTCAAAATCGGTGTCATAAAAAGTCACCTCAATGGCAGCGCCGGTCAGGGCCACTTCGTTGAGGTTCATGCACATTTCGTCCAAGGCTTGGCGAAAATCGTCATCGCCCTCGACGGTCCAGCACATTTGCAGTAAATGGTCTTTGGCGTCGAATTGAATGCCGGGCTCGTCTTCGTAAAAACTGCCCGCCGCATCAGCCAGTGAGCGACTGCCGGCGTATTTCCAGAGTGGCTTGAGCGCATCTTGCAGATGCTCAAACGTCACATCACCACGCAGGCTCACCTGGCCATGCACGTGGATTTCAAAAGGAGTGTTGTAGCGTGTCATGATCTTTAGTGTACGAGACAAATTTCAGACCTGCAGCTACAACACGCCTGCTTTACGCGGCATTTAGCCCATGTGCAAGCCGCCGTTCACCGAGAACTCGGCGCCGGTAGCGTAGCCGCCTTCGTCAGACGCCAGCCAGGCAATGATGGAAGCGATCTCAGAGGGCTCGCCCAGGCGCTTGACCGGCACCGTGGCGATGATCTTGTCGAGCACTTCTTGGCGGATCGCCTTGACCATGTCGGTGCCGATGTAGCCTGGGCTCACGGTGTTGACCGTCACACCTTTGGTGGCCAACTCTTGCGCCAGGGCCATGCTGAAACCGTGCATGCCGGCCTTGGCAGCCGAGTAGTTGGTCTGACCCGCCTGCCCCTTGACGCCGTTCACGCTGGAGATGTTGATGATGCGACCCCAGCTCTTTTCAACCATGTCACCAACCACTTGCTTGGTCACGTTGAACATGGAATTAAGGTTGGTTTCGATCACCGCATCCCAGTCTTCACGCGACATTTTTACAAACATGCGGTCACGGGTGATGCCGGCGTTGTTGATCAGCACGTCGATGCTGCCGTGCTCAGCCTTGGCTTTAGAAAAGGCTTCCACGGTGGAATCCCAGTCACCCACATTGCCGGCAGACGCATAAAACGTGAAGCCCAGTGCGGCCTGTTCAGCCAGCCACTTGCCATAGTCACGCGTCGGGCCACAGCCGGCAATGACCGTGAAACCTTCTTTGCTCAGGCGCTGGCAGATTGCGGTACCGATGCCACCCATGCCACCGGTAACGTATGCTACTTTTTTACTCATGAACTTCTCCTCTTTGTTAAATTGAAAACAGACTGAATTAAATTAAATCATCAGCGTTCAATGGTGAGGGCAACCCCCATGCCGCCACCGATACACAGGCTGGCAAGACCCTTTTTGGCATCGCGGCGCTGCATTTCGTGCAACAGCGTCACCAAAATGCGGCAGCCGGACGCGCCGATCGGATGACCAATGGCAATGGCGCCGCCGTTGACGTTCACTCTGGTCGTATCCACTTCCAGTTCCTGGTTGACCGCGCAAGCCTGTGCCGCAAAGGCCTCATTCAATTCAAACAAATCGACATCGCCCACGCTCCAGCCAGCGCGAGCCAGCGCCTTGCGCGAAGCCGCAATCGGTCCCAAGCCCATGTGGGCCGGGTCAACCCCCGTGGTGCCAAAAGACGCAATGCGCCCCAACGGCGTCAGTCCAAGAGCTGCAGCTTTTTTGGCCGTCATCACCATCACGGCAGCGGCACCGTCGTTGATACCGGATGCGTTGCCTGCGGTGACACTACCCGTCTTGTCGAAGGCCGGGCGCAAACCAGCCAAAGCGTCAGCGTTGGTTTTGCGGTTTAAAAATTCATCAACGTTGAACACCAAGGGATCACCCTTGCGCTGAGGAATCAGCACGTCAACAATTTCGTCCTTGAACCTGCCCGCATCTTGCGCGGCGGCGGCTTTCAGCTGGCTGGACAACGCCATGGCGTCTTGCATGTCGCGGCTGATGCAGCAGGTACGTGCCACGTTTTCGGCAGTGATACCCATGTGGTAATTGTTGTAGATGTCCCACAGACCGTCAAAGATCATGGTGTCGATCATCTTCCAGTCACCCATGCGCTGGCCGTTGCGCGAATTGGGCAACACGTGAGGTGCAGCGCTCATGTTTTCCTGACCGCCGGCAATGACGATGTCGCTGTCACCGGTGGCGACGGCCTGGTAAGCCAAGGCAACGGCCTTCAGGCCGGAGCCGCAGACGCAGTTGATGGTAAGGGCGGGCGCTTCTTTTGGAATACCACTTTTCAGCAGTGCCTGGCGTGCCGGGTTTTGTCCAAGGCCGGCAGTGAGCACGTTGCCCAGGATGACCTCACCGATTTGATCTGCGCCCACGCCAGTCTTGGCCAAAATGGCCTTGATGACGATAGCACCCAGGTCAGGCGCCGGAATATTGGCCAAAGAACCACCAAATTTACCCACGGCGGTGCGTGCTGCTGAAACGATAACGATGTCTTCCATGAAGTCTCCTGAGGTTGAGTTAAAAATCAAACGAAATAATTATGCTTTGGCCTTGACGTAACGGCCTGGCGCAGGCTCGATGGCCTTGTATTTGCCTTTACCATAGGTCTTGGGCGCGGCAATTTCTTTGCCCGCCTGAGTGGCCAGCCAGTTCGACCAGTCGGTCCACCAACTGCCCTTGTGTTCGGTGGCGCCGGTCAGCCATTCATCAGCTGACTTGGGCAGCTTGCCGTCTTCTCGAATCCAGTGGCTGCGCTTGCCTTTGGCTGGCGGGTTGATGACACCGGCAATGTGGCCAGATGCCCCCATGACGAAGCGTTTTTTGCCTGCCAAATACTGCGTGGAGGCATAAGCGCCGCCAATCGGCACAATATGGTCTTCACGCGAGCCGTAGATGTAAACCGGCATGTCAACCAGGCCGAGGTCGATCTTTTCGCCGCAGACGGTGGCCTTGCCCGGCTTGGTCAGGTTGTTTTCAAGGTAGGTGTTGCGCAAGTACCAGGCGTAGAACGGGCCTGGCAGATTGGTGGAATCGCTATTCCAGTACAGCAGGTCAAAGGGCGGCGGGTTTTCGCCCTTGAGGTAGTTGCCCACCACATAGTTCCAGACCAGTTCGTTGGGGCGCAAAAAGCTGAACGTGCTGGCCAGGTCTTTGCCCTTCATCAGGCCGCCCTTGCCCATTTCCTGCTCGCGGTACTTGACAAAACCTTCGTCGATGAAGACGTCGAGCACACCGGTGTCGGAAAAGTCAAGCATGGAGGTCAGGAAGGTGGCACTGGCCACCGGCTTTTCGCCACGCGCAGCCAGAACTGCCAGGGCGGTGCCCAACATGGTGCCACCGACGCAGAAGCCCAGCGCATTGATGGTTTTTTCACCCGTGATGTCTTGTGTGACGTGGATCGCCTTGATGACCGCATCTTCGATAAAGTCGTCCCAGGTCGCCTTGGCCAGCGAGGCATCAGGGTTGCGCCAGCTCACCACAAAAGTGCGATGGCCTTGCGCCACGGCGTAGCGGATCAGCGAGTTCTCGGGCTGCAAATCAAGGATATAAAACTTGTTGATGCTCGGCGGCACCAGCAAAAATGGCTTTTCATAGACTTTGTCGGTCAGCGGCTTGTATTCAATGAGTTGAATCAACTCATTCTCGAACACCACGGCACCTTCTGTGGTGGCCACGTTTTTGCCGACTTCGAAAATGCTTTCGTCGGTCATCGACACATGGCCCTGCTGGATGTCGTGCAGCAGATTCTGAATGCCTTGGGCGATACTTTTGCCCTGGGTTTCAATGGCTTTTTGTTGCGCCTCGGCGTTCAGGGCCATGAAATTGCTGGGGGCGGTGGCAGCGTTGATCTGTTCAACAGCAAAGCGAATGCGGGCGCGTGTTTTGGCATCAGTATCGACGGCATCGGCCAGTTGGATCAGCGTTTTGGCGTTGAGCAAATAGGCGGCGGCAGTAAAGGTAGCCGTAGGGCTGGCAGACCAGGCATCGTCGGCAAAACGGCGATCGGTGACAGTCAGCTTGCCTTGAACGCTGTCAGCCCATAAATCGGCTGCCTCGCGCATGTATTGATGTTGCAGCGCCTGCAATTTTTCCGGCGAAAACTTGATTTTGGGGTGCTTGCTGACCGGATTCATCAGCTTGGTACTGGCACCTCCCAAATCCATGTTCTGGAACGACTCAAAAGCCTTGGTCATGCTCTCTGCCATGGTTTGCTGAAAATTTTTGGCCGATTGGAGCCAAAGCTCCTGAACGTCTTCCTTCATGCGTATCCTTATCTAAGTTGGTCAATTATCAAAATCCAATAGTATCGCCTACCGAGCCCGTCGAAACCCTGACTCGGTCCGATTGTCTTAAAAAAATTACTTCACCATCATGTACATCGTTGCAATCGCCTGGTTCTACGTAGCCATTCTCATGGCCGTAGCCGAAGCTACCCACAGCACTGGCACGCTGCTGGGCGGCATTATCACTTTTGTTTTGTATGGCGTGCTGCCGTTGGCGCTGGTGTTGTATGTGATGGGAACACCGGCCCGCAGGCGTGCCATTAAGGCGCGAGAAACCGCCGAGTTGCAGGCTGCGCAGAGAGCCTCAGTCATGGCACCAGACGCTGGCGCAGAAGCGGCCAGTGACGCGGTCGCGCCGGTACGAAAAGAAGTGTGAGACATTGCCGACCGTGCACCAGGCAGCACTGCTGTCATTGCCGTAAATCTGGCTGACGCCCATGGCGCGTAGCCGCAGATGCGCCAGCGCGGCCAGGTCAGCCAGCCATTTGCCCGATGTCAGCGCCAGTGGTTTGAAACAATCAGCTGCCCGCGGATCGCTTGCGGTGAAAGCGGCGCGCACCTCATCACCCACCTCGAACGCCTGCGGGCCAATGCACGGCCCCAGCCAGGCAAGGATGCCTTTGGTCTGCATGTCTGTGGTCAGCAAGTGCTTGACCGTTGCCTCAAGAATGCCCACACCGCCCTGCCCCGCAAGACCGCGCCAGCCGGCGTGGGCAGCTGCCACCCGCCGACCATCGTCAGTAGCAAACAGCACAGGCAGGCAGTCTGCCACCATCACCGTGCAGGCCAGGCCGGGCAGTTTGGTCAGGCTGGCGTCGGCCGTCGGGCCGCCCGGGGTGGTTGCATCCAGCGTCACCACATGGATGCCGTGGACCTGGTTCAAAAATACCGGATGAGCACCGATGGCCTGCTCAAAAATGGCCTGGTTGGTGACCACGTGAGCAGGGTCATCGCCCACATGGTCACCAAGGTTCAGGCTGTCATAGGGCGCAACCGACACCCCACCCGAGCGCGTAGTGCAAATGGCGTGGACGCCAGCTGGCGCCGGCCAGTCAGGAGTTAACCACATGGATTACCGCGTCCCTGCGCTCCTCGCAAGGACAAGCTTTTGTCCATGACGCCATGCCTCTTTACCGTCATTGCGAGCGTAGCGCGGCAATCCATGCGATGGCATCGATGACTTCAAACCGCTGCATGAATCTTGTCGTAGGCAACCAGCAACTTGTGGTGCATCTCGCAGCCGTCCAGCGCCAAGCCGGGGGCGCCCAAGCCCATAAAGCGGTCTTCCTGCATGATGAGCGCGTGCGCTTGTGCCAGCGGACCGGCGCCATAGAGCAGCGCCAAGGTGTCCAGGTAAGGGCCGCTATCGCCCATATCGGCCAGGTTGATCAGGTTCTTGATGCAGGCATAGACCCGTTTGCGTTGCGGGTTGATCTGGTCAAAGTTCAGAATCCATTCGCAACCTTCGAGCGTGGCGGCTTCGTCGCCCACGGCCAGCGCCAGCAGGGTTTTGAGTTCGCCCAGGCGCAGGTCGCTCCAGAACGAGCCAGCATCGGCGGCCAGGCCGATCAGCCCCGCCACCGGGCGGTGATCGGCCATGTTGGATTCATTCAGGGTTTCCAGCAGGTCGGCGCATTCTTCGTCATCAAGGTCAGGCAGGTTCAACACGGCTTCACGGAAATTGTTGGCGATGCTGTTGTTCTCGAACTCCAGGTCGTCAATGGGGTAAATCTCGGACAAACCCGGCACCAGAATCCGGCAGGCGTAAACCCCGAGTTGCTCGAAGTCGGCGATGTAGACCTGATGGCCGTCCTGGTGCAGGCGCGCCAGGCTCCAGGCGTAGTCTTCGGCCGTGGTGCTGCTGAAGTTGCTGAAGTTCCATTCGACAAACTCGAAGTCAGGCACATCGCCCAGAAACTTCCAGTGGATGACACCGCTGGAGTCGACAAAATGGATCTCGATGTTGGTCGAGCTGGCCGCTTCTTCCAGGTCAAAGCCGGGGGTCGGAAAACCTGACAGCGCATCGAGCGCGCGGCCTTGCAGTAGTTCGGTGAGCGCGCGCTCCAGCGCTACTTCAAAGCGCGGGTGCGCGCCAAAGCTGGCAAAACAGCCCTGATCCAACGGGTTCAGCAGCGTGACATTCATCACCGGGTACTGGCCGCCCAGCGACGCGTCCTTGACCAGAATGCCAAAACCGGCTTCGCGCAGCGCGGCAATGCCACGCGCAATGCGCGGGTAGCGGGCAATCACAGCCTCGGGCACGTCGGGCAGGCACAGGCCCTGGCTGATGATGCGGGCCTTGATGGCGCGCTCAAAAATTTCGGACAGCGCCTGGGTACGGGCCTCCTTCTGGGTGTTGCCAGCCGACATGCCGTTGCTGACATACAGGTTGCCGATGATGTTGACTGGAAAATAGACGGTTTTGCCGTCGCTCTGGCGCACGTAAGGCAAAGTGCAGATGCCGCGCTCAGTGGCGCCCGAGTTGAAATCGACCAAGCTGCTGGCGTCGATGTTGCCCTGCGGGTTGTACAGCGCGTGCAATTCGGGCGTGAGCAGCTCGGTGGGCCACAGCTCGTCGGCCGGTACCTCGAACCAGCGCTCTTGCGGGAAATGCACATGGGCACGCCCGGTGACGTCGGGACCAAGGTAGAAATGGGTCCAGAAATAGTGGGTGGACAGGCGCTCGAAAAACTCACCCAGGGCGCTGGCCAGGCAGGCCAGGCGACTGGCGCCCTTGCCGTTGGCGAACAACAGCGGGCAGTCGCGGTCGCGAATGTGGAGCGACCAGATGCCGTCCACCGGATTGAGCCAGCTGCGCTCTTCAATGTGGAAACCCAGGGCTTGCAGCTTGCCTTGCAGGGTGCTGATGGTGGATTCAAGGGCGGCATCTTTGCCAGGAATAAAGGTGGTGTGGTTCATATCCCCAGCATAACTCAGTCCTATCACCGTCCAACTTGGTGGGCGCAATGAAAACGCTAGACTCGATCGCTTGTTAATAAACCTAACCCCTGTGGAGACTTTTATGATTCTCGAACTCGCCGATTTTTCGATCCAGCCAGGCCAGAACGCCGCCTTTGAAGAGGCCGTGCAAGGTGGCCTGCAAACCGTCATTGCCCATGCCCAAGGCTTCGAGGGTTTCAAGCTGAATCACTGCATTGAAAGCCCGCAGCGCTACATTCTGCAAATTTTCTGGAGCACGCTGGAGGACCACACGGTGGGTTTCCGGGGTTCCCCGGCGTTTGCCGAGTGGCGCGCCATTGTGGGGCCGTTTTTCGCCAGTCCGCCAGTGGTGGAGCACTTTGAGTTGGTCGCCAAGTCGGATTGATGTATTCTCAACGATCGCCATGAACACTGTTTTCCCTCCCGCGCCCAGCGTGACCGTGCCAGTGGTCGGCACCAACGCCCAGTTTCCGGTGCACCGCATCTACTGCGTGGGGCGCAATTACGTCGATCACGCCCAGGAAATGGGCCATACCGGACGTGAGCCGCCCTTTTTCTTCATGAAGCCAGCCGACGCGGTGGTGGTGGCGGCGCCAGGCTGCGTCACCCCGCTGCCCTACCCCGGCCTGACCAAAAACCTGCACTACGAAATTGAACTGGTGGTGGCGATCGGCACCGGTGGCAAAAACATATCGGTGAAGCAGGCTGAAAGCCATATCTTTGGCTACGCCGTCGGTCTTGACATGACCCGGCGTGACCTGCAAAACGACATGAAGGCCCAGGGCCGCCCGTGGTGCATCGGCAAGGGTTTTGACCACTCCGCCCCGATGGGCCTCATTACCCCCAAAGAGGCAGCGGGTGACATCAGCCACGCCGCCATCAGCCTGCAGGTGAACAATGTGCTGCGCCAAAACAGCACGGTGGAACAACTCATCTGGAACATGGCTGAAACCATTGCTGAGCTCTCGGCCGCTTGGGAACTGCAGCCCGGTGATCTGATCTATAGTGGCACCCCGGCCGGCGTGGGCGCTGTGGTGCCGGGCGACACGCTCAAAGGCTGCATCAGCGGCCTCACAGACATTGCATTGAAGGTGGTTTAAGTTCATGCATCGTCCCCCGATCAAACATTGCAAAAACTGTGGCACGGCCGTGGTGTATCGGCTGCCGGACGATGGCGACACCAAGCACCGTGCGGTGTGCCCGACCTGCCAGACCGTGCATTACGAGAACCCGCTCAACGTGGTCGGCACCATTCCTGTTTGGGGCGACAAGGTGCTGCTGTGCAAGCGCAACATCGAGCCGCGCTGGGGCAAGTGGACGTTGCCGGCCGGGTTCATGGAGCTCAACGAAACCGTGAGCGAAGGCGCGGCACGCGAGACCCTGGAAGAGTCTGGCGCACAGTTTGAGATGGGCGAATTTTTCTCGCTGGTGAACATTCCGCGCGTCGGCCAGGTGCACTTGTTCTACCGCGCCAAGTTGCTCAGCGACCAGTTCGATCCAGGTTATGAGACGCTCGAAGCGCGCCTGTTTGCCGAGCATGAAATCCCCTGGGACGAGATCGCCTTCCGGACGGTGTGCGAAACCCTGAAGCGCTTTTTTGCCGACCGCCGTCAAGGCAACTTTTCCATCCATGTCTTTGACATCACCTGATCTGCACGCCAGCCTTGAATTCTGGTTTTACCGCGTCGGCGGCTATCTGCTGCTCAACGTGCTGGACGACCCGGCCTGGCTGGCCCTGATGTTTTGTTGAGGCGACAACCCATGCTGCCCTGCTACCTGCTGCTTGACCTGGAAACCACCGGTGGCAACCCGGTGCATGACCGCATCACCGAAATCGCCGCCGTGCGGGTGGAACACGGGGTGGAAGTGGCGCGCTGGAGCACCCTGGTGAATCCGGGTATGCACGTGTCGGGCTTCATCGAGCGCCTCACCGGCATCAGCAACGCCATGGTGGCCAGCGCCCCGCGTTTTTCCGAGGTGGCCCCTGAACTGCTGACCCTGCTCGACGGTGCCGTGCTGGTGGCCCACAACGTGCGTTTTGACCATGGTTTTTTGCTCAATGAATTGAGCCGCCTGGACGTGACATTGCGCGTCAAAACCCTGTGCACGGTGCGCCTGTCGCGCCTGTTGTACCCGCAGTTCAAGGGCCACGGACTCGACGCCATCATGCAGCGCCACGGCCTGACCAGCAGCGCCCGGCACCGTGCCATGGGTGATGTCGAGGTGATGCAAAGCTGGCTTGAGTTGGCGCAGGCCGAGCTGGGTGCCGACCATGTGGCAGTCCAGGCGCAAAGTTTGTTGCAAGGCAGCGCGGCGCTGCCACCGCAGCTCGATACCAACATCGCAGACATCCCCGACACACCCGGGGTTTACCTTTTTTACGGCGACAGCGCACTGCCGCTGTACATCGGCAAAAGCGTCAAGCTGCGCAGCCGGGTGATGTCGCACTTTCAGGCGGCCAGCCGCAACGCCCGCGAGATGCGCATTGCCCAGGAAATCAGGCGCATTGAATGGGTCGAGACCGCCGGAGAGCTTGGCGCCCTGCTGCTCGAAGCACGGCTGGTCAAGGCGCGCCAACCCATTCACAACCGCCAGTTGCGCCGCGAAGGCGATCTGTGCGCATGGCGCCTTGAGCCCAACCCCAACAGCCGCCCGCTGCTGACGCTGGTGCGTGGCAGCGAACTGGCGCAAGACCAATTTGGTGCGCTGTACGGCCCCTACCGCTCCAAAAGTCAGGCCCAAAGCCAGCTGCGCGAACTCGCCGAGGCACAAGGGCTGTGCCTGCAGTCGCTGGGGCTGGAATCCGGCAAGGGCCGCTGTTTTGGCCATCAGATCGGTCAGTGCAAGGGTGTGTGTTGTGGTCAGGAAGCGCCCGAGCGCCACCACCTGCGCCTGCAAATGGCCTTGGCTGGCAACAAGCTGCAGGTCTGGCCTTTTGCCGGTAAAGTGGGCTTGCGCGAACACAACGCGCGCAGCGGGCGCACCGACATCCACCTGTTTGACCAATGGTGTCACCTGGCCACAGTGCACTCGGACGAGGACCTGCAAGACGCTTTGCACAGCCGCACCGAGCCGCTGGCCTTCAACCTGGACACTTACCGCTTGGCCCTCAAGCACTTGCTGGGGCCGGGCAAAGGCCTGCTCAAGCTGCTGGAATTTCCCGCAGCGCCATCCCATGAACAAACAACATCATGAATTCCCTGAAAAAAACCGCCCTGTCCATGCTGGACCTGGTCAATCTGCGCGAAGGCGCCACGGTGGCAGACGCTTTGGCCAATTCCCTGCGCACCGGGCAGCATGCCGAGGCGCTGGGCTTTACCCGGTACTGGGTGGCCGAGCACCACAACATGGCCAGCATTGCCAGTTCGGCCACGGCCGTGCTGGTGGGCTACCTGGCCGGGGGCACGCAACGCATTCGGGTGGGTTCGGGCGGCATCATGTTGCCCAACCATGCGCCGCTGGTAGTGGCCGAAGCCTTTGGCACGCTGGCCGAGTTGTACCCCAAGCGCATTGACTTGGGGCTGGGCCGGGCACCGGGCACCGACCGGCTCACCATGCAGGCCCTGCGCCGCGACCGCATTGAGACCGAGCAGGACTTTCCGCGCGATGTCGCCGAACTACAGCATCTGCTGGGGCCGGTGCAACCGGGCCAGCGCATTGTGGCCATGCCGGGCGCGGGCACCGAGGTGCCGATCTGGCTACTGGGCTCCAGCCTGTTCTCGGCCCAACTGGCGGCAAAACGCGGCCTGCCCTACGCCTTTGCCTCGCACTTTGCGCCGCGCATGATGCTGCAGGCCATTGACCTGTACCGGCGCTTGTTCAAACCTTCCAAGGTTTTGAGTCAGCCCTACGTGATGATCGGCGTGCCCTTGATCGCAGCCGCCAGCGATGACGAGGCCGAGTTTCTGGCCAGCAGCAGCTACCAGCGCGTGCTCGGCATCCTGACCGGTGACCGCAGGCCGCTGCAACGGCCAGTCAAGCACTTCATGCAACAGCTGCACCCCCAGGAGCGCGCTGCCATCAACGACTTTCTGGGTGCTGCGGTCATCGGCGGCCCGGACAAGGTGCGCGCCGGGCTGACGGCCTTGGCGCAGCAAACGCAGGCTGATGAATTCATGCTGGTGTGCGATATTTTTGACCCGACGCTGCGTTTGCAATCGCTGGACATAGCCGCGGAAGTTTGCGCACTTTGATTTTTTGGCGATTCGGCTATACTGTGTTTTTACACAGTATTTACAACAAGCCCAATCGCCATGTCTGCCGCCCTGCAATGGATCGTCAACGCCACCCCGCCGCCCGGTGAGGCGTCGCTGCACCCGTTTGGGCAGCCGTTTGACCTGGGGCAGCTCCCGGGCGGCGTCGCCCAAGCTATCTGGCGCGGTACCGACTTGGGCCAGGCCGGCCAGTCCGTGGTGTCAAGCGGCTGGGCGGCGCTGGATGCGCAACTTCCCGGTGGCGGCTGGCCCTGCAATGCCCTGACCGAACTGCTGCAACCCCAGCCCTCGCTGTGTGAGTGGCGCTTGCTGTCACCTGCGCTGGCGGGGCTGGCCGCTGGTGGTGGCCACATCCTGCTGGTGGGTCCACCCAAACGACCGCACGCACTGGGGCTGGTCCAGCTTGGCATCACCGAAAAAAGCGTCGTCTGGATTGCTGCTGACACACCAGCCGAACGGCTCTGGTGCACCGAACAGCTGGTAAAGGCCAACCCACGCGGAGGCGCCATTTTGGCCTGGCTGCCCCAGGCCCGCGCCGAGCAATTGCGCCGCTTGCAAGTACATGCCCAAACTTGCGATTGCCCGGTCTTTTTGTTCCGACCCGAAGCAGCCCAGCTGGACGCTTCACCCGCACCGCTGCGGGTGTTGGCCACGCTAGGGCCCGACTGGACGCTACAGGTTCACCTGCTCAAGCGCAAGGGCGCCTTGTTGGACGGCCCCATCGTGCTGCCATCCGTGCCCGGCACGCTGGCCAGCGTGCTGACACCCCGGCTGATGCGCCCCAGCCAGTTGCTTGCCAAAACGGAGGCTGCCAATGACCCTGCATTGGGCCGCGCTATTGACCGACGCCGTCAGCGACAGCTCGCTGCGCATTGACCCCCAGGGCGTGGCCGTTTGGGCGCTTCAGTTCACCCCCCGGGTGGCACAGAAGGGGGCAACGGTGTGGCTGGAGGTGGCGCAGAGCATGCGGCTGTTCGGCGGCGAAGACCCGCTGCACCAGCGGGTGGAAGCCGGTGCCGCCGAGCTGGGCATCAGGGCACTGGCCTGGGCACCGACCAGTCTGGCAGCCCTGGCCTGCGCGCGAATGGGCTTGCGTGACGGCTTTGCCATGCCGCTGGCTCAGGTGCTCGACCCCTTGCCCATTGAATCCATGGATGCAGTCAACGCCCATCAGGCCACCTTGGCGCGCCTGGGCTGCCAAACCCTGGCCGATGTGCGCAAACTGCCACGTGGCGGCATCAGCCGGCGTTTTGACAGCGAGCTGCTGCTGGCGCTGGACCAGGCTTACGGACTGCGCCCCGAGGGCTACCCCTGGGTCAAGTTGCCCGAGACTTTCTCGGCCAAGCTGGAAATGCCCGGCCGTGTCGACACCGCCCCGGCGCTGATGTTTGGCGCCCGGCGTCTGCTGCTGCAGATGGGTGGCTGGTTGTCGGCACGGCAATGCGGCGTGACGGCTTTCACGCTGCACTGGTGCCACGATGCCATGCGCGCCCGGGACGCCGGCGAGGGTGGCAACCTCACTGTGCGCACGGCGCTGCCGACCCAGAACGTCGAGCATCTGTGTCGGCTGTTGGGTGAAAACCTGGCCAAGGTGCACTTGCTGGCCCCGGCGGGCGAACTGGCCTTGAGCGCCACCGAAGTCAGCCCTTTCATTGAGACCAGTCGCTCCCTGTTGCCCGATGACCGCGCCAGCTTTGAGGCGGTGGGCCTGGTGCTGGAGCGCATCGATGCCCGGCTGGGTCAACATCGTGTGCTTCGGCCCACGCTGAATGAGGACAGCCGCATGGCCTGGATGGCCTATTGGCAGCCGATGAACGTCAAAAGATCCACCAGCAAAGTGCGCCAGGTGCCGGGGCCACAACCGACCTGGATTCTCAAAAACCCGCTCAAACTCGATGTGCGTGACGACTGCCCGCTGTATCAAGGGCCGCTGCAACTGCTGCTGGGCCCAGAGCGAGTTGAAGGTGGCTGGTGGCACCGCGTCACGGATGTCGAGGGTGGCCAGCACAGCCTGCAAGTGGCGCGCGACTACTGGGTTGCCCTGAGCCAGCACGCCGGCGCGCTCTGGATTTTTCAGCAGCGCCTGCCCCGCAACGAAGCAGCGTGCTGGTATTTGCATGGCATCTTTGCCTAAAGCCCCGCCATGGCCGCCCTGCCCCAGTTCCCACCTTCGTCCCAGCAGCCCAAGCTACCGAATTACGCCGAGCTGCGCTGCCTGTCCAACTTTTCGTTCCTGAAGGGGGCCAGCCAACCCGAGGAACTGGTGACGCGCGCCCACGCGTTGGGCTACACCGCGCTGGCCATCACCGACGAGTGCAGCTTGGCCGGTGTGGTGCGCGCCCATGGGGTGGCCAAAGTCTGCGGCATCAAACTGCTGGTCGGTTCGCAATTTCAGGTCAGTTGTGAAACGCCTTTCAATCTGGTCGTTCTGGCCTGCAATCTCAACGGCTACGGCAACCTGTGCGAATTCATCACACGCTTGCGGCGCAGCGCTGAAAAAAAGGGCAGCTACCGGCTTAGGCTGGAAGACATCAACGGGCCAGTGCTGGCCGATTGCCTGGTGCTGGCCTGCCCCGAGCGCAGCAACACCCCGGCGCAGTTGCTGGTGCTTGGCCAATGGTTGTTGACGCATTTCACCGGCCGCTGCTGGCTGGGTGTCACGCAGTTGCTCACCCTGGACGATGAAATCTGGCGCCACCACTTAAGGCAGCTGAGCGACGCCACGGCCATTGCGCTGGTGGCTGTGGGCGATGTGCACATGCATGTGCGTTCGCGCAAGCCCCTGCAGGACGTGCTGACCGCCATCCGGGTGGGCAAGCCATTAACTGCGTGCGGGCTGGACCTGCAAGTCAACGCGGAACAACACCTGCGCAGCCGGCTGCGGCTGGCCCGGATATTCCCGGAAGCGCTCTTGGCCGAGACCCTCAAAGTGGCGGACCGCTGCGACTTTTCCCTCGACGAGCTGAAATACCAGTACCCCCAAGAAGTGGTACCCGCCGGCGAAACGCCTGAGTTGTATTTGCGCAAGGTCACCTACCAAGGCGCTGGTCGGCGCTGGCCCGGCGGCATGACAGCCAAAGTGCAGCATCAGATCGAACATGAGTTGGCACTCATTTGCGAGCTGCATTACGAGCCTTATTTCCTCACGGTCTATGACATTGTTTCTTTCGCACGCTCGCGCCACATTCTGTGCCAGGGGCGCGGCTCGGCCGCCAACAGCGCCGTGTGTTATTGCCTGGGCGTGACCGAGGTTGACCCGGCGCGCATGAGTGTGCTGTTTGAGCGCTTCATCAGCAAGGAGCGCAATGAGCCGCCCGACATCGACATCGACTTCGAGCACGAGCGCCGTGAAGAAGTCATCCAGTACCTGTACCAAAAATACGGTCGCGAGCGCGCCGCCCTGACGGCGGTGGTGATTTCTTACCGGCCCAAGTCGGCTATTCGGGACGTTGGCAAAGCCCTGGGCTTTGACCTGGCGTTGCTGGAAAAGCTGGGCAAATCGCACCGCCATTGGGAGGGCCGCGAGTTGCAGACCGACCGCCTGCAAGAGTTGGGCCTGTCACTGGACGACCTGGCGGTGCGCCAGTTGTTGGAGCTGACACGTCAACTGATGGGCTTCCCAAGGCATCTGTCACAGCACCCTGGCGGCTTTGTGCTGACCCGCGGGCCGTTATCGCGCATGGTGCCCATAGAAGCCGCCGCGATGGAAGACCGCACCGTGATCGAGTGGGACAAGGACGACCTCGACGCCATGGGTTTGCTCAAGGTTGATGTGCTGGGCTTAGGCATGCTCACCGCCATTCGCAAAGCGCTGGCACTCGTCAGCCTGCGGCGCGGCTTTGAATTTGAGATGCAGGACATCCCGGCCGAAGACCCGAGCACCTACGCCATGATTTGCCTGGCTGACACGGTGGGCGTTTTCCAGATCGAGTCGCGCGCGCAAATGAGCATGTTGCCGCGCTTGCGCCCGCAGTGTTTTTACGACCTGGTGATCGAGGTGGCGCTGGTGCGGCCAGGCCCGATTCAGGGCGGCATGGTGCACCCCTACCTGAACCGCCGCCAGGGCAAGGAAATGGTGAGCTACCCCAGCGCGGCGCTGGAACAGGCCCTGGGCCGCACGCTGGGGGTGCCAGTTTTTCAGGAACAGGTGATGCAGGTCAGCATTTTGGCGGCCGGTTTCACCCCGGGCGAGGCCGACGGTCTGCGCCGCGCCATGGCGGCCTGGAAACGCAAGGGTGGACTGGAGAAATACTACAACCGCATCGTCGACGGCATGACGGCGCGCGGCTACCAAAAAGAATTTGCCGTGCAGATTTTTGAGCAGATCAAGGGCTTCAGCGAATACGGCTTTCCGGAGTCCCACGCGGCCTCGTTTGCCTTGCTGGTGTACGCCAGTTGCTGGCTCAAGCACGCCGAGCCCGCCGCCTTTCTGGCCGCCATGCTCAATTCGCAACCGCTGGGTTTCTACTCACCCAGGCAGTTGGTACAAGACGCACAACGCCATGGCGTGGTGGTGCGCTCGGTGGACGTGATGTTCAGCGCGCTCGACGCCACGCTGGAGGATTTGCCCCACACACCGGCCGTGCGCCTGGGTCTGGGCCTAATTAACGGGCTCCAGCGCACCTCTGCCGAGCGCATTGTGGTCGCGCGTGCCAAAGCGCCATTCGAGAGCGCCGAAGACTTGTCGCGCCGTGCCCAACTGGAACAACACGAGATGAAACTGCTGGCCGCAGCCGATGCCCTGGCCAGCTTGTCCGGGCACCGCCGGCAACAGGTCTGGGACGCAGCGGCCTTACATGCACCGCCGCTGCTGCTGCGCGACGCGCCCATCGACGAAGACCTGCTTGAACTGCCCGAGGCGCCCGAGGGCGAAGAAATTGTGTTTGACTACGCCGCCCTCGGACTCTCGCTCCGGCAGCACCCCATGGCGCTGCTGCGCAAGCGCTTAAGCGTCATGCGTTTCAAATCATCGAAAGCCTTGCGCGACCTGCCTAATGGTCGGCTGGTGCGGGCCTGCGGCATCGTGACGCTACGCCAGCAACCGGGCACCGCCAAGGGCGTGGTTTTTGTATCGCTGGAAGACGAACACGGCAGCGTGCAGGTGATCGTCTGGAAAAGTGTGCGCGAGCAGCAGCGCCAGGAATTGATGAACGCAAAACTTCTGGGCGTTTACGGCACTTGGCAGCGCGAAGGAGAGGTCCGCAATTTGATCGCACAGTGCCTGGTGGATTTGACGCATTTGCTGGGGCGCCTCGCCGCGCCTAGCCGGGACTTTCATTGACACCCATTTGGCCCGATACCGCACACGGACTTTGAACAGCAGCTTCCTCGATCAATAAAGCCTATAGCCGCAAGGCCGGTACGGACGTGACGGGTAACGCTTCACCCAGCCGGGGCACCCGCTGGTACAGCGCACTGTGGCCTCGCCTGCACCCACAAGCTGGGCGGCACGTGCATACAGGTTTTGCTCTGCGCAGCGAATCAACTCCCTGAACGGTGCTGGCACCGGGTTGTTTAACACCCGCACACCGAAACCCGGGCCCTCAGTGACTTCTAAGCGGAATAAGCCTGGGCGCTCATCCTGACCACCAGGACTTAGTGTCCATATCTGACCGCATTCCAGGGGCTCGTCACCAATGCCGTTCTGGCTTTGCAGCTCTGGGGTTGAAACGAACTTCTCCACGCCCTCAGTGCCAATCGTGTAGCTGAAGTGGGTATTGCGAAACTCCGCCGCGCCGATGCGCTTTTGCTGCTCCTTCACGCGGCGGCGCACCTCCAATGCCAGGTCTTCATCGCTGACTTGGGCACTCTCATCCGGGTAAATCAGCTTGAGCAAGCCGCTGACGGTCTTGTTGACACCATTCAGATATCGACCTGAAAGGGCTCCGCCCCAGAACGCTCTCCCCTGCAAGGCTGCCACCCTACTCTGCTCGCGCAGTTGGGTGAAACACTTCGACAGGAAATCGCCGACCAGACCGAAGTGGTTGGCGTAAAGGGTGGCCTCGAGCTGGGTGCGCAGGGGTTTGGGCAGCGGTGTGTTGGGTGTGGGTGTGACAGGGGCAGGGGAAACTCGATTTTTTTATAAGGTTTTGTTATGTTTTTAATAGCTTCTTGCGCCTATCCGGCGGTGTTTAGAGGGCTATTTACTCAACAAAACGTGATTGCCGTTTTGAGGGCTTGTTCACACAGCGCTGACCCAGTTTTCTACCTTCAAGCCGGGGTAGTCTCTGAAATCAGCCTCATTGTTGGTGACTAGCGTCAGGCCTGTGCTCACCGCATGGGCGGCGATGAGACGGTCCATGGTGTCGCGTTGACGGTCGCGCACGGCAGCACGCAGCACACCAAAACTAATTGCATCAGATTCGACAAATGGCAATACTGGAATGCGCTGCACAAATAGGGCCAGCACACGCTCGTCTTGCGCACGGTTGGCGGTTTGTATTTCAAGCCCGGCGCGCAGTTCGGCATAGGTCACCACCGACATCACGGCACTGCCCTGGGGCAAAAATTCAAGCCGGTGCAACACTTCAGGCGGTTGGCGCTTGATGATGTAAATGCAAATATTGGTGTCAAGCAGGTAACGCATGGCTTATTTCTGGGATTTTTCGGCGCCGCTCCAGTCGCGCTCGCGTTCTTCGTGAAACTCACGCCCGCCGGCCATGAAGTCGGGGCTGAACATGGACAAGATAGGGGTCAAGTCGCCAATGGTTTCCTGCAACACCGGGCGCAGCACCAGCGTGTTGCCCACCCGCTCGACTTCAACGTCTTGCGCGCCGTCGACAAAAGCCAGCTCTTTGGGAATGCGCACGGCCAGCGAATTGCCGCTTTTGAAAACTCGGGTCAACATGAGCTTATCTCCTTGAAAAATTGAAGTATATACAGGATATACAAAAATTCAAAATGCGACCGCGCCAATTTTCAATTTATCAGCGAGTAGCTGCTCATCTTCAGCCAGCCAGGCTTTCAGTTCTGCTTCGTTATTGAGAGTACGCTTCTTAATTCTGACGAGCATGACATTGGGTTTTAGCAGTAGCAATGCGGCGTGGCGGGCAGCATCAAAACGGCTGCTCAGGGCTTGGGTTTTGGAACTCCAGTGGTCCAGCGTGCAGTCGTCCAGCGCGTCTTGCAGTTGGTCTGGCGTGGCCAGCTTGATTGGTTTAAGCGGTGCCAGGTGATGGTCTTGCGTTAGCTTGGTGCGCTGAGCATCCGTCAAGTGTTTAAACAGCCGCTCGGTGGATTTGAGGACAACTGAGTACGATCAGCAATCGTGCTGGTGTTATCAACTGAATTGATCAAGAAGCGTGATGAACGAGTTGGCGCATCCATCACTGATGTTGATCAAAGCGGGTTAATGGTCTTGTGACTTTGACTGCGGAATTTCTGAATTTTTCAAATTGACTTCAGGCCCCTGCCAGGGCCGCCGGCAGGCCCCCCGTTGGTGCATGTACCCATGCACCAACCCATCAACGCCGACGTTGATTCATGAGGATGCGGTGTTACTGCGTTACTGCGTAACATCGGACCAATGCAGGTGCAGCCGTTTATCAAAAAAATCGTCAGGGCCATTGGGCGAATGCTCATACGGTCAACAAACTTTCGCATCAGTTCCGATGTGACACCGCTGGGGGAATGGATGTCGTCTTCGGCGGCCAAGCGTTTAAGCTCAAGATACGGTGTCTGCGTGGCAATCGCGGTGCTCTTGGGGCGTCCAGGTACGTAGTCCCGCCAAATTGCGAAGGCCTCATCCCAGCCGACCAGCAGGGCGGCCCCTTCAGCTTTTGCAGTGACCAGCTCCCTGGGGGTCGGTGCGAGGGGCGCCACTTTGTCAGTTTGAACCACTTCGCCACGTTGGCGTTGAATTTGAAAGTCCAGTGCGGTGCAGACCGCCGTGAGAAAAATGGTAGGCGCTTTTGAGTGCTTGGGGAATGCGGCGACGCAGGTAAATGCTGCCGTGTTTGCCGCGAACGTAGAGGTTTGGTACGATGGTTTTCATGTTGCCTGTATCACGTAGTTGTGTAACAGGCTGTGTATCAACCAGACTTTATATCCGGGTGTAAGTCCTTGATTTATAAAGAAATCAACGACTTACGACACATAAAAACAAACTGGGGTGGCTGATGGGGCTCGAACCCACGACAACAGGAATCACAATCCTGGACTCTACCAACTGAGCTACAGCCACCGTAGCAAAAATTATAACCGATGAAACGTCAAGCCGGCTTCAAAACCGCCCAGGTTAACGACCAAATCTAGATCAGTGCGTTACTTGGTGGGCTGCGGGCTAGGCACCAGTATTTCGGCTTTCAGCTTCGCTTTCAACTCCGCGTAATAGGCTTGCGACTCGGCGCCCGTCCACCATTGTGCGTATTGCTCCCGGGCTTGGCGCAGCGCGGCTTGCTCAGCATCACCACGCGCAACCACGCGATTGACGCGAACCGCAGCATAGCCCTGAGCGCCCAGATCGACGCCTTCCCAGGCTGGCAACTTGGCAGAATCAGCGCGCAGCGCAGCGGTCAGGACCGGTATCGGCAGATTGAGCGGCTGGTCACGGGAAACCAACTGGGCAGCAGGCAGGCTGGCAGGCGCACCGCCAGCTTTCCAGAGCGCCAGTTTTTCAACAGCTTCCTTTTTTGCCAGTTCGGAGGCCCGCGCTGCAATCACCTGCGTGCGAACCTGAGCCTGGACTTCGGCCAGCGCCAGGGTGCGTGCCGGTTGATGCGTCACCACACGGCCCGCCACCAACTGATTGGCGGCCGTTTCGATCGCCTCAGTATTGCGCTTGTTGGCAATGGTGTCGGACGAAAACAGCCTATCCAAGAATTTCTCGTTGCCAAGGATGCCCGTGACGCCCGGTTGGGGCTGACGCGTGAGTTTATCTGCCGTTTTGATTTCAAGTTTGAGTTTGTCGGCCACAGGCTGGAGGCTGTCTGACTGTTCGTAAACCGTGTTGGTGAAAGTCTCTGCCACTTCGGCAAAATGACGTTGCGCCTGTTGATTGATCAAGTCAGCCTCAAGGCTGGGGCGCAGGTCGTCAAAAGAGCGCTGCTTGGGCAGTTTGATGTCGGTGAGTTGAATGATGTGAAAACCAAAGTCAGACTCAACCACATCGCTTATTGCCCCCTTTTGCATGGCGAATGCAGCATCTTCAAACGGCTTGACCATGGCGCCTCGGGCAAAAAAGTCCAGGTCACCCCCTTTGGCCGCGGAGCCTTGGTCCTGCGAGTTGTTCCTGGCCAGATCGGCAAAGCCAGCGGGATTGGCGCGCGCAGCCTTCAGTAGTTCTTCGGCCTTGAGCCTGGCTTTTTGGCGATCGGCATCAGCGGCTTGCTTGGGCGCATTGATCAGGATGTGGCTGGCGCGGCGCTCTTCGACACCGCTCAAGCGTGTGGCATTTTGTTCGTAGTAAGCCTTCAGGTCAGCCTCGGGTATCTGGATGCCTTTTTTGACAGCGTCCAGGTCAAGCACCACGTATTCAACCTGCACTTGCTCAGGCGACTGGAACTGCGCCTGGTTTTTTTGATAGAAAACCTCAAGTTCAGCATCGGTCGGACTGACCTTGGCCGCATAGTCACTGGCCAAGAAATTAATGACCTGGACTTCGCGCTTTTCAAAAAAGGCATTCAAGGCCACATCAGCAACGGCGGGCAACGCAAAGCCGGAAGCACGAACAGCCATTTCAACCTGCTGGCGGGCCAGATCGATGCGCACATTATTTTCGAACCCCTCGGGCGTGAAACCCTGGTTGGCCGCCAGTTGACGATAACGGTCCATGTCGATCGTGCCGTCTGCCTTGCGCAGCGAGGCGATGGTGGGGTCTTCCTGCAAAAACCGGGCTAATCTGGCGTCGCTGGTGGCAAGTTTGGCCTGGTCAGCAGTCAGCGCCACAACACGATCACGCACCAGACGTTCCAGCGTGGCATAACGCGCCTCGGCGGAGTCAAGTAATTTGGCATCCATCGTGGGCAATGACGCGCGAATCCGGTCTGCCTCCACCCGATGGGCTGCATCCCACTGGGATTTGGTGATGTCATTGCCGCCTACACGCGCCACAGCCTGATCGGGTTCGCTCATGCGGTTGTAGCCGTCAATGCCAAACAAAACAAACGACGGGATGACCAGCAAGAACAACACCATCATCATGAACTTGGTGTGCTTGCGGAAAATATCGAACATGCGCTAACTCTCCTGTGTGGCAACAAAAAAGGCGAACACGGTGTTCGCCTTGCCAAATCTGGTGGGTAATAGGTGGTGGGTGATGACGGGCTCGAACCGCCGACCTACGCCGTGTAAAGGCGCCGCTCTACCAACTGAGCTAATCACCCCACCGATAACGGTTTCAGTTCAAAGCATCTTTCAATGCCTTGCCCGGACGAAACTTTGGAACCTTGGCTGCTTCGATTTTAATCGAAGCGCCAGTGCGCGGATTGCGGCCAGTGCGTGCCTCGCGCTTGCCCGCGGCAAAAGTACCAAAACCCACCAGGGAAACCGAGTCGCCTCTGCCAAGTGTGATTTTGATGGCTTCGATGGTGGACTCAAGGGCGCGCGCCGCAACCGCTTTGGTGATGTCTGCATCCTGGGCAATGAAATCAACTAATTCTGTCTTGTTCACAATTTACCTCTCGCGGGAGTTGTCTATGGGTCAAATGTCTTGTTCGTCTTTTTGGCGGGCGAAACGCCATGATTGCTAACGCATCCCGCCAGACCGGGAAGTAATTCTAGACGGGATTACCCAACATGCCGGTTCACACCAGGCAAAATTTTCAGAGCCCGATTTGGCGCGCAATCGCTGTCCCCACATCGGAAGTACTGGCGTTGCCAGCCAAATCAGGCGTCATTGGCGCGGCGCTGCCCGGCGCCAAAACGAGCTCAATGGCGTTGACCACCGCGTCATGCGCCGCCTTGTAGCCCAAAAAGTCGAGCATCAGGGCACCGCTCCAGATTTGACCGATCGGGTTGGCTATTTGCTGCCCGGCGATGTCGGGCGCCGAGCCATGCACCGGCTCGAACAGCGACGGAAACTTGCGTTCCGGGTTGAGGTTGGCACTCGGTGCGATGGCGATGGTGCCGGTGCAGGCCGGGCCGAGGTCGCTCAGGATGTCGCCAAACAGGTTGCTGCCCACCACCACGTCAAAGTAGTCGGGCCGCTGGACAAAGTGCGCCGTCAAGATGTCGATGTGGAACTTGTCCACTTTCACGTCGGGGTAGTGCTTGGCCATTTCAAGCACGCGCTCGTCCCAATACGGCATGGTGATGGCAATGCCGTTGCTTTTGGTGGCGCTGGTGAGGTGTTTCTTGGGCCGCGACTGCGCCAGCTCAAAGGCAAATTTCAGCACCCGGTCCACGCCGGTGCGCGACATCACGGTTTCCTGCAGCACGATCTCGCGCTCGGTGCCGGCGTACATGCGCCCGCCGATGCTGGAGTATTCGCCCTCGGTGTTTTCCCGCACAATCATCATGTCGATCTCGCCAGCCTGACGCGCACTGCCGTCGCGCCGCACCACCGGAGCGATGATGCCGGGCATCAGCCGCGCCGGGCGCAGGTTGATGTACTGGTCAAACTCCCGGCGAAACTGCAGCAGCGAACCCCACAGCGACACGTGATCCAGGATTTTCTCTGGCCAACCGACCGCACCAAAATAGATGGCATCGTGGCCACCAATCTGCTCTTTCCAGTTGTCGGGCAACATCTGGCCATGCTTCTCAAAATAGTCCCAGCTAGAAAAATCGAAGTGGTCAAATTGCAAAGGGATGTTGAACCTGTCGGCCACGGCTTCGAGCACGCGAATGCCCTCGGGCATCACCTCCTTGCCAATGCCGTCCCCGGCGATCACGGCGATTCTTTTCTTGTTCACAACAGACTCCTCTTCAAGCGTAAAAAATCAGACAATTTTGGGCTGACGCACCACCAGCGCCACACCTAGCGCCGTCAGCAGCGTGCCCAACACCGTGGTCAGGGTGATTGGTTCGGCAAACAAAATCCAGGCAATGAATGCCGTTACCGGCGGCACCAGGTACATCAGGCTGGTCACTGATGCGGCCGCGCCTTTTTGAATCAGCAGGTACAGCAAGGAACTGCCGCCTAGCGTCAAGGCCAGAACCGACCAGGCGATGGCGCCGACCAGTTCGGCGTTCCATCTGATGACTTCGAGTTCGAGCGCGGCCAGCGGCAAGGTCACCAACAAGGCGGCACCGAGCTGGACCGTGTTGGCGCTGCGCACATCACAGGACGTGACAAAGCGTTTCTGGTACAGCGTGCCGATGGTTATGCTGAGCAAGGCGCCCACGGCCAGCGACAGATTGACCCAATTAGCCTCACCACCGGCGCCAAACTTGCGCGACACCACCAGCACCAATCCGATGAACCCAAGCACCAGACCCAACCATTGACGCGGCACAATTCTGTAGCCGGTAGAAGCCAACCAAAGCGCGGTGAGCACGGGTTGCAAACCCACGATCAGGGACGACAAGCCAGAACCCATGCCGAGCTTGACCGCCGCCCACACGCCGCCCAGATAAAACGCATGCATGAAGACGCCGGTGACCGCCAGATGCAGCCACTGGTCGCGCTGCGTTGGCCACTTGACTCGCGCCAAGGTGATCCAGAGCAGAAAACACACGATGGACAAAGCGTAGCGAATGATCAGGAACTTGAACGGCGGCGCATGCGGCATGCCGAAACGGGCCACGATGAACCCAGTGCTCCAGATCAGCACAAACACCGCCGGCATGGCCCGGATCAGGGGCCGCTCAAGGGCTACCGTCACTTCACGCGCGACCTGATTTCAGGCAATGCCTTTTGCAGGTAATAGACCATCGACCAGACCGTCATGACGGCGGCGATCCAGATCAGCCAGACGCCCCAGACATGGGTGTCGATGTAGCCGAACAACACGCCGTCGTACAACAGGAACGGAATGGCCACCATTTGCGCCGTGGTCTTGAGCTTGCCGATCATGTGCACGGCCACACTCTTGGAGGCGCCAATCTGCGCCATCCATTCACGCAGCGCGGAGATGGCGATTTCGCGCCCGATGATGATCAGCGCCACGAACACATCAGCACGCCCCAGATGCACCAGCACCAGAACACAGGCGCAAACCAGAAACTTGTCGGCCACCGGGTCCAGAAAGGCGCCAAAGGCCGACACTTGGTTGAGCTTGCGCGCCAGATAGCCGTCGAGCCAGTCGGTGGCGGCAAACACCACGAACATCACAGTGGCGACCAGATTTTTGGTTGCCGGCTCGATCGGCAAATAAAACACGCCCACGATCAACGGGATCGCCACAATGCGCGCCCAGGTCATGAGGGTGGGAATGGTCCAAAACATAGAGCAATTGTGGCACGCGTTACTTCACAAAAAGCTGACGCATCAATGCAGGGCGCGGTAAATATCTGCTGCCAATTCGTGGGAGATGCCGTCCACCTGCGCAATGTCAGCCTCAGACGCAAGCGCCACGCCGCGCACGCCGCCAAAGCGCTGTAGCAAGCGCGCACGCCGTTTCGGGCCGATGCCGGGAATTTCCTCAAGCTGACCGCCGTCCATGCGCACCTTGGCCCGCGCCGCGC
>PFUD01000162.1 GCA_002789915.1 Comamonadaceae bacterium CG_4_9_14_3_um_filter_60_33 | reverse complement strand
GAAGGCGGCTTGAGTGCAAGATGAAAATGGCAGAAACCATGCTTTCGCTTTATCTATTGGGCAACCCGTAAGCTGCCTGTCGTGGTCGGCAGCATTGGGTCTTTTGCGGTAGTGGTAACCCAGACTCCAGTGCCCGGTCTTTTTTTCGCTAAATATTGTCGTTGAAAAGAGTGCTTGAGTGCGACATGCTCGACGGGTTCCGTTTGCCGATGGGTTTGCGTTTATCTTGCGCTATGGCTATGATTTGAGAGGGCAAAGGGGGAAACTCTCGATCCCTTACAGCGACTGCTTGTAAAAGCGTTTTTGTGCAACCATGGTTATCGGCCGTGGGAGGCGCTCTTGGTTTTGATCAGCGCTTGCAGCGCGGCTGATGAATACGAATGGTTGGACTTAACGAGAAGGAAACCAGGCCATGTCTTCCAGAAGAAAATTCATTTTTACCTCGCTGGGTTCCGTCGGCGCTGTGGCCGGTTTGGCGTCGTGTTCATCGCAAACCGGTGCAGACAGCTACGAGCGGGTTGCGGATCGCACCTGGCGCCATGGCAAGCCCGCAGTTGGCGACAAGCTCGCTGTTTCACAAGAACTCGTGCGTTACGCCACTTTGGCACCGTCAAGCCACAACACTCAATGCTGGAAGTTTCGGCTTGAGGATGGCGCCATTTCGGTTTTGCCGGACCTGGCGCGGCGCTGTCCTGCGGTTGATCCGGACGATCACCACCTTTTTGTCTCGCTCGGCTGTGCCGCCGAGAACCTGATCCAGGCGGCGCTGGCCAATGGGCTGAAGGGGCACGCTGGCTTTGATGCCGCAGGTGGCAATGTGTTGCGCGTGGCTTTGGAGCCGACCAAGCCTGAGACAACAACGCTGTTTCAGGCGATACCTGAGCGCCAGAGCACGCGTCGCGAGTACGACGGGCAGCAGATTGACAGTCAGCAGCTTCAGTTGCTTGAAACGGTCGGCACCGGCAATGGCGTTCAGGTGCTTCTGATGACCGAGGGACAGGCGATGGAGGCCGTCCTCGAGTACGTCGTTCAAGGCAACACGGCGCAAATGAATGATCCTGCCTTTGTCGCTGAGCTCAAGCAATGGATTCGCTTCAGCGGCGATGAGGCGGTTCGAATGGGCGATGGGCTGTACGCGGCTTCGTCGGGTAATCCGGCTTTGCCGACGTGGCTGGGTCGCCCGCTCTTCGATTTGTTTTTTACCCCGAAGAGTGAAAACGACAAATACGCCAAACATGTTAGAAGTTCGGCCGGCATCGCGGTATTTGTCTCGGATTCCCCGGGCCCAGCGCAGTGGGTGGAAGTGGGGCGTTGCTATGCGCGTTTTGCGCTCCAGTCGGCTGCGTTGGGCATTCGCAACGCGATGCTTAATCAACCCGTGGAGGTGTCAGCGCTGCGGCCGCAGTTTGCGACGTTCCTTGGTATCGGAAACCGTCGGCCCGATCTTGTGGTTCGTTTTGGGCGTGGTCCGAAGCTGCCTTCTTCGCTGCGGCGACCGGTTGCGGACGTGCTGGTTTGAGTTTGCGCATTGAGTGGCTTTTATGGCCACTTTTGTCTGCGATGGCGTCGAAGTCGTTGGTACGACGGCGCTAAACCGGCCTCAAGTTCGCGGCAGATGCTGCTGCGTCCAGCGCACGATGTCAGCTGCGCCCATGGCGCCGGCCTGGCGCGCTACTTCGCGGCCACCGACAAACAGGGCCAGCGTGGGAATGCTGCGAATGTTGAAGCGGGCACCCAGGTTTTTCTCGGCCTCGGTGTCCACCTTGGCCAACCGTACCGCTGGCTCCAACTGGGCCGCTGCCTGCTCGAAGGCGGGTGCCATCTGGCGACAAGGGCCGCACCAGGGCGCCCAGAAATCGACCAGCACCGGGATTTGGTTGCGCTCAATGTGGCGCGTGAAATTGGCCTCGTCGAGCATCACCGGATGCGCGGTAAATAGCGGTTTGTGGCAGTTGCCGCAATCTGGCGCGCTGCCCAAATTGGCGCGGCTGACGCGGTTGGTGGTGTGGCAGTGGGGGCAAACAATGTGCAGGGAATCAGTCATGGCAAATCCTTTCAATGCCTGTACATGGCCGCACTTGGCAGGAATTCAAGCACAGTAGCAAGACGAATGCTTAAACGAACTTGGCAATGGCCGCCGCCAGCATGCTCAAGATGATCGTGGTGGTGAGCGGAATGAAAAATTCGCGGCCAAAAATCTTGAAGCGAAAGTCACCTGGCAACCTGCCAAAGCCCAGGCGCTGCAACCAGGGCGTGAGCCCGTTGAGCAGCACCAGGGCCAGAAAAACAACAATGAGCCAGCGGAACATGTTTTTGCGCCTTGAGCAATTGGGTGTCAAAGCGTGTGCGTCTTGTCGCCATGCGCAAAACCCAGCGCTTGCCAGGGCTCGCCCTGGTAGAAACCGATCACCTTGAAGAGCTCGCCCATTTCGTGCTCCATGATCAGTTTTTGCGCCATCACGCGAGTCTGCAGGTCGGCGCTTTCCATTTGTTGGAGCAGGCCGCAGTTGATCAGAAACCGGCCCTGGTTGCAGTAGCCCAGCACGCCCAGGCCGGCCTCATTGCCCGCCAGCGCGATGCCGGTAAAGTTGACGTGGGCAGTGATGTCTTTCTGGCCAACACGGGCCAACGGGTCGGTGTCCATCTGGTGCGCTTGGTGGCACATCACGGTGCCCATGTGGCGCTGCGGGTGGTAGTACTCGGCCTCGGGGAATCCATAGTCGATCAAAAATATGGCGCCGCGCGCGAGCTTGCTGCCCAGGGTGCGCACAAACGATTCGCCTTGCGGGTGGATTTCGGTCAGGTAGTCGTGCTCGCCAACAATTGCTATGGGCGGGCGCAGGTCGGTCGGCTGGTCGGCCCACGCAAAGGGTGGCGTGCCATCGCCGTCCGCCGAGCCAAGAACCACGCCGCGCTCATGCCAGACGCCGTTCACCCGCGCCAACAATTTGACTGGCATGGCGTCGAGCACTTCGTTGCCCAGCACCACGCCCTGCAGGTTGTCGGGCAGCGCATCGACCCAGCGCACCTGCGCGGCAAAGGGGGCCAGCGTGGCTTGCTGGCGCGCGCGCAGGCTGCTGGAAATATCGACGATGGTGTAGCGTGGCAAGGGCTTGCTCTGGGCTTGCAGCGCCTGCAAAATTTGTAGCGCCAGCGCACCCGAGCCGGCGCCAAACTCCCACACCTCCTGCGTGTTTGTGACCTCCAGTGCCTGTGCCACCTGCTGTGCCAGCGTCCAGCCGAACAGCGGCGAGACGCCGGGCGAGGTGACAAAGTCGCTGCCCGCTACGCGCGCACCGTCTTGCACGGTGTAGGGCAAGGTGCCAAATTTGGCGCTGTCATGCGCGTAGTAACCCAGGCCGGGGGTGTACAGCGCCTGGTCCATAAAGACATCGAAGCCAATCCAACCGCCGGCATCAAAAATGGTCTGGCGGATGTGGTGTGCGAGCGCGCTCGTTAAACTGTGGGCTGTTGTCATAACCTGGAATTGTCCCCGAATGTCTGCCCCCCTCACGCCACCAACTTTCGCCGCAGCGGCGCAGCGCACTGTTTTGGTCACCGGCGCCGCCAAACGGCTGGGCCGTGAGATTGCCCTGGCCCTGGCCCGCGCGGGCTGGCGGGTGGCCGTGCATTACCGTGATTCGGTTGAGGATGCGCGCAAAACGGTGGCCGACTGCGCCAAGTTGTCAGGCGCCAGTTTGTCTTTTCGTGCCAACCTGGCCAATGAGACGGCGGTGCGCAACTTGCTGCTAGGCGTTGTAGAAGAACTCGGGCATGTCGATGCCGTGGTCAACAGCGCATCCACTTTTGAGCACGACACACCCGAGAGCTTCAGCTTTGCCGCCATGGAAAAGCACATGCGTGCCAATGCCGGGGCTGCCATTTTGCTCAGCCAGGCGCTGCACACCCATCTGGGCACACGCGACGGCGCCATGGGTGCGGTGGTGAATTTGCTTGATCAAAAGCTCTGGAATCCCAATCCCGACTTCATCAGTTACACGCTGTCCAAGGCGGCGCTGGAGTCGGCCAACACCATGCTCGCGCTGGCGCTGGCCCCAAGGGTGCGCGTGGTGGGTGTGGCTCCGGGCCTGACGCTGACCAGCCACATGCTGACGCCGGAAAAGTTTGAGGCACTGCACAAGCTGGCCCCGTTGGGCCGCTCCTCCACCGCGGCGGATGTGGCGGCCACCGTGGCCTTTGCTCTGGAAAACCAGTCCATCACCGGCACCACGTTGCTGGTTGATGGCGGCCAGCACCTGATGAAGTTCGAGCGCGATTTTTCGCTGCTGTGATTTCCCTTTTTAAAAAACCATCATGACGACCTACACAAGCAACCACATGCTGGGCCAGCAAACCCTGACGCTGACCGGCTTGCGCTTTGATGCCAATCTGGGCATCCTGGAATCCGAAAAAACCGGGCCACAGCCAATTCAGGTTGATGCCGAACTGAGCTTGGGCCACCAACCGTTACTACCTGCGGACGACGACATCATGCACGTACTGGACTACCGCAAGGTGCGCAAAATCATCATCGAAGAATGCACCGCCGAACACGTCAACTTGCTGGAAACGCTGATTGGCAAGCTGGCCAACCGGCTCATGCAGTTGCCCAATGTGAAAGGGGTGCGCGTCAAGATCGCCAAGCTGGAGATATTTGCCGATTGCGAAGTCGCCATTCGGGTTGAAACCGGCCAGTGGAAAGCGGCGGATTCGCATTGATTGAGCGATGTTTTTCGCCTGAACGTACAATATTTTAATCTTGTACGTCATGCATGGATCAACCCAAAAACCATGAACACCAAACTCACGCTGCGCCTGGACGAGCGCCTGATTGCCAGGGCCAAAGACTATGCGGCAGTGCACGGCAGTTCGGTGTCGCAAATGGTGGCCAATTATTTTGCGGCGTTGACGCAAAAAGCGGATGCGAACGCGAAAGCGACCAAGCCAGACAACGCAGCAGGTGATGTGGGTCCTGTCACGCGTCGCCTGACAGGTATCCTTAAAGCGCAGCCCGGTCAGCCACAAGTGAACGTTGACGATTACCGCGCGTACCTTGAACGCAAATACCTCGGCTCCGAGGGCAAAAACACGCCGCCGGCCAAACGCTGAGGCAACGCTTCATGGTCTTGCTTGACACCAACGTCATTCTTGATTTGCTGCTGGAACGCCCGGATTTCGTTCACGAAGCCCAGCAAATTTGCGGTCGCGTGGAAGCAGGCACTTGCCACGCTCTGCTTTGCGCCACCACCGTGACCACTGTCGATTACCTTGCGCAAAAACAACTGGGTCTTGCTGGCGCTCGCGCTGCCGTTGCGGCCCTGCTGGGCTTGTACGACATTGCCGCCGTGACGCGAGCCACCCTGTCTTCGGCTTTGGACAGTGAGATGCCGGACTTTGAAGATGCAGTGCTGGCCCACGCAGCGTACCAGGCGGGCGCCAGGTTCATCATCACCCGTAACCTGCGTGACTTTGCAAAAAGCCCGGTGCGCGCCTACACCCCAACCCAATTTTTGGCCTTGCAAGCCGTTTGAAACACCACCATGAATGCACTTTGGACAGACACCGACACCGAAGCCGTCAGACTGAAGTCTGACCCACAAAATTCAAGCAGCCAGGAGCAGGTGCAGCAGCGCAAGATCGAGCGCGACGCGGCGCAACGTACCGCCTACGAGGCAAACAAGCTTGAAAAGCGCCTGTGCCGTCAGGTGGGTCAGGCCATCATCGACTTCAACATGATCGAAGAGGGCGACCGCGTGATGGTCTGCGTCAGCGGTGGCAAGGACAGCTACGGGCTGCTCGACATTTTGCTCAAATTGCAAAAGCGCGCGCCGATTCATTTCGACATCGTCGCCGTCAACCTGGACCAGAAACAGCCCGGCTTTCCGGCGCACATCCTGCCCGAGTACCTGGCCAAGCTCGGCATCGAGTTCCACATCGAAACGCAGGACACCTACAGCATCGTCAAGAAAGTGGTGCCCGAGGGCAAGACCATGTGCAGCCTGTGCAGCCGCTTGCGCCGCGGCATCTTGTACCGGGTGGCCGACGAACTCAAGATCACCAAGATTGCGCTCGGACACCACCGCGACGACATGTTGGCCACTTTTTTTCTCAACATGTTTTTTGCCGGCAAGCTCAAGGGCATGCCGCCCAAGCTGGTGAGCGACGACGGCGGCCACATTGTGATCCGGCCGCTGGCCAATGTGGCCGAGAAGGACTTGGTCAAGTGGGCCTCGCACCGCCAGTTCCCGATCATCCCGTGCAGCCTGTGCGGCAGCCAGGAAAATCTGCAGCGCCAGCTCATTGGCCAGATGTTGCGTGACTGGGAAAAACAGTACCCGGGCCGCACCGAGACCATGTTTACGTCTCTGCAAAACGTGGTGCCCTCACATTTGATGGATGTCAATCGCTACGACTTCAAAAATATCAAAATCACCGGCCAGGCCGATGTGGATGGCGATAAGGTCTTTGACGAAGAAGAGTTTCCGCTGCCCAAGGTGGCGGGTGTGCAGGTGGTTCAACTCTGAACTGGAGAAAAACCATGAACTTGGTGCTTGGAAAACTGTTGCGATCAGCGCTGATCCCGCTGGCGCTGCTGCTCTCGGGTTGCTCCGGCATGCGGGTCATTGACAGCCAGGTCAACAGCTTTGCGCCGCAAGTGGTGGCGCCCGGGTCAAGCTACCAGTTCGAGCGGCTGCCCTCACAACTCGCCTACCCGGTGCATCAGGCCAAACTTGAAAAGTTGGCCGAGCAGGCACTGGGCAAAGTGGGTCTCAGGCGCCAAAACAACGCCTTGTTGAGCGTACAGGTCACGGCAGTCGAGCGCCAGGAAAACACATTCAATCAAAACGGCGTGGGCATCGGCTGGGGCCTGGGTTGGGTGTTTGGCCACGGCGCCATCAGCGTTGGCAGCCGTGGCGGCATGTTCCCGTGGGGCGACACGCAAACCAGCTATTGGCGCCAGGTCAGCCTGATCATGCGCAACGCCTCGGGCGCGGTGGTGTTCGAAAGCCATGCCAGCCACGACGGCATCTGGTCTGACAGCGATGCCGTGCTGGCCGCCATGCTCGATGCGGCGCTACAGGGCTTTCCGACACCGCCGACTGGCACGCGCCTCGTCAAAATTGATATTCCGCGCTAATCACTTGGGAGTCATGCAAGCCACCCGCATCATTGCCATACGCCACGGCGAAACCGCCTGGAACGTGGACACGCGCCTGCAGGGCCACCTTGACATTGCGCTTAACGCCAAAGGCCTCTGGCAAGCGCAACAAGTGGCGCGCGCGCTGGCTGATGAGCCCATTGACGCCATTTACGCCAGCGACTTGTTGCGCGCCTGGCACACCGCCAGCGCCATTTCGCAAACCACTGCTGCGCCACTGGTAGCCAGCCAGAATTTGCGCGAACGCGGCTTTGGCAGCTTTGAGGGCAAAACCTACGCCGAGCTTGAAGCCTGCTGGCCTGAAGACGCGCTGCGCTGGCGCACGCGTGAGCCCGGCTGGGCGCCGCCCGGAGGCGAATCGCTGCTGGCCCTGCGCGAGCGTATCGTTACCACGGTGGATGCCTTGGCGGCGCAACATGTCGGCGGACAAATGGTACTGGTGGCGCACGGCGGGGTGATGGATGTGCTGTACCGGCTGGCCACCGGCCAGGAACTGCAGGCTGCGCGCAGCTGGCACCTGGGCAATGCCGCTATCAACCGCCTGCTCTGGACACCTGAGGGCTTGACGCTGGTGGGTTGGGGCGATACGCGGCACCTGGAAGAAGCGACGCTGGACGAGGGCAGCGCCTGATTTGTGGGGTCGACTTTAGTCGACCATGGCAGGTGCAAGTCTGCCCCAGGGATGCAATTTTTTCGCGTTAACATGCCCACCCCTGGTGACCAATTTACGGAGAATTTCAGTGCAGCTTGTTTGTCTTGACCTCGAAGGTGTTCTTGTTCCCGAAATCTGGATCGAATTTGCCAAGCGCACCGGCATCCCCGAACTCTCGCGCACCACCCGCGACGAGCCCGACTACGACAAGCTGATGAAGTACAGGCTCGACTTGCTCAAGACCCACCAACTGGGCCTGCCCGACATTCAAAAGGTGATTGCCGAGATGGGGCCGATGGCCGGTGCCCGCGACTTTCTGGATGCGCTGCGGCGCGACTACCAGGTCATCATTCTGTCGGATACATTTTACGAATTCGCCATGCCACTGATGGCCCAGCTCAACATGCCGGTGCTGTTTTGTCACAAGCTCGAAGTTGATGCCGATGGCTATGTGGTGAACTACCACCTGCGCATGAAAAACCAGAAAAAAGAAGCGGTGCAGCGCTTTCGGGAACTGCAGTTCAAGGTGATTGCCGCTGGCGACTCATACAACGACACCGCGATGCTGGCCGAGGCCAACGCCGGCATTTTGTTTCACCCGCCGCAAAACGTGATCGACGAATTTCCGCAATTCCCTGTGACCATGAATTACACCGAACTGCGCGCCGAGATTGACCGGGCAGCGCAATGACGGTGTTATTTTCGTCACTGCGAGCGCAGCGCGGCAGTCTATGCAGTCCGACAGTCATGGATTGCTTCACTTCCTTCGCAATGACGAATTTATTTCACCCTATTCGCTCTCGAACTGCCCTGCATTGCGCCCTTTGAAGGGCGCGTAAAACGCCTTGATCTGCACCATGTCGGCCTCGACATTGCCGCTAGGCAGAAATACCGGCCCCAGTCCGCTGAGCTTGCGCTGGTAGTCCATGTAGGCCATCACGATCGGCACCTGCGCGGTGACGGCAATGTGATAGAAGCCGGTTTTCCAGTAACGTGTTTTGCTACGCGTGCCTTCGGGCGGCACGATCAGCTGTAGCGCGCCTTCTGCGGCCTGAATGGCTTGCGCCGAGGCCAGCACCAGGTTGTTGCTTTTGCTGCGGTCCACCGCAATGCCGCCCAGCCAGCGCATCACCGGCCCAAACGGAAAGCGAAACAGGCTGGCCTTACCCATCCAGTAGATGTTCAGGCGCAGCACAAAGGCCACCATCAGGGTGTAAGGCAGGTCCCAATTGCTGGTGTGGGGCGCGGCAATCAGAACGCTTTTTTGCGCTTGTTCGGGCAAGGCGCCTTGCACTTGCCAGCCGGCCAGTTTGAGGTAGGCTACTGACAGCGCGCGCAACAAAGTGTTGACGATGGGGGTGGAGAAAACAGTTCGGTGCATGGCTGACACGGTGGCGTTAAATACGTCCAGCAGCCAACAAGCGGGTACCAAACAGGGGTGATCAAGGGGGTGAATTATGGCGCATCGGCTGGCGTCAAATCCATCGCGGTTTGCACGCCCTGCATCGGCTCTGGCGCTTTTTTCGTGAGCGACGTCAGGTGCTCAGACGCTGTTATCAGCGAGCCCACGCGCACACCCAGCAGCCGCAGGCGCTGCTGCAAGGGCGCTCGCTTGAGGCACAGCCCGGCATGGTGGCGAATGGCGTTGGCATCTCCGGTGTAATCGGGCAGAGTGAGGTCGCGCGTGATGCTTTTGAAGTCGTCATAGCGCAGCTTGATGCCAATGGTTTTGCCCACATAGCCTTGGCGCGCCAGGTCTTGTGCCACCTGCGCGCACAGCCGGGTGAAGATGGCGCCCAGCTCGGCCTTGTCACGCACCGCGTGCAGGTCACGCTCGAAGGTGGTTTCGCGGCTGATGGACACCTGCGCACTTTCCAACACCACGGGGCGGGTGTCGAGGCCGTGCGCGGCGTCAAACATCCAGGCGCCGGTTTTCTGGCCGAAGTGGTCAATCAGCCTGCCCACCTCCTGTTGCGCTAGCTCGCCAATGGTGTGGATGCCCAACTGCTGCAATTTTTCATCCGCTTTGGGGCCAATGCCATTAATCTTGCGGCATGCCCGCGGCCAGATTTTGGTCTGCAAATCATTTTCGAAAACAATGGCGATGCCGTTGGGCTTGTTGAACTCGCTGGCCATTTTGGCCAGCAGCTTATTGGGCGCAACGCCCACCGAGCAGGTGAGACCGGTGGCGTCAAAAATGCTTTTCTGGATCAGCCGCGCCAGCACCCGGCCACCTTCGCGCTGGCCGCCTGGCACGTGCGTGAAATCAATGTACACCTCGTCGATGCCGCGGTCTTCCATCAGCGGCGCAATCTCCAGAATGATGTCTTTGAAGGTGCGGGAATAGTGCTGGTAGGCGGCAAAGTCCACCGGCAGCAAGATCGCATCGGGGCAAAGTTTGGCAGCCGTCATTAGCCCCATGGCTGAACCCACGCCAAACCGGCGTGCCGCGTAGGTGGCGGTAGTGATTACGCCGCGCCCGCTGTAGCCTTGCAACCGAGCAAACTCGGCCACCGGGATTTTGTGCGGCGCCCGCTCACCCCGGGCCGTTTCCGGGTCTTCCTCCTGCGGCCGGCGGCCGCCGCCAATCACCACCGGCAAGCCCTTGAGCTGCGGATAGCGCAGCAGCTCCACGGACGCGTAAAACGCATCCATGTCCAGGTGCGCAATGCGGCGCAGGGGGGCGGACTGGGGCGGGCTCATGGATGTGTTGAGTATGTGCGCAATGTGACATAAAGTAGCGCGGTGACTGTGTTTAGCCCAAACCGTTCTGCGGGTGAGCCTGACAAACAATCTGGGTTTAACGTGCGCCAAATCAAGAACAACCATGCCATACAGGGTAAGCTCTAGGTTTTTTCTCCATCAGCTTGGATTAATTGTCAATAGGTGGTTTCATGGATAAGCATTTCTTGAGTTCTTTATTTTCGCCCGCCGTGATCGTGGTGTTTGCGGGCAAGCCCGAAGACGCAGAAACGCTGACGCCACAAGCGCGCGCGTTGCACCAGACGCTCACAGCCCAGCGCTTCTCCGGGCGGCTGGTTTTTCTTGATATTCATGCCAGTGGTACGCTGGCCGACCTGGCCGCTGTGCATGCCGACCTGGCCATCATTGCCTTGCCCGCCGCCGAAGTGGCTGACGCTCTGGAACTGGCCGGGCGCATGAAATGCCGCTCTGCCTTGGTGATTTCCTCCGGCATAGACGCCGCCCTGGCTACCGAACTGCACAGAATGGCCACCCGCGATGGCATTTACCTGCTGGGCCCCAACAGTTTGGGTTTTCAGCGGCCGCACCTGCAACTCAACGCCAGTGTTGCGGGCGAGCTGGCAACGCCCGGGCCGCTGGCGCTGATCTCGCAGTCGGGGGCGCTCACGTCATCAATTCTGGACTGGGCCAAAAAGAACGCTGTGGGCTTTTCCACGGTGGTGTCGCTCGGACCCAATACTGCGGTGGACATGGCCCAGGTGCTTGATTTTCTGGCCTCGGACGCCAAAACGCACAGCATCGTGATTTACATGGAAGGCATCACCAACGCCCGGCGCTTCATGAGCGCATTGCGCGCGGCAGCCAATGCCAAGCCGGTGGTGGTGCTCAAGGCCGGTCGCAAGCCGGCCGGCAACCGGGCGGCGCTGACCCATTCGGGCACCATCGTCGGCAGCGACGATGTCTTTGATGCCGCGCTGCGGCGTGCCGGCGCGGTGCGGGTACGCTCGTTCGTTGCGCTGTTTTCGGCGGCAAAATGCCTGGCTTCACGTTACAAGCCGGTGGGCAAGCGCCTGGCCGTTGTCACCAACGGGGGCGGCCCGGGTGTGTTGGCGGCCGACTGGGCAAGCGAAATTCATCTGGAACTGGGCCGCCTGACTCCGGAGCAGGCGCAAGCGCTGACGCCCCAATTGCCGGGCCTGGCCACGCTGACCGATTTGATCGACTTGTCGGAAGAGGCCGGGCCGGAACACTACCGTGTCGCCATTGAAGCCTTGAGCAAGGCGCCGCAAGTGGATGGTATTTTGGCCATTTACTCACCCAAAATGGGCGTCGATGGCGATGCCGTGGCCAGCGCCATTGCCGGCTTTAACCGCCATGTAAGCAAACCGCTGCTGACCTGCTGGATGGGCGATGCGACAGTGGGCGAGGCGCGCAAGACCTTGAATGATGCCGCCATTCCCACCTTTCGCACCCCCGAGGCGGCGGTGGGCGCCTTTGGCAACATTGCCTCGTTCTACCAAAACCAGCAGCTGCTGCAGCAAACGCCGCCGCCCCTGTCCGACCTGACCGACCCTGATGTGGAAGGCGCCCGCCTGTTGATTGAAAGCGTGCTGGCTGAACGCCGCAAGGTGCTCACCGAGATGGAGTCCAAGGCGTTGCTGGCGGCTTTTCATATTCCTGTCACCAAGACCATCCTGGCGCGCAGCGCCAACGAGGCCATGATGATCGCCACCCAACTGGGCTTTCCGGTGGCGCTCAAGATTGATTCGCCCGACATCAGCCACAAGTCGGACGTGCAGGGCGTAGCGCTCAATATCTTGAACGCCACCAGCGTGCGCGACACCTACGTGGACATGATCCAGGCGGTCAGCAAGCTACAGCCCAACGCCCGCATCAACGGCGTGACGATCCAGAACATGTCCAACAAACGGCGCGGCCGCGAGGTGTGCGTGGGCCTGGTAACCGACGCACCCTTTGGCCCGGTGATTGCCTTTGGCGCTGGCGGTACCATGATCGAGCTCATCAACGATCGCACCATGGAGTTGCCGCCGCTCAACCAGTTCCTGGCGCGCCGCTTGATCGAGCGCTCGCGCGTGGCCGAAACCCTGGCGGTGTGGCGCGGTGCACCGGCGGTCAACATGGAGTCGCTCGAGCAAATCTTGCTGCGTGTCTCGGAAATGGTGTGCGAGTTGCCGCAACTGCGCGAGATGGACATCAACCCGATCATCGTGGACGAGACCGGTGCGCTGGCGGTAGACGCGCGCATTGTGGTGGAAAACACGGCGCCCTCGGTGCGCCATTACAACCACCTGGCCATTTTGCCGTACCCGGCGCAGCACGAGCAGCTGTGCATGCTGGCGGGAGGCGGCGAATACGTGGTGCGCCCGGTGCACCCGGACGACGCCAATATGCTGCAGGAGTTTGTTCGCGGGCTGTCGCCCGAAAGCCGCTATTTCCGCTTTGTCTCGAGCATGCAAGAGTTGCCAGCTACCATGCTGTCACGCTTCACGCTGATTGATTACGACCGCGAAATGGCGCTGGTGGCACTGGTCACCGAAGAAACCAAAGATGCTCAAGGCAACACCGTGGAGCACACGCGCATTGTGGGCGTGTCGCGCTACATCACCAACCCGGATCGCGCCAGTTGCGAGTTCTCGCTGGTGGTTGCTGACGAGTTCAAGGGGCGTGGCCTGGGCTCGCGCCTGATGCTGTCGATCATGGACTTTGCCCGCGAAAAAGGTCTGACCGAGATCGAGGGCCTGGTGCTGGCCAACAACCCCAACATGCTCAAGCTCATGAAGGGCCTGGGCTTTGTCGTCAAACCGTTCCCCGAAGATGCTGATTTCAAACTGGTAACGCACCATTTGCAGGCGGTTTGAGGCGCCCGCCTGCGTTTTGTCAGCTGGCCTGCTCTAACCTGAAACCCCTAGCAAATCCATGATGCCGCTGATGAATGTCAGCGGATGTGGCGGGCAGCCGGGCACATAAAGGCTGGGCGGGTATTTGTGCAGAAATTCGCGGTTCAGCGCGTCGCTTGGGGCAAATACGCCGCCTGAAATGGCGCAGGCACCCACCGCAATCACCAGCTTGGGTTCGGGGATGGCATCCCAGGCCATTTGCAATGCGGTCATCATGTTGCGGCTAACCGGGCCGGTGAGCACCAGGCCGTCGGCATGGCGTGGGCTGGCCACCATGTCGATGCCGTAGCGGCCAAGGTCAAAGTTCACATTGCCCCAGGCGTTGACTTCCATCTCGCAGCCGTTGCAGCCGCCAGCCGACACTGAGCGCAGTTTCAGCGAACGGCCAAAGCGTTTTTTCAACGCTGCAGACACCTGAACCGGGTCGATATCGGGCCGCGCCGCTGTGACCACCAGGCCTTCGCGGCGGGTGGCGCAGAGCTTGACGTCATTGCTGAAGCCGAGTTTTTGGCTGGGGCAGACCGGCGCGCAGTCGCCACACAGCACGCAGCGCCCCAAGTCGATGGCCACGGCATCCGCCCCGGCGGGGCTCAAGGCAATGGCATCGGTCGGGCACACATCGGTGCAGGCGTGGCAGGCGGAGGCGCAAGCTGTGTCGGCAATCAGCGGCTTGCCACGAAAACCGGCGGGCTGTGCGGCGCGCAGGTCGGCAATGTATTGGGTACCTTGGGCTTTGCGAACGGCGAGGGTCTGGAGCATGGCGTGCACTTTGCGTTGGGTTACAGGTCGTTGCCGCAATACGAGAGGTCGAAGCTCTTGTTGCAAATGGGGAAGTCCGAGATTTGTTGCTTGCGCAGCGCGAATGCCAATCCGAACCAGTTGGTGCTGGATGGGTCTTGCACTTTGGCGTGGATCAGCTTGCCTGCGGCCTCGGTTTCCAGGGCCAGCATGACCGGGCCACGCACGCCTTCGACCAGAGAGACGCACAAGCTTGAGGCTTGTAACTGCCAGGGCGCCGGCGCGCTGGTCACCGAAGGCGATGCGCCCGCACCAGCAACACCTGTTGATGGCGCCTTGACTTGAGGGGCATACGGCGCCGGTGTGTCGTGCAGATTCAGCGCTGCATCAGCCAACCGGTCGATCAGCCATTGGGTGCTGCTTTCGGCTTCTGCCATGCGTTGCTTCATGCGCGCCCAGCAGTCACCGCTGGCTTGCGTGATGGGCGGCAGAGGATGTTTGCTGTACAAGCTGCCGGGCAGTTCGTGGCGCAAGTCCAGGCCCAGGCCACTGGCACGCGCCACAACGCCGGTTAGACCGAGGTCGCGTGCGGCCTGGGTACTGACCGTGCCCACACCTTGAAACCGTGCCCGGGCGCTGCGGCTCGACAGCATGAGCGCGTTGACCTGCTCAAAATCTGGCAAAAAGGCACGCAAGGTGGCCAACAAATCCTGGCGCAAGGTGTCGCCAATGGGCGCCGCAGCACCCGGGCGAATCCAGCCGCGGCCAAAGCGGTTGCCGCAGGCGCGCTGGCTGGCGTTGATGATGGCGGTGCGCAGTCGCCCGTAGGTGGCAGCGGGTTGCAGGTAGGCAATGTCAGTGGCCAGCCCGTTGAGCGTGGCCAAGTGCATCGCCAGGCGTTCCAACTCCAGACCGATGGCGCGTGAGGCTGTGGTCTCCAAGCTGACAGGCCGCTTGGCCAAAGCTTCCAGCGCGCTGTTAAAGGCCCAGGCATAGGCCACGACCGAATCACCCACAATGGATTCCACCAGCGGGGTCAGCCGCTCAGGTGGCTTTTGCAAAAGCAGCGCCTCGACCCCGCGGTGCTGGTAACCAAGCTGGATTTCAAGGTGGTGCACCTGCTCACCGTGGCACATGAAGCGAAAGTGCCCGGGCTCGATCACGCCGGCGTGAATCGGGCCGACAGCCACCTCATGCACTTCGGCACCGCGCACCTTGAAAAACGGGTAGCTGGCCATCTGGCCCTGGCGCGCGCCCTCATAGCGCACGGGTTTCAGCCAGGGGTGGCCATCCGGGATCAAGCCAGTTTGTTCCCATAATTGGCGCTCAAAAATCTGCGCCGCCGGGAAGCGGGGGGTCAGGCTGGGGTAGCTTTGCCCAGGTGTGGCGTGGCCGCGCAGCACCCGCAGGGCCTCACCCGGTGGCAGCAGCACGGCCGTCACCACCACACCGGCGGGCTCATCGGTTCTGGCAGCGCGGCCGAACAGCGAAATCAATGAAACACCAGCCTCAAGTGCTGGTCCACATTGCGTGAGCAGTTCCGACAGTGAGCACAGTTCCTGCGCCTTCAGGTCGCAATGCGCCAAGGGCTGCAAAAGGGTGGCGTTCACGGTATCAGTCATCGGTTTAGCCCCCAATCGACACGGCTACGGCGCGCAGCAACTCGGTGAACAGGTCGGGCGTGTAAGTGCCCAGCATCACTAGCACACCCACAAAGCCCAGCTTGGGCAGCAGCGTGATCCAGGGTTCACTCGGTACCTGCACTGCCACTTTAGGTGCGCCCCACAACATGGGAAACACAGTGCGCCCGGTGGCAACAAAAATCACGGTCAGCATCGCACACATCAGCGTGAAGGCCAACAGCTTGCCCGCCTGCACGATGCCCGACAGGATCAGCATCTCGGCCAAAAAGCTGGCAAACGGCGGAAAGCCCAGCAGCGCAAAGATGCCGATGGTGAATAAAAAGCCCGACATCGGCAGTGTGCGGATGACACCGCTCAAGGGGCCGACCTCGTTGGTGCTATAGACAGCACGCATGCGCCCGGCAGTCAGAAACAGCAGCGACTTGACAAACGCGTTGCTCACGATGTACAGCACCACGCCGTAGGCCGCCGCCTTGCCCACCGACAGGCCCAGTGCGATCACGCCAGACGAGCTGACGCAGGCGTAGGCAATGAGTCGCTTGTAGTTGCTGCTGGCCATGATCTGCACCGCAGCCACCACCAGCGACAGGTAACCCATGACCAGCAGTTCTTGCGACACAAAGCCGGCGTCGAAACCATGAAAAATTTGCAGAATGCGAAATACCGCCACCACGCTGATGTTGAACTGCACGGATGCCAGTAGTGCGCTGGTGCTGGTGGGCGCTGCCTCGTAGGTTTCTGGCATCCAGCCATACAGCGGTGCCAACCCCAATTTGCCACCCAGCCCAAACAGCATGAACGACAGGCCCAGGCGCTGCCAGGCGTCGGGCTCACGGGTCAGGGACTCGCCCAGCCGGTCCACCATAAAACTCACTTCCACGCCGCGCAAGGTGGCCGACTGGGTGAGTGCCATGAAGCCTAGAAAGGTGATGGCCAGCGTCATGCTGGAGTACAGCATGTAGCGCCAGGCCACGCCCTTGGGGTTGCTGAGTTCGCCGCGCGCCACCAGGGGCGCGGCGCACAGGGTGCTGACCTCGATCAGCGCCCACAGCAGCACCAGATGGTTGGCCATCAGGCCAACGTTGATGACCGCCATGAACAGCAGCATCAGCGCGGCACGCGAGCGGATGTCAAACGTGAGCGCCGGGGTGTTGCGCTCGCGCGAGTACAAATAGACACAGATGCCCAGAAACACCGTGTTGATGACCACGATGAACAGCAGCGAGGTGGCGTCGAGCACCAGGTAACGGTGCGCAAAATACAGCGGCAGTTCCGCCAGCGGGTGCGTCAGGAAGACGCCCATGGCCGTCAGCCACATCACCAGCGCCACGCCCACCAGCGCGGGCGACACCCAGTGGGTCCCGTGCACCAGCGTTTCAGTCATACTGCTTGCTTGTGGGGGAACGGCCTGCGCCGGGCTGATCGCAGGGGAGTGGTTTGTCATCGAAATTGAAGTATTCATCGCCCGTCGTCGTGCATGCGGACATGCGTGTCCATCTGTCCCGAATCCTGGCGGGCCTGTTGTCGGCTCTGTTGAACCAAACTGCGCAAGGCCTGTAACAGTTCTGAGGGTACTGTGGCGATGTTTGTCAATTGGGTCATGCCAGGCTCCAATAAAGTGGCTGTTGGGTTGATGGTGAACCAATGTCCAGAAATTGAACACTCGGCTCTTGACGAATCAGCCTTGTGGCGCCCGCAAGAGCAAGAGCAAGAGCAAGAGTCTCGTTTGTGATCATGTTACGCCGCGCGCTGCCCTCGTATCAGCCAGCTCCCCACTGCCACCGTGCCCACATACACACTGCTGATGGCAACGTGCACCGGCAGCGGCCAGGGGTCGGGCATGAGGGACTCAAACAGCGCCAATGCGTTTTCCATGAACAGCAGCGCCACCAGTTGCGCCGCCGGCTCGCGGTTGGTGGCCAGCACCAGAAAGGCGATGGTGACAGTGGCCGCCATAACGCCCAGCGTGAGGGCACGGATGTCGGCGCGTGCACCATCGCCAAACTGAAAAGCCAAAATGATCAGCGTGACCGCCGCACCCCAGGCAAACAGGTTGGACGGCATCACGTCGAGCGCGGCCGTGCGGCTGCCTTTGAGGGTGCTGCGCAGCAGGTGCGGCACCAGCCAGGCGCGGATAATTAAAATCTCGAGTCCGGCCTCCAGCGTGTGAAAGTCAAGGGCGTGGTGCTTGTTCAGCGTGATCCAGCCCAAGGCCAGCGCCTGCAGACTCAGCCAGGTGGGGGTAACGCCCAGCTTGCCAAAAAACACCGGGATTACGGTGGCGATCAGGCAGGCGATCAGCGGCAGGGTCGGATTGTTGGCTGCGTTCATAGTCCCCCTCCGGCAACACCCACCGCCAGCGCGGCAAAAGCCACCAGCCAGCCCGCCAGCCACACATAGCGCGTCACCCAGGGCAGCGGCAAACGCGCCATCAGGGACTCAAAGCACCCTACCACCACGGCGACGCCCAGCATCAAGCCGACCGCCACCGTCACCGCCGCCAGCGGCGCGCTTAAAGGGTCAAGCGGGTTGAGCAGGGTGGCAATCAGCCCGGCGTAAAGCGTCATCTTCAGGCCGGCGGCGTATTGCATGGCCGCCAGCTCCGGCCCGCTGTGGTCGAGGATCATCACCTCGTGGATCATGGTGAGTTCCAGGTGGGTGGATGGGTCGTCCACCGGTACCCGCGCGGCTTCGGTTTGCAACAGAATCAACAGCGCCAGCGCGAGCGGTAACACCACTAGCGCGTAATAGCTTGTGTTGTGCAAATGCCCCAGCATGTCGGCAAAACTGCTCAGGCCCGTGGCCGCACTCAATGTGCCCAGCAGCAAAAACAGCGCTGGCTCGGCAAAAGCGCCAAACATGGCTTCACGCGCGGCACCCATGCCTTCAAACGGGCTGCCCACGTCCATGGCCGAGAGCATGAGCACCAGCCGCGCCAGCCCCAAAATATAGGCCACAGCGACAAAATCATGCGCAAACGACAGCGGCGCAAATTGGCCCAACAGCGGCACAAAGGCCATCGCAGCCAAAGCACAGACCAGCACTACATAAGCGCCCAGCCGGAACAGCGGCGTGGCGGTGTTGCTGACCACCGGGCGCTTGCGCAGCAGGCGGCGCAGGTCGTGGAACGACTGCCACAGCCCCGGCCCCTTGCGCGCAGCCCACCAGGATTTGGTGCGGTTGATCACGCCCACCAGCAAAAACGGCATCACCAGCGTCACCGCCATGTGGGCCAGCGTGAGCTGCCAAAAGACCGTCATGGCAATGCCCCTTCAGCCAGCACCACCAGCGCAGAAATGGCCACCACCGCCGCCAGCCCCAGCGCAAATGCCAGGCGCGGGTCATCCTCGTGCATCAGTTGGCTAATCTGGCTGGCCGATTCGTCGCCGTGGCCAATTACGTTGTACAGGCGGCGCTCCACCGCATCTACGCAGTCGGTGACCACGTAGGCATCTTCCGGGAAATAGCCCAGCGGCGCCTTTTGGCGTTTGAGCAAGGTCATGACGCCCGTGTAACGGTGCGCAAATTCGGTGGAGAAGCTGTTGCCGGTGTATTGCACCCTTGCGCTGCCAGCGGTATAGCCGCAACCCCAGGTTGGGCCGCTTGCCAGGGCGGGCTGGCGCAAGCCACGGCGCAGCAGCCAAACCGCCGCCCAAGTCAGCACGATCAGACCAGCCACCGCGACAGAAACCAGGCTGACCCGGCCCAGCACGTCGTGCACGCCCTGCATGGCTTGCTGCGCGGCGACATCGGGCAGCGCGTGCAAAAACAGCCGGGTGGGTGCTGCGACCAGCATCAGCCCCAGCACTGGCATCAAGCCCAGCAGCACCGTGCCTGCGGTGTGAATAAGCAGCGGTGCGAGCATCCAGCCGCTGGGTTCAACGCCATCGGGCAGGGTGTCGTCACGCGATTTGCCCATGAAAATCACGCCATAAGCGCGTGTGATGCTCAGCGCTGACACCGCCCCGACAAAGGCCAGCAACGTAGCCACGCCCGCCAGCAGCAGCTTGGCCCAGACGCTGATGGCGTCACCCGTAAAGAGCCCGCTGTAAATCAAGAACTCGCTGGCAAAACCGTTGAACGGTGGCAGCGCCGAGATGGCAATGCCGCCAATCAAAAAGCTCAGCGCAGTGATGGGCATCAGTTTGGCCAGGCCACCCAGGCGCTCGATGTCCACACCGTGCTTGGCCTGGTAAACACAACCGGCTGCGTAAAACAACTGGCATTTAAAAAACGCGTGGTTCAAAATATGCAGCATGCCGCCGGCAAAACCCAGTGCCGCCAGATTGGGCACGTCCCACGCCAGCCCAAGCGTGCCAATGCCAAAACCAATACCGGCAATGCCGACGTTTTCGGTGCTTGAATACCCCAGCAGGCGTTTGAGGTCGCGCTGGCCCACGGTGTAGAGCCCGCCAATGACAGCCGAGGTGATGGAGAAAGCCAGCAGCGCCCAGCCCATCCAGGCGTCAGGCCGACCTTGGATCAGCAAAAAGTGCAACAGCGCAAACAGCCCTGCCTTGTGGATCACGCCCGACATTAGCGCGCTCACATTGGCCGGCGCGGCGGCGTGGGCGCGCGGCAGCCAGGAGTGGAACGGGAAAAACGCTGATTTGAGCCCAAAGCTGGTCAGCAGCAGCAAAAACACCGTATTGCGGATGGTGCCGGGGTGCTGGCTCATCCAGGCACCCCAGTCGTCAAGGTACCAGCTTTGCGTCTGGGCATACAAAATCATGAACGCTGCCACCAGAAAAATCAGGCCAATGTGGGTCGATACCAGGTAGTTGAAGCCGGCAAAGCGCACCTTTTGGTTGGTGTAGTCCCAAATCACCAGCAGCCAGGCGGAGAGCGCGGCAACTTCCCAGCCCATCAAAAAAGTCACCGCGTGTTCGCCGGTATAGACCAGCACGAACGACAGCGAAATCATGTTCAGCAGGCCAAAGTGCACCCCCATATGGCGTGTGCTGTTGAAATATTTGCGCAAATAACCCACTGCATAGATGCCGCCCAGCAGCGTCATCGGCAGCGACCAGCTCAGAAAAAAAGCCCCCAGCGCATTGAGCCGAAAGTGCAGCGCGCCAATCGGGTAGCCCCAGGGCATCTCGACAAAGCGCTCGGGCGCGCCCAGAAGTACTGGCACCACGGCCAGCCACACCAGAGCGGTAGCCAGCACTTGTGAGGCCAGCCCGAAACCAGCGCGCCAGTAGTTGCTGACCGGCAACAGGCACAGCGCGGCGCCGAGCATGAGCACCAGAACGGCTGCAATGAGCGGGTTCATGGGGCGGGCCTGGGGTTACAAAATGAGGAAAAAGTGGGGGAATTTGAGTACGATTTCATGAGGGCTCCACACACTGACGAACAAACAATTCATCAAAAGCGTGACGGCCCGCAGTGGCGCAGGCGCATATCAAACTTTCGGCGCCTGGAGAGCGTCAGGGTTTGTCCGTGCGAGGGGGTGGTGGCGAGCCGTGTCATAAAGCGGCGCATTTTACGCTTGCAAAACAAGCGCGTCGCTTCACGGGCGGTTTGATTGGTCGCGGCCTATCCGGCCGGTCAAAGTACTGCCAATACTTTGAAACTGACTGTATGACCGCCATGAATATTTCTGGGATTGGCTTGTACCCCGACGCCGCGTGCGTTTCAGTGAATGCGCATGCCAGGTTGGGCTCCGGCCACGGGTTCCAGCACATAGATGCCGGGCTGCGCCTTGTCGTCAGCGTGGCTGGCGGCGAGCACCATGCCCTCACTCACGCCGAACTTCATCTTGCGCGGCGCCAGGTTGGCCACCAGCACCGTGAGTTTGCCGGTGAGGTCTTCGGGCTTGTACATGCTGGCAATGCCCGAGAAAACGTTGCGCAGTTTGGGCTCACCTGTGTCATCAAGCTCGCCCACGTCGAGCGTGAGTTGCAGCAGTTTGGTCGAGCCCGCCACCGCCTGGCAGGCGACGATTTTGGCAATGCGCAAGTCGATCTTGGCAAAGTCGTCAATGCTGATGGTCGGCGCGATGGCTTCGCCGCCCGGATAGGCGATTTCTGACGCTGCCTCAATTGGCTCGGGCGCCTCAAACAGGGCTTCGAGTTGCTTGATGTCGACGCGCTGCATCAGGTGCTGGTAAGTGCCAATCACATGGCCGGCTTTCATGGGCTGGGCAATGTTGGCGTAGCTCAGCGGCACGATGTTCAGGAAGGCTTCCACCTGGGTGGCCAGCGCCGGCAGCACGGGTTTGAGGTAGCAGGTCAGGATGCGAAAGGCCTTGATGCAGACGGTGCAAACGTCTTGCAGGCGCGCTTCCTGATCGGGCTTTTTGGCCAAGTCCCAGGGTTTGTTGGCGTCCACATAGGCGTTGATCTTGTCGGCCAGCAACATGGTTTCGCGCAGCGCTTTGGCGTATTCTCGGGCCTCATAGAGCTGCTCCATGGCACCGACTTCGCTGCGCAACTGGTGCAGCAGCGCGGCACCGTCTTCGGTGACTTCGCCCAGTTGGCCCGCAAAACGCTTGGCGATGAAACCAGCCGCGCGCGACGCGATGTTGATGTATTTGCCAATCAGGTCGCTGTTGACGCGGGCCATGAAGTCGTCGGCGTTGAAGTCGATGTCTTCGTTGCGCGCGCTCAACTTGGCCGCCAGGTAGTAGCGCAGCCACTCGGGGTTCATTCCCAAGCTCAGGTACTTGAGCGGGTCCAGGCCGGTGCCGCGGCTCTTGCTCATTTTTTCGCCGTTGTTCACGGTCAGGAAGCCGTGCACAAAAATGTTGTCGGGTGTCTTGCGGCCACTGAAATGCAGACAGGCCGGGAAGAACAGGGTGTGAAAGGTGACGATGTCCTTGCCGATGAAGTGGTACTGCTCCAGCTGCGGGTTGGCCATATAGGTGTCGTAGTCAATTCCGCGTTGCCCCAGCAGGTTTTTCAGCGACGCCAGGTAGCCGATGGGCGCGTCTAGCCAAACGTAAAAGTACTTGCCCGGCGCGTCCGGAATTTCGATGCCAAAGTAAGGTGCGTCACGGCTGATGTCCCAGTCTCCCAGGCCCTCACTGGTGCTGCCGTCCGGGTTGCTGCGCACGCTGAACCATTCCTTGATCTTGTTGGCCACCTCGGGCTGCAACTTGCCGTCCTGCGTCCATTGCTGGAGGTATTCAACGCAGCGCGGGTCCGAGAGCTTGAAGAAAAAGTGCACCGAATTGCGCAGCTCGGGCTTGGCACCCGACAGCGCCGAGTACGGGTTGATCAGGTCGGTGGGCGCATAGACCGCGCCACACTGCTCGCAGTTGTCGCCGTACTGGTCTTTGGCGTGGCATCTGGGGCACTCGCCCTTGATGAAGCGGTCGGGCAGGAACATGCCCTTGTCGGGGTCGAAAAACTGCGCGATGGTGCGCGACTCGATCAGCGAGCCGCCGGGGTTGTCGCGCAGGTCGCGGTAAATCTGACGCGCCAGTTCGTGGTTTTCTGGGGCGTCGGTGCTGTGCCAGTTGTCGAAGTTGATGTGAAAACCGTCCAGATAGGGCTTGCGCCCGGCGGCGATGTTGGCCACAAACTGCTGTGGCGTCAGGCCGGCTTTTTCGGCGGCTATCATGATGGGCGCGCCGTGGGTGTCGTCGGCACAGACGAAATCGACCGCCGTGCCACGCATGCGCTGGTGCCGCACCCAGATGTCGGCCTGGATGTACTCCATGATGTGGCCGATGTGGAAATTGCCATTGGCGTAGGGCAGGGCGGTGGTGACGAAGAGTTGACGGGGCATTGAGTTCACTTTCAGGGCAAGAGCGCAATTTTAGTCAACGCAGGCGCAGCGGGTCGCGTCGGCGTTCCGGTTGGGGCTGAACGGCCGCTGTGGCCGCAGCAGGCGCTGCGCTGGGGTCAATCCAGTTGAAAAACAGGCAAATTTCAGCGCGTTGGCGCATCGCGTCGGCGTAGCCCAGCGTCATCAGTTCCTGGGTGTAACCCTGCTCGAACAGCAAGTAACTGGCCAGCGCCGAGCCCTTGATGTCAGCCGTTTGCGATGACACGCCGATGCCGCTGAGCATGGAGCGCACGGCGCTGGGCAACTCGTTGATATGTTGGGATGCAATGTGGTCCAGCCGTTGCGAAGGCGAGATCAACAACAAATGCAGCGGCCTTAAATTGCTGGCGTTGCGCATTTCGGCAGGCACCAGCTGGAGTGTCTGGTTGATGCGGCGAATACGCTCCACATCAACGGCCAGGGCATCAAGAAAGATGTTGGACAGGGCGTGACCGGCAATTTGCGCCAGCGTGGGGTAGCTGCTCAAACTGTCTGGCGCGGTGGTGGCGCTGGGTGGGTTCATTCGCCCGTCGGCCGCACCAATCACGCAAATCCGCTGCGCTCCCAAGTGAATGGCGGGCGCCACTGGCGCCGACTGGCGCATGGAGCCGTCGCCAAAGTACGCCATTTGGCCTTTGATGGGCAGCGCCACGGCGGGGAATATGAACGGAATCGCGCTGGAAGCCAGCAGGTGTGCATGGGTGATGTCGTCGCGTAAACCGCAGCGCTGCGATCGCACCCAGGGCTTCAGGTTGGCGTCGCCTTGAAAAAAGGTGATGTGCTCGCCCGAGTTGTAACTGGATGCGGTCACTGCCAACGCCTGAAGATGGCCTTTTTCAATCAGCCCCGGCAGACGCTCCAGAGGCACCATGTTCTTGAGCAGGTCGGCCAGCGGGCTGTTGTCCAGCAGCGACTTTGGCTTGAGCCTGCGCCATCTGGCAAGCAGCCACCCCATGGAGAGCAGCGCCATCCAGCTACTGCCGGTGCGCAGCATGCTAACCAGATCGGAGTGGTACACGTCCTGCGCGTGAAAATTGCGCCAAACCTTGGCGATCAGGCGCACGGTAGCGTCAAAGTCATCGCAGCCGCAAGCCAGGGCCGAGGCATTCACAGCACCGGCAGAGGTGCCACCAATGATGGGAAATGGGTTGCCTTGATCGCCGGCGCCACACGTTTGGCGCAAGTCGGCAAGGGCTTCGAGCACGCCCACCTGGTAGGCGGCGCGCGCACCGCCGCCGGTGAGCATCAAAGCGGTGGCGGGCGTGGCTTCTGCGGGGTCTACCGAGGCTGCGAACGGATCATGGGACATGTGCCGATTATCAACAGGGGATATGACCATCGCGAAAGGGCTTGCTTGGGGTAAACCCTGATTTGCCTGAATCAACAGGGTCAAACTGATCTTGGCTAGACTACAGCCCCTTCAGGAGAACCAAATGGCAGTAGCAGAGCAATTCGTGTTAGAAGCCCTCAAGGGCGTGATCGACCCCAATACCGGGCGTGATTTTGTGTCGGGCAAGTGCGTCAAAAATTTGACTGTGACCGACGGCGACGTGGCTTTTGATGTCACGCTGGGTTACCCCGCCAAGAGTCAGATTCCGGCCTTTCGCAAGGAGCTGATCGCTGCTGCCAAAAGCGTGGCCGGTGTGGCCAATGTGTCGGTCAACATCACCACCAACATCACCGCACATGCGGTGCAGCGTGGCGTGGCCTTGTTGCCCAAAGTGAAAAATATCGTGGCCGTGGCTTCCGGCAAGGGCGGCGTGGGCAAGAGCACCACCGCCGTCAACCTGGCGCTGGCGCTCGCCGCCGAGGGCGCCAATGTGGGTATTCTGGACGCTGACATTTACGGCCCCAGCATCCCCATGATGATGGGCATCGAGGGCCGACCCGACAGCGACGACGGCCAGACTATGGAGCCCATGGAAAACTACGGTGTGCAGGTCATGTCGATCGGCTTTTTGGTGGCGCAGGACGAAGCCATGATATGGCGCGGCCCCATGGCCACGCAGGCGCTTGAGCAGTTGTTGCGCCAGACCAACTGGAAAGACCTGGACTACCTGATTGTCGATATGCCGCCTGGCACCGGCGACATCCAACTCACGCTTTCTCAGCGCGTGCCCATGACTGGTGCCGTTATCGTCACCACACCGCAAGACATCGCCCTGCTCGATGCCAAAAAAGGCATCAAGATGTTCGAAAAAGTGGGCGTGCCGATTCTGGGCATCGTGGAAAACATGGCGGTGCACGTGTGCAGCAACTGCGGCCACATTGAGCATATTTTTGGCGCTGATGGCGGTAAGAAAATGGCGGCCGAATACGGCATGGACTATCTTGGCGCCCTGCCGCTGGCCATGCAGATTCGCCTGCAGGCTGACAACGGCAAGCCGACCGTGGTGTCTGACCCTGACAGCGACGTCGCAGCGCTCTACAAGGCTGTGGCGCGCAAAGTGGCGCTGTCGATTGCCGCCAAAAACAAGGACTTTTCGAGCAAGTTCCCCAGCATCAAGATTTCCAAGGAAACCTGAAGCGGCAGTGCGTGGGCGCGTCAGAGCCTGATCAGGGCTTGGCCTCGCTGCCCCACAGCAGCAACAACCTCGCGTCGCGGCCACACCCCTTGCGGTAAAAATCGTAGCGGACCGGGTTGGTCTGATGATAATTTTGGTGCTCGGCCTCGGCAGGGTAAAAGTCGTCGGCCATCACCAGTTCCGTGACGATAGGCTCGGCAAAAGGCTTGCTTTTTTCCAGCTCGGCCAAGGATGCCTGGGCTGTCTGTAGTTGTTGGGCACTGGTGGCAAAAATCACCGTGCGGTAGGGTGTGCCAACGTCGCAGAACTGGCCGTCTTTCACCGTCGGGTCGATGGTGCGCCAGAAGTAGTCCACCAGTTGCCGGTAGCTCACCTGACTGGGGTCAAAGATCACCTGCACGGCTTCGGCGTGGCCGGTGGTGTGGCTCGATACCTCGGAATATGTCGGATTGGCGGTCTTGCCGCCGGTGTAACCCGAGGTGGTGGCCAGCACACCCGGCACTTTGTCAAAGTCAGCCTCGGTGCACCAGAAGCAACCACCGGCAAACATAGCCACTTCGCTGCCTTCCGGCAACGGGGCGGTTGCGGCCGCGCCAGCTTCCTCTGGCGCCTGGCGCGGGGTGGAATAAATCCACCAGCCGATCAAGGCCACAATGAGCGCCACGCCTAGCCAGAATGCGCGCTGGTTGGGTTTGGATTTTGCTTTGGTGGGTGTCGTGTTCATGCTGCATGATAAGAAAGTGGCAAAGACCAGCGCAGCGCACGGGATACGGCGCCTGGTTTACCTTCGCAACTTAACAACATTCTTCGAGAGCAACGCTGTAAACCATGACAACATTTCCCGACGGTTTCCGCGCCCTGGTCATCGGCGCCAGCGGCGGCCTTGGCCAGGCCTTTGTGCAAGCGCTGCAAGCCAATCCGCGCTGCGCCTCTGTTGTGGGCTTGAGTCGACAGTCTGAGCCGCGCCTTGACTTTGACGACGAGGCCAGCGTGGCTGAGGCGGCACAGGTGCTCGCGGCTGGTGGCAAATTCCACCTCATCATCAACGCCGCTGGCTTGTTGCACGGCGCAGACTTCATGCCAGAGAAAAAACTGACAGACCTGAACTATGCCCAGCTTGAGGCTACCTTTCGCACCAACACCTTTGGCCCGGCGCTGGTGCTGCGCCACTTCAGCCCGCTGCTCGATGGCCAGCGCGGCGTGCTTGCCGTCCTGTCGGCCAAGGTCGGCAGCATCGAAGACAACCGGCTGGGTGGCTGGTACAGCTACCGGGCTTCCAAGGCGGCGCTCAACATGCTTCTGAAAACGGCAGCCATCGAGGTCAAGCGCAGCAACCCCAACGCGGTGCTGGTCAGTCTGCACCCGGGCACAGTGAACACCGGATTGTCCAAACCGTTCAAGGGCGAGCAGATCGGCCGCCCGGCACCCGTTGCCGCGCAAGACATGCTGGCGGTGTTGGACGGCTTGAGTGCCGCTGATACGGGCTCGTTTATGAGTTACAGCGGTGAACGATTGCCCTGGTGAGCATCAGCCAGGCTAATGGCGCAGACCGGGCATAGTAAGGCGCCGTCGCCGCCAAGTGCAGCGCGCCGGGTCGACGAGGGTAACTTCAAAGTTTGGCGAAGATCAGAAGTCAGCCCTCTTTTTTCGGTCAGTGAACGGTCAATCGGATGGCTTGACTGGTTCGCCAACTATGGAGATGCCGTCTTTGCAACTGGCGCTGCCCTGAAATAGCCGCCGTGCCGTTTATCGTTTAGCTATTTGGTCGAGTCGTTCGAGATAGCGGACCCGCTCAAACGCGCGTTTTACCGTAGGTCCAATCCAGGCAAACGTATTGACATTGCCAATTTTTGAGGGGCGATGTTCTCATGGACGTTCAATTTCAATGAAAGCCATTGCTCCGTAGCGCGGATTTGCTGGTTCCCAAACGCTGCTTAAGCTGTACTCAAGCGAAGGCTTGCACAAGGACGAAGCCCAATTTATGACCACCCGTCGGCGAAACTTTTTGAGGCCCTGAAAAAACGGGGTATCACAGGTCGCCCTAAACTGGAAGCCAAAAAATCATGGTTAAATTTGTTATCAGTTAGTCAAATGGGAGTTGCAGTGATACGTCTATTTTCTTTGAGCTTGGTGAGTCTATCGCTCTTGACGGCTTGCACTGGCTATGCTCCACCTGCCAATGTGAGCGGAATGACCGAGAACCAGATCATCGCTCAGATGGGCCAACCAGAGACGGTGCGACAAACCGGTAACGGCACCCGCCTAGAGTTCCCACGTGGACCCATGGGACACCACACCTGGTTTGTGGATGTCGATGCCCAGGGCAAGGTCAGCAAGGCGGAGCAGGTGCTGATTGAGCAGAATTTTCTGCTAATCAGTCCCGGTATGACACAGGATGAGGTCCGACAACGCCTGGGGCGGCCGAGTGAAATACAAGGGCTGGCTCGCTCGCGGGGTGTGGTGTGGAGCTACCGATACGAAAACCCTTTTTGCCAATGGTTCCAGGTTGAGGTTTCCCAGGAGCAGCAGGTGCGCTCAGCGGGATACGGCGAGCCTCCTGAATGCCAGAGAAGCGACAACATCTTCATTCCGTGACGCGCGCTTCAAGTTCATCGCGTGCAGCCAGGCGCGGTATTTAAACAGCCTTAGACGGCGTCAATTAGGGCAAAATAAAGGCGTTACTCATAATGAGCACGTGTAAGCCATCGTGCGGGTCGTCCCATTTGTGCCAATCTCATTTTTTTTCGCTGTTGATCAAGCTTCCATGACAAACTATCCCTTGACTGAACTCCCTGATGTATCGGCCACTATCGCGCCGCGTTGCGCTGAAGTGGTTCGGCAGACCGCAGAAACAAAAATCACCGTGCGCGTCAACCTCAATGGCACCGGTCAGTCGCATTTGCATACTGGCATTGGGTTTTTTGATCATATGCTCGATCAAATTGCCCGCCATGGTCTGATCGACCTTGACATCGATGCTGATGGTGATCTGCATATTGATGGTCATCACACCGTTGAAGATGTTGGCATCACGCTCGGTCAAGCCGTTCACAAGGCCGTGGGGGATAAAAAAGGTATCCGCCGTTATGGCCACGCCTATGTGCCGCTGGATGAGGCCTTGAGCCGGGTCGTGATTGACTTTTCGGGTCGACCCGGTTTGGTGATGGATGTGCCTTTCACCAGCGCCATGATCGGCAACTTTGACACGCAGTTAATGCACGAGTTCTTCCAGGGCTTCGTCAATCACGCACTCGTCACGCTGCACATTGACAACCTGAAAGGCGTCAATGCCCACCACCAGGCTGAAACCGTGTTCAAGGCCTTTGCCCGCGCCCTGCGTGCAGCATTGGAGCTTGATCCGCGCGCCCTCGGTAGCGTTCCGTCCACCAAGGGCTCGCTCTAATTCCAAAGCATATGGGGCTCTGGCATCTGCCTGTTGTGCTCATGACGCTATGAAGTCAATTTTCAATCCTGGTGCCAACAAAATTGTGGCTGTGGTCGATTACGGCATGGGCAATTTGCGCTCGGTCTCACAAGCCGTCCAAGCAGCGGCTGATGGCTCCGGGTTCAACGTGGTGATCACACAAGACCCTGATGTGGTGCGTGCAGCCGAGCGAATCGTGCTGCCGGGCCAGGGCGCCATGCCTGACTGCATGCGCGAGTTGCGCGAATCAGGCTTGCAACAGTCGGTGCTGGAGGCCGCTGCCAGCAAACCCCTGTTTGGCGTCTGTGTGGGCATGCAAATGCTGCTTGACCATAGCGCGGAGGGCAATACGCCCGGCTTGGGTCTGATTCATGGCGAGGTCATCAAGTTTGACCTGGCTGGGCAGTGCCAACCTGACGGCAGCCGCTACAAGGTGCCGCAAATGGGCTGGAATCAGGTTTGGCGCCACAACCATGGCGACGCGCCGCACCCGGTTTGGGGTGACGTGCCCGATGGCAGCTACTTCTACTTTGTGCACAGTTTTTACGCCAAACCGTCTGATTCACGCCACAGCGTGGGCGAAACCGACTATGGTCAGCGCTTTAGTTCAGCCATTGCACGTGATAATATTTTTGCGACGCAATTCCACCCTGAAAAAAGCGCCGAGCATGGCTTGAGCCTGTACCGTAATTTCCTTCACTGGAATCCTTGAACTCTTTGTCTCACTGTTATGGCTGCGCCAGCCGAAGCCTACATACATCCTCCCACTGAAGCATCATGCTTTTAATTCCTGCTATCGATCTTAAAGACGGCCACTGCGTGCGCCTGCAACAAGGCGACATGTCACTCTCCACCACCTTCAGCGAAGAGCCAGCGATCATGGCGCGCAGCTGGGTCGACAAAGGCGCTCGCCGCGTGCATTTAGTTGACTTGAACGGTGCTTTTGCCGGACAGCCCAAGAATGAGTTGGCCATCCGCAAAATTCTCAAAGACATTGGCAGCGAGGTTGACGTGCAGTTGGGTGGAGGTATTCGTGACCTCGACACCATCGAGCGTTACCTGGACGCCGGCCTGCGCTACGTCATCATCGGCACCGCCGCGGTTAAAAACCCCGGCTTTTTGCAAGACGCCTGCACCGCGTTTGGCGGCCACATCATTGTTGGCCTGGATGCCAAAGACGGCAAGGTGGCCACCGACGGCTGGAGCAAACTCACCCGCCACGACGTGGTGGACTTGGGCAAAAAGTTTGAAGACTACGGTGTTGAATCCATCATCTACACCGACATTGGCCGCGACGGCATGCTCAGCGGCATCACCACGACGTGGTGGACTTGGGCAAAAAGTTTGAAGACTACGGTGTTGAATCCATCATCTACACCGACATTGGCCGCGACGGCATGCTCAGCGGCATCA
>PFUD01000110.1 GCA_002789915.1 Comamonadaceae bacterium CG_4_9_14_3_um_filter_60_33 | reverse complement strand
TCAAAACAAATCAAGAAAGGGAGTTGTCATCCAACGCCAGCATGGCCTTTATGCACTGAGCGAGCTCAGGGATATAACGGTCAATCACGGTTTTAACGGTCTGGGCATCAATGTCACCCAAGTAGTTATGAACCAAAATATTCCGGAAGCCACTGATTTCACGCCATGGCATGTTGGGAAACTGTGCTTTGAGAGCCTCTGGCAGCATCTGCGTGGCCTCAGACAGGGTTTGCAAGTTACGCAACGAAGCGTCGTACAGCACCTCATCTTGCGTTAAATCACCGCGTTTGCGGATGCGCTCAATTTTGCCAATCGCATCCTGAATGTGATACGCATAGACTTGCCACTCCTTGCTCATAAAGCAATTGCCTCCTGCAGCACCTGCTGGCGGATATGCGGGCTAAGTTCATGCTCAGGCACCAGGTCAACCCGGCGCTTGAGAAGATCGGCGAGTTGCTGCGTCAAGGGCAGTCGCTGTAAAAAAAGGTCATAACCACGGGGGAACTCAACCACAAAGTCCACATCACTCTCAGGTGTTTCTTCACCCCTGACCACCGAGCCAAATACCCGCAGGTGGCTTGCACCATATTGATGCGCCAAGGTGTTCAGCGAATCTTTCATTTGGCGAAGTTGTTCAAGCAACATGAGTTGTTTCTATCTTGGCGAGATGACTTAAAAGCTATTCGGCACGGTAGTTGGGTGCTTCTTTGGTGATTTGTACGTCGTGCACATGGCTTTCGCGAATGCCCGCTGTGGTGATTTCCACAAACTCGGCCTTGTCCTGCATCTCGGGGATGGTGGCGCAGCCGCAATAGCCCATGCTGGCGCGCAAGCCGCCGGCCATTTGGTAAATAAGGGCGATCATCGAGCCTTTGTAGGGCACGCGGCCCTCAATGCCTTCAGGAACCAGCTTGTCGGCGTTAGGGTTGCCAGTGCTTGATTCCTGAAAGTAGCGGTCCGCACTGCCCTGCTGCATGGCGCCGATACTGCCCATGCCGCGGTAGCTTTTATAGCTACGGCCCTGGAACAAAATCACTTCACCGGGGGCTTCTTCGGTACCGGCAAACATGCCGCCCATCATCACCGTGCTGGCGCCAGCCGCAATGGCTTTGGAGATGTCTCCGCTGAAGCGGATGCCGCCGTCGGCAATCAGCGGCACACCGGTTCCCTTGAGCGCGATGGCCACGCTGTCGATGGCCATGATTTGCGGTACGCCCACACCCGCCACGATGCGGGTGGTGCAAATGGAGCCCGGACCAATGCCGACCTTAACCGCGTCGGCACCAGCTTCGACCAATGCCAGTGCAGCTGCACCCGTGGCAATGTTGCCGCCAATCACTTCAACATTGGGGAAATTTTGCTTGACCCAGCGCACCCGGTCCAGCACGCCCTTGCTGTGGCCGTGCGCTGTATCGACCACAATGGCATCCACACCGGCACGCGCCAACAGCTCGACCCGTTCCTCAGTGCCCTCGCCCACGCCCACCGCCGCACCAACGCGCAGCTTGCCCTGGGCGTCACGCGCAGCGTTCGGGAAGCTGGTTTGCTTGGTGATGTCCTTGACAGTGATCAATCCCTTGAGCTCAAAGGCATCATTGACGACCAGCAGTCGCTCGATCTTGTACTGGTTCAGCAGCACTTTGGCTTGTGTGAGGGTGGTGCCATCAGGGACGGTGATGAGCTTTTCACGCGGTGTCATGATGTGGCTCACGGGCAGCTCCAGGCGCGTTTCGAAGCGCAGATCGCGTCCGGTCACCAGACCCACCACTTTACCGCCGTCGATCACGGGAAAGCCCGAAACACCCAGTTGTTCGGACAAGGACATCACCTGGCGCACGGTGTGCTGCGGCGTAATGACGACTGGGTCGCGCAGCACGCCAGACTCATAGCGTTTGACTTTGGCGACTTTGGCCGCCTGCTGTTGCGCCGTCATGTTCTTGTGGACGATGCCGATGCCGCCCTCCTGGGCAATGGCAATTGCCATGCGGGATTCCGTGACCGTGTCCATGGCCGCGGAGACCAGAGGCAGATTCAGCGCAATGTTGCGGGTAAAACGGGTGGCAAGGGAAGTGTCCTTGGGCAGGACTTGGGAGTATGCTGGCACCAATAACACGTCGTCAAAGGTGAGCGCTTTACCGATCAGGCGCATGTTCAAAGCTCCAAATTATGAATTGTATCTGCCACTGCGTTCGTTAGCTGGCATAAACTTGCGCGCTATGACTCAAACACTACATCTCTTTTTGATACTGGTTGGTTTGCTCTCTTTTGACGCAACGGCTCAGTGGGCCTGGACAGACCAAGAGGGGCGCCAGGTTTTCAGCGACCGGGCGCCATCCGTCAATGTTCCAGACAAGCGTATCTTCAAACGTCCCGGTGAAAACGCGTCTGTCAATAGTCAGGATGTCTCTGCAAATGCTCCTACCCTGTCGAACGCCAGTGGTCCACAAGTGTCAGGTATCGACAAAGAGCTTGCCGAACGGGTGAAAAAAGCAGCGCAAGCCCAAGCCGTACAGCACAAGGCTGAGGCAGAGCGTATCAGCCAACTCAAGGCCGACAACTGTCAGCGTGCCAGGTTGGCTCAAAAAACCATCGATTCAGGTGCTCGCCTATCGCAGATCAACATTCGGGGAGAGCGCGAAGTGATGAATGACGCCTCCCGAACAGCAGAGGCAAAACGAATTCAGTCGATCATTGACAGCGATTGCAATTAGTAGCCAGTTTTGGCGCCCGCGCGTTTCTTGACAAACAGTCCAGCCACACGACTCCCTTGGCTAACAAAACGTTCTCTGCGCGCCACTTTGGGGTCCACCCGCAAGGGGCGGTATATTTCCACCCGATCGTGATCACGCAAGCACTGGTCGAGCTTAGCCTTGTGGCCCCAGACGCCGATCAGTGCGTCATGGTTGTCAATTTCAGGAAAGCGCAACAGGAGTCCGCTTTGTTGCAATGCGCACAAAACAGTGCTAGGGGCCTCCAGCCGCAGTGTGACTTCATGGACTTCGCGTGCCTTGGGGGAGTAGGCAACGGTTACATTCAGTTGGGTGTTACTCACCGTAAGCTTGCTTGGCGCGTTTGACAAAAGCATCGACCATGCTGGCTGCGATCTTGTCAAAGACCGGGCTCACCAGTCTGCCAATGGCGCTTTCAAAACTGTAAGAGAGAATCAACTCGACTTTGCAGGCGCGCTGTGTGGCATCCCCAAGCGGCAAGAAATTCCACTCGCCTTCGAGTTTGGAAAAAGGCCCGTTGACCAGGTTGATAATGACTTGGCGATCCTCAATGTGTGCATTGCGCGTCGTGAAAGTTTGGTGAATGCCAGAGAATGCAATGCCAATTTCAGCCAGCATGCCGTTTTCTTCATGGGCCACCACGCGCGCCTTGTCGCACCACGGCAAAAACTGCGGATACTGGTCTACATCAGTGACAAGCCGGTACATTTCAGCCGGGCTGTACCAAATTAAAACGGATTTTTTGACAGTTTTCATAGAATGCAATTATCAGCAGGATTCTACTCAAGCCTGACTTGCCTCATTCAATCTCCAAAGCTAGCCCATGGCCAAAAAACCTGACACTTCTTCTCGCATCGCAGACAACAAAAAAGCTGCTTTCAACTACTTTTTTGAGGAACGGTTCGAAGCCGGCATTGTGCTGGAAGGCTGGGAGGTCAAAGCCTTGCGTGAGGGCAAGGTGCAACTCACCGACGGCTACGTAGTGGTGCGCAATGGCGAACTGTTCATCCTCGGCTTGCAGATTAATCCACTGGGCACAGCGTCCACCCACATCAGCCCGGACAAGCAGCGCACCAAAAAACTGCTGATGCACAAGGAGGAAATAAAGCGCTTGATTGGCAAGGTGGAACAAAAAGGCTATACCCTGGTGCCGATCAATCTGCACTGGAAAAATGGCAAGGTTAAGTGTGAAATTGCTCTGGCAAAGGGCAAGGCCGAACACGACAAGCGCGACACCATCAAAGACCGCGAGGGCAAGCGCGAGGTAGAGCGGGCCATGAAAAGCCGTCACCGCTGAGCGCGGGCGCGATGTTAAGGCTGTTACAATCCGCAGTTTGCTGACAACATCCACAGACTCAAGGAACATAAATTATGGCATCTGGAAAACCCAAGAAAAAGAACCCGCGCCTGGCGTCGGGCCTCAAACGCGTCCGTCAGGACGTCAAGATCAACGCAGCTAACACATCGCTACGTTCCAAATACCGCACAGTGGTAAAGAATGTGGAAAAAGCAGTTCTTGGCGGCGACAAAACCAAGGCCACCGAACTGTTCGCGAAAATGCAGGCCGTGGTTGACACTGTGGCCGACAAAGGCATTTTCCACAAAAACAAGGCCGCTCGTGACAAGAGCCGTCTGTCTGCCAAGGTGAAAGCCATGGCACTCCCCGCCTAAATTTTAGGCAAATCGCACGGACCTGTTTTGATCTTCATTCGGTCTTAAAAGGTTCGCCGTTTGTAACGGGTGCGCTGTCAGCAAAAGCAAAAAAGCCGTCTTCTTGACGGCTTTTTTGCGTCTGGTCGCAGTGAACGGATTCAGCGATCCAGCGTGATTTTCAGCTTTGGCGCTGGTGGGAATGGCTGTGATGTGGTTGGTGCGCGTTATGGGGTGGCGTGCCATGATGCACTTGCAACTCATTGTCTTTGGCAAAACCCATCACAAAGTCCCAGGCCATGACATTGTGGGCATGCAAGTCTTCGTGCACGATCACACATCGCACGTTGTTGACGCTGCTGGGAATGCACCAGGGCGAGTAGGCCAAATGGCGACCAACGGGTGCGCCTCCCGGACGAAATTGGCTCATCACGCCGGCCAGTCGCTCGGCCCAGTCGCTGGGACGAAAAGCTCGCCCGCTGTGGGTGAGGCCCAGGATGTATGTTTTTTTTGAAGTGTGTTTAACCATCGGGTAGAGGTTGTTTTAAGTTTGCACCACGGATATTGCGATGCAACATGCATTCTAGCTGAATCTTATGTCTTATACAAGACTTAAGTGCTTCTGCTATGCTGATTCAAATCAAGGAAAAGTCAAAGCGGACGCGCCATCGGTGCCACACTAATTGATCGGTCTAAAATCACTTTTCAACGGCCCAACCTGCGTTGGGCCGCTTTGTTTGTTGTTGCTCTCGAAAGATTTTTACCATGCCCGTCGTCAGTCCAAAGATCGAAGCCAGCTCTCCGCATGTGATGAACACTTACGGGCGCTTGCCCATTGCACTCAGCCATGGTCAGGGGTGTCGGGTTTGGGACGTGAACGGTAACTGCTATCTGGACGCGCTGGGCGGCATTGCCGTCAATACGCTGGGCCACAACCATGCCAAGCTGGTGCCTGCGCTACAGGACCAGATCAGCAAGATCATCCACAGTTGCAACTATTACCATATTCCCAACCAGGAAGCGCTGGCAAAAAAACTGGTGGAACTCTCCGGCATGACCAATGTGTTTTTCTGCTCCACCGGTCTCGAGGCCAATGAAGCCGCCTTGAAACTGGCGCGCAAGTTCGGTCATGACAAGGGCATCGAACGACCGGAAATTGTGGTTTATGAAAAGGCCTTTCATGGCCGCTCCATCGCCACCTTGAGTGCCACTGGCAACCCAAAAATTCAGGCAGGTTTTGGTCCGCTTGTGGAAGGCTTTGTTCGCGTGCCGATCAATAACATCGAGGCACTCAAGGTTGCCACGGCCAACAACCCCAATGTGGTGGCGGTATTTTTTGAAGCCATCCAGGGTGAAGGTGGCGTCAACCCGATGCACCTTGACTACCTGCGCGAACTGCGCGCCTTATGCGACCAGCGCGACTGGCTGATGATGATCGATGAGGTGCAGTGCGGCATGGGACGCACCGGCAAGTGGTTTGCCCACCAGTGGGCGGGCATTGTGCCCGACGTGATGCCATTGGCCAAAGGCCTGGGCTCCGGCGTGCCGGTGGGCGCGGTAGTGGCGGGCCTCAAAGCCGCTGACATCTTTCAACCTGGCAGCCACGGCACGACCTTTGGCGGCAACCCGCTGGCAATGCGCGCCGGGGTAGAAACCATTCGCATCATGGAGGAAGATGGGCTGCTTGAAAACGCCGCGCGCGTCGGTGCGCATCTGAACCAAGGCTTGGCGCGAGCGCTCGCGGCTGAACTGGCTAGCGGTGCGGTGCGCGAGATTCGAGGCCAGGGCCTGATGATTGGAGTGGAGTTGGCCAAACCCTGCGGTACGCTGGTTCAGCAATGCGCAGACAACGGCCTGTTGATCAGCGTCACTGCCGATACCGTGATCCGTCTGGTACCGCCCTTGATCATGAGCGAGGCCGAGGCCGATGAAGTCATCCAGATTTTGTGCCCGCTGATCCGCCAACTGCTGCAAACGCCCTGAACCACCCTTCCCTTTGATATATCGGTTGAACCTATGACTGCCATCAAACACTACCTGCAATTCACAGACCTCGACGCCAGTCAATATGCTTATCTCTTTGACCGCGCGACGCTTATCAAAAAGAAGTTCAAGGCCTACGAGAAGCACCAACCACTGGTGGACCGCACCCTGGCCATGATTTTTGAGAAGGCTTCCACCCGCACGCGTGTGAGTTTTGAAGCAGGAATGTACCAACTCGGCGGCAGCGTGGTGCACTTAACCACTGGCGACAGCCAGCTTGGTCGTGCCGAGCCCATTGAAGACAGCGCAAGGGTCATCAGCCGCATGGTGGACTTGGTCATGATCCGCACGTTTGAGCAGACCAAGATTGAGCGCTTTGCCGAGTTTTCTCGGGTACCGGTCATCAACGGACTGACTAACGAATTTCACCCTTGCCAAATTCTGGCGGACATCTTTACTTTCATTGAGCACCGAGGCTCAATCCGAGGCAAAACGGTAGCCTGGGTGGGCGATGGCAACAATATGGCCAATACGTGGTTACAAGCGGCTGAGTTACTCGACTTCAGGGTGAATGTGAGCACACCCAACGGCTATGAAGTCGATGAAAAAATTGCGTCCATCACTGGCAAGATCAGCGCCAGCCACTATAAAACTTTTGCCAACCCCATGGACGCCTGCCGGGGTGCCGATCTGGTCACGACCGATGTCTGGACCAGCATGGGCTATGAGGCCGAAAACGAGGTGCGCAAACAAGCCTTTGTTGCTTGGCGGGTCAGCGCTGCCATGATGGCCGTGGCACAACCCAATGCCCTGTTCATGCACTGCCTACCCGCTCATCGGGGCGAAGAGGTCGATGCCGACGTGATCGACGGTGCGCAAAGCGTGGTGTGGGATGAGGCTGAAAACCGCATGCACGTGCAAAAAGCGCTGATGGAATTCTTGCTGTTAGGCCGTTTGCCCTGACGGCTAGGCTTTTGTTGGCTTCGTCAAGGGGTTGTGCACCACGGTGCCGTGTCATGTGCCAGGGCCATCCAAAGGGCCCAACCCGAACTCATCGCCAACGCCAGACCGGCCAGCCGAACGCCCCAATCGCCGTTGCGGTTACCGCGCAATCTAAGCCACAACCAAGGTCCGAGCATCATCGAAACACTGGTGCCCATGGCAAACAGTGCCATCACCATGGCACCCTCCAGCGGCCCGCCAGCCAGGGCGGCAACCAGCAGCGCTGAATACAGCAGGCCACAGGGCAAGAAGGTCCAGACGGCGCCGATCAGCAAAGGGGCACCGGCGCCCTTGTTTGAAACGAGTCCCCGGACCTTGCGCCACAATGCTTTTCCTGCCTGTTCCATCCAGACGGGTTGCTGTGCATTCCACATCAGCAGTAAGCCCAGGACGATCACAGCCACATGAAACATTGACCAGACAGGACGCAAAGCGCTGGACTGAACGGTCAGCCAACCCAGCCCCTGCACGGAAGCCGCTGCCAGTGCGCCCAAACCCGAGTAACCCACCACTCGCCCCAACTGAAAGGTCCACATAGCAGACGTACTGCGGGTGCCAGCCGCCTGGCCAATACCAGCGCACGCCGCGCCACACATGGCAATGCAATGTGGACCACCAACGAGTCCCATGAAAAGCGCCGTTGTGGCGAGCGTTGTTTGCATCCCCCGAATTTAGAGTATCTTTGAAAACTTGGCGCGGGTACGGTCAGTTTGCAGGTAACGATCGAACACCATGGCGACGGCCCGCACGAAGAACCACCCCTTTGAAGTGACCTTGATGCCACCGTCATCAAGCTCGACCAGACCTTCTTCGACCTGGCCTTTCAATATTTCCAATTCTTTAGCAAAATATTCCTTGAAATTGATCAGGTAAGCCAACTCGATGGATTCATAAGCCAATCTTCCTTGGCACATCAAGGCCATGATCACACTGCGGCGCAGCAAATCATCTTTTGACAGCGCCAGGCCTTTGACAATGGGAAACTGACCCTGGTCAAGGAAATCGTAATATTCTTCCAGGGTTTTCGCATTTTGGCTGTAGGTGGCGCCAACCCGCCCGATGGATGACACGCCCAGACCAATCATGTCGCAATCCGGTTGCGTGCTGTAGCCCTGAAAATTGCGATGCAATCGCCCTTGTCGTTTCGCCACGGCCAGTGAATCGTCAGGCAAGGCAAAGTGATCCATGCCAATGTACACGTAGCCGGCCGCCATCAATGCAGCCATCGACCGTGACAACATAGTTACCTTTGAGGCTGCCGTGGGGATTTCGGTAGTTGAGATACGGCGCTGCGGTTTGAAGCGCTCTGGTAAGTGCGCGTAGGCATAGAGTGCGATGCGGTCGGGTTTGAGTTCTGAAATCTGCGCCATTGTGCGATCCACAGATTCAGGAGTTTGCTCTGGCAAACCGTAGATCAGATCCACATTGATCGACTCAAAACCACGTTCGCGTGCAGCGTGCACCAAATCAAACACTTGTTCGGCTGGCTGAACACGGTGAACGGCTTTTTGTACTGCCGGCTCGAAATCCTGCACGCCAAAGCTCAAGCGATTGAAACCCATTTCAGCCAAAGCATCCAACCGGCCATGGTCGATGGTACGAGGATCGATCTCAATGGAGTATTCGCCATTTGGGATAAGGTTAAAGTTGCGACGCAACATGCCCATCACTTCACGTAACTCGTCATCAGACAGGAATGTTGGTGATCCACCACCAAAATGCAGTTGGGATACCGTTTGACCGCTTCCCATGTGCTGGGTGTGGAGGTCAACCTCGCGACTGAGGTAATTTATGTACGCAGTTGCACGGTCATGATGTTTGGTGATGATTTTGTTGCAGGCACAGTAGTAGCACAGTGACTCACAAAATGGAATATGCACGTACAGAGACAGCGGCAAGGCCAACGCCGAGACACCAGAACGTCGCAATTCCAGGGCCTGTATGTAATCCTGCGCGGTAAAGGCCTCAACGAATCGGTCCGCCGTCGGGTACGATGTATAACGTGGCCCAGAAACATCATACTGTTTAATCAGGCTCTCAGAAATAGGCTCAGCGACACTGTCAATCATTCTTGTTCCTTAAAAAATTCCTCGAATATGCCGTCAAAACGACCTAATTTTCTTGATGTTGATCAACGAACTTGAAGATGTGACACCCATCTGATAACCGTATTTCCAGATGCATACAATTGATGTACGTCAGGTATCATCCCGAAAAGTGTCAAAATCAGCTCAATGAATCATCAGACTATCAAAATCGCTTGCGCAAACTGCAACATGCGTGAATTATGCATGCCCATTGGTTTGAGCGAGGAAGACCTCGAACGTATTGATGCGATCATCGGCGCCAGAAAAAAAATCAAACGGGGTGAAACGCTCTACCGCAATGGAGATCGTTTCAACAACTTGTACGCCATCAGGACCGGTTTTTTCAAAACATGCATCACATCCGAAGATGGGCGTGATCAAGTCACAGGCTTCCAGATGGCAGGTGAAGTGATCGGTCTGGACGGCATTGTGAACGACCAGCACACCTGCGATGCTGTGGCTTTGGAGGATGCAGAAATTTGCGCCATGCCATTTGCACAGATCGAAGACTTGTCACGCGAAGTGAATGCACTGCAGCATCACGTGCACAAAATCATGAGTCGTGAGATTGTTCGTGAACACGGTGTCATGCTGCTATTGGGCAGTATGCGCGCGGAAGAGCGTTTGGCGGCTTTCTTGTTGAATTTGGCGCAACGACTGCATGCGCGCGGGTTTTCCCAATCGGAACTGATCCTGCGCATGACCCGAGAAGAAATTGGCAGCTTTTTGGGTCTCAAACTGGAGACTGTCAGCCGTACCTTTTCAAGATTCGTTGACGAAGGCATCGTGGAAGTCAAGCAGCGCCATGTTCGCATCGTCAATACATCTGCGCTTCAGGAAATCGTAAACCCGAAGTAGCCGCGGGCGGTATCAATCCTCACTTGGCGGTGGAACGACCCCTGTCGTCGCGTGATTTCGACCGAGCATCGCAGGGGCTTGACCACTCTCCATTCTGCGGGCCTCGATCGACATATCTGACTGCCTGCCCTGCTGGTAAGTCGTTTCGTCCACGATCTCGTTCGGGCGACTGATTGCCAGGTAAAGCGTTATAAAGCCAGCCACAACCACAATGGCAGGACCAGCAATGATCATCCAGACGAAGCCATGCTTCCACCAGGGATCATTCAATTTTTCCAGGGATTTGTTCATTGAATCATCTCGGTTTTCAGAATTGATGGGGTGCTTTATTGAAGTTCATTAAGTTGTCACTGAACCAAAGAAAAAAGACTTGATTTCCCGTAATGGGAAGCCAAGTCTTGATCGAGATAACCAGCGGCTTACTTGTTCGACAGCCCCCAAATATACGCGGTCAACACATGAATTTGTTCGTCTGTCAGTTTGCCGCCATTTTCGGTTGATTGCGCTGGCATGACATTGACCTTGCCGTTGTTGACCATCTCAACGATGGCTTTCTCACCAAAACCATGCAGCCAGATATTGTCGGTTAGGTTGGCTGAGCCAATGGCTTGCATGCCCTTACCGTCAGCACCATGACATGCAGCGCAGACCCCAAACTTATCTTTGCCCAAAGCGGCACGGGTTGCGTCATGCGGACTGCCGGAAAGACTGAGTACATAGTGAGCCACATTCTTGACGTCGTCGGCGCCGCCCACAGCAGCAGCCATCGGAGGCATGTTGCCGTTGCGGCCACCAACCAATGTTTCCTTGATTTTCTCCGTCGTGCCGCCATGCAACCAATCGTTATCGGTCAAATTAGGGAAGCCCTTGTTGCCGCGGGCGTCAGAGGCATGACACTGCGCACAGTTGTTACCGTACAAACGCTCACCAATCGCCATCGCCTGCGCATCCTTGGCCACCTCCTCAGGGGGCATTGACATGAACCTGGCATAAATAGGAGCTGTTTCTGCATTGCCTTTGGCGACCTCATCGGCATGCAATTTGGCTGAAGACCAACCTAAGGTCCCAGGGTAACTGCCCAATCCGGGATAAAGCACGAGATAAGCCAATGCGAAGACGATGGTCAAAACAAACATGTAACTCCACCATCTTGGCAGCGGGTTGTTCATTTCGCGCAAATCACCATCCCAGACGTGGCCGGTCGTATTGTCGGCAGCCGAAGTCGCTTTCATTTTGCCGGTGACCACCAATAAAACCAGGCAAGCGATGATGCCAACCAAAGTGATGCCGGAAATATAAATTTCCCAAAAATTACTTGTGAAATCACTCATTTTTTTATTCCTATCAGGTGAAGAGTCAGTCCTGCTCAAAAGGCAGGTTGGCCGCTTTGTCAAAGTCAGCAGAATTCTTGCGCGAGTAGGCCCACACAATGATTCCGATGAAAGTCAGGAAACTGACCACCGTGACCAGTGAGCGAAGTGTGTTGACGTCGAACTCCATGCTGCCCCCTTTACTTTGAAGTCGTGCCAAGAACCTGAAGGTAAGCAACCAGTGCTTCCATTTCAGTCTTGCCCGTAACATCTTCCACAGCAGCCGCGATTTCTGCGTCGGTATACGGTGCGCCCAAAGTACGCAGTGTTGACATGTGCACAGGTACCGAAGCCGCGTCAACCGGGGCATTCATCAGCCAGGGATAGGCAGGCATGATGGACTCCGGCACTAGGTCACGCGGGTTGTTCAGGTGGGTGATTTGCCACTGGTCGCTGTATTTGCCGCCGACACGATGCAGATCGGGGCCGGTACGTTTGCTACCCCACTGAAACGGGTGGTCATAGACAAACTCGTTGGCCTTCGAATAAGGGCCGTAACGCAGTGTTTCAGCGCGAAACGGCCTGATCATCTGTGAGTGGCAGTTGTAGCAGCCCTCGCGCTGGTAAATGTCTCGCCCCGCCACTTGAAGGGAGGTGTAAGGTTTCAGTCCAGGCGCTGCGATCGTGGTTGATTTTTGGAAAAACAGAGGCACGATTTCCACCATGCCGCCGAACAGCAACACGATCAAAATCAGAACAATCATCAAGCCATTGTTGGTTTCGATCGTTGCGTGCGACATTCCGCTATTTTTATTTGATGTTGACATGTTTTCTTACCTCAAGCGTGTGCAACGACATTCGGAATATTGACCGTAACGGAGCGACCCGCAGTGGCTGTTTTAATGGTGTTCCACAACATGATGATCATGCCCGAGAGGTACAGCAAACCACCCGCCAAACGCAGTACATAGAACGGATAACTGGCCTTCACAGACTCGACAAAGGTGTAAGTCAGGGTGCCGTCCGGATTGATCGACCGCCACATCAGACCCTGCATGACACCGGCAATCCACAGCGCGGCAATGTAAAGCACGATGCCAATGGTTGCCATGTAAAAGTGAACCTCAATGGCTTTGACGCTGAACATTTGTTTTTGTCCGAACAGACGCGGAATCAGGTAATACATGGAACCCATGGTGACCAGACCCACCCAACCCAGAGCACCCGAGTGCACGTGACCCACCGTCCAGTCGGTGTAATGCGACAAGGCGTTCACGGTCTTGATCGCCATCATGGGACCCTCGAAAGTGGACATGCCGTAAAAAGACAGAGACACGATCAGGAAGCGCAGGATTGGGTCATCGCGCAGCTTGTGCCAGGCGCCTGACAGGGTCATGATGCCGTTGATCATGCCGCCCCAACTCGGTGCCAACAAAATCAGGGAGAAAACCATACCCACCGATTGAGTCCAATCAGGCAAGGCTGTGTAATGCAGGTGGTGCGGACCCGCCCACATGTACGTGAAGATCAGCGCCCAGAAGTGGACGATGGAAAGACGATAGGAATACACCGGGCGGCCCGCTTGCTTGGGGATGAAGTAGTACATCATGCCCAGGAAGCCCGCCGTCAGGAAAAAGCCCACTGCGTTGTGACCGTACCACCATTGCACCATGGCATCTTGCACACCTGCATACGCCGAATAAGACTTCATGCTCGACATGCTCACGGGTAATGCAGCGCTGTTGACCAGGTGCAGCAAAGCCACAGCCAGGATAAAGGCACCAAAGAACCAGTTGGCAACATAGATGTGCTTGACCTTGCGGGTTCCAACGGTACCAAAAAACACGATGGCGTAGGACACCCAGACCAGGGTGATCAGGATGTCGATGGGCCATTCAAGTTCGGCATATTCTTTTGATTGGGTGAAACCCAAGGGCAGCGAGATAGCAGCTGAGAGAATGACCAGTTGCCAGCCCCAAAAGGTAAATGCGGCAAGTTTGTCGCTGAAGATGCGCACCTGACAGGTACGCTGAACCACGTAATAAGACGTCGCAAAGAGACCGCAACCGCCAAACGCAAAGATGACCGCGTTCGTGTGCAGTGGGCGCAATCGCCCGAAGGACAAATAAGAAATACCCAAATTGAGTTCAGGCCATGCAAGCTGGGCAGCGATGACCACGCCAACCAGCATACCGACCACGCCCCACACCACAGTCATGATGGCAAACTGTCTAACGATCTTGTCGTTGTAAGTTGTTGCCTGCATATTTGCAAATGCCATATTCACCTCATTTTTTAGTAAGCGGCGGAGTGTGCTCGAATCACCACTGGCGCCATTTGATTCAAATCAATTCTTCTCAAACTTTCTTATCAATCCTTAAGAATTCTCTCCCCTTCTTTCTCGATGTCTTCAAATTGACCGCTGTTTATTGCCCACCAGATGCATCCTATGATCAAAAACACCAGCACAACTGAAAGAGGGACGAGAAAATAAAGTATATCCATCAAGTATCCTGTTCAAACTGACTGTTTCTTGACAATCGCAAGGCGTTGAGCACAACCAACAAAGAACTGCTGGCCATGCCCAGCCCCGCGAGCCAAGCTGGCAGAAGGCCAAAAATGGCCAGCGGTACGCAAATCGCGTTGTAGATGGCTGCCCACGCCAGATTTTGCCTCACGATCATCAAGGTGCGTCGTGACAGCAACAATGCCACTGCAACATTGGTTAAACGACTGCTGGAGACCAGAAAATCTGCCTGAGCTTGCGCCAGTGGCACCGCCTGACCAAAAGCGAAGGAAACATGTGCACCCGCCAGCACCGGCCCGTCATTCAGGCCGTCACCGACCACGGCCACTTTGCGACCCCTAAGCTGGGCTTCACGCAAAAAATCAAGTTTTTCCTGCGGCGAGCATTGCCCCCTGGCGTCAGGAATCCCCACTTTTTCTGCCACCCGGTGTGCGGCAGCACTGGCATCACCCGAGAGCAAATGCACGTCGATGCCCGCGCGCTGCAAAGCGCTCACCGTGTCCTGGGCATCTGGCCGGATAGCTTCCTCGAGTTCAAAGCTGGCAAGCCAGCCTTGCGCGTCACACAAGTGCACCTGCAAAGTCGTGCCCTCGGTCTGCGCCACACCACAAAAACGGGCAGAACCCAAGCGCAAGTCTGAAGCAGGCGCTGAATCCCCCTCCAGCTGGACAGCGGCGCTGATCCCCTGCCCGGCCAACTCCGTGACTTGATCAGTGCGCCAGTGGCTGGTCACACCAGCCGAATTCGCAGCCACAACGATGGCCTTGGACACCGGGTGCAGTGAATGTTGCGCCAAGGCTAGCGCCATGGCCAGAACCTGTGGCTGCGTCAAGCCTTGCCGCACTTGGGTGCGCGTGAGCACCATGGCGTCGCGCGTCAGGGTGCCTGTCTTGTCAAATAACACGGTGTCCACGGCGGCCAGCGACTCGAAGGCATCGAGCCGGCGCACCAACACCCCGCGTCTGGCCAGCGTACCGGCAGCGGACAGCATGGCCGCTGGCGTGGCCAATGACAGCGCGCATGGGCAGGTGACGATCAACACTGATACCGCCACCATCAACGCACGCTCGGGGTTGGTCTGCCACCAGTAGGCACAGGCCAGGCCGGCGGCAATCAACACGCCAATCAAAAACGGCTTGGCAATGGTGTCGGCCAGTCGGGCCAATGTTGGCTTGCTGGTGGAGGCACTTTCCATCAGTTCGACCATCTGGCCAAATCGTGTCTGAGCGCCCAACCGATCGACCCGCATTTGCACCATGGCTGACAGGTTGTGGCTGCCCGAAATCACCTCGTCGCCCACCTGGCGAGACAAGGGCCTGGATTCACCCGTCAACAAGGCTTCATCAACCTCAGTGTGACCGAGTAACAGCACACCATCGGCTGGAAAGGCCTCGCCTGGTAACACACGAATCACATCGCCAACCTGGAGGCGCCGAACCGGCACGCGTTCAAATTGCCCGTCAGACTCGAGCCGTAACACGCTGTCGGGCAGACGGTTCATCAAGGCCTCGAGCGCGCCGGCCGTCCGGTCGCGCAGGCGCAACTCCAGCCAGCGCCCGGCCAGCAGAAAAAATACAAACATGGTCAGCGAATCAAAAAACACCTCGTGGCCAAAAATGCCTGTCGGATCGAATGTGCCGGCGCTACTGACCACAAAGGTGATCAGCATGCCAAGGGCCACCGGCAAATCCATGCTGATGCGTCGATGCAGCACATCACGCCAGGCATTGCTGAAGAAGGGACCACATGAGAAAAGAATCACAGGTAAGGTCAGCACCCAGGACGCCCAGCGCAGCAGCTGTTCCATTTCAGCGGTTAGATCGCCAGGCTGCGCAACGTAGGCGGGGTAGGCGTACATCATGACCTGCATCATGCACAAGCCAGCCACCATCATGCGCCACAGCGCTTTGCGCGACTCGGCAAGCCGGCGCTCGCGGGCAAACGCATCATTGGCTGGCAAGGCGTTGTAACCAGCTTCCTGCACCGCCTGCATCCAGGCAGAAGGCGCAACCGCCGCCGACTCCCAAACCACCTTGGCGCGGTGGCTGCCTGCACTGACTTCAACGTTGCGCACGCCAGGAACGGCCCTGAGGGCATCTTCGATGGTGAGTGCGCAGGCCGCGCAGTGCATGCCTTCAATCAGCACATTCGATTCCCATTGGCCAGGCTGATTCGCCACCTGACGGCTGAATGCAGCCCACTCCTGTTCATCATCAAGCAGAGCCAGCGCCGCCACGTCCTCTTGCCCGTGTGGCAAAGCCCCGGATGCTGCGGGCATGTTGCGCACTTGCAGCGGTTCAAACTCGGGACGTCTGGGAATCGTAAGTGACATATGTTTTGTTGAAGTTAACTGGCAAGCGCTGCGCAATGACTGACTTTTATCAACTGCAAAGCGCCAGATCAGGGTGTATGCTGACATTTTTAACACGCTGGAGACGCCACCATGTATGACAAGATTCTTCTCGCAACCGATGGTTCAACATTGTCCAAAAAAGCCGTCAGCAGCGCCATTTCTCTCGCCGCCCTGACCGGGGCTAGCCTGGTCGCACTGAAAGTGGTTCCGCGCTATCCGCAAAGCTACTTTGAGGGTGGGCTGGCATTACAGGCAGCGGAGGTGGGGCGGATTGAAAAGCAATGGGCCGAAGAGGGACAGGCGGTTGTTGATCAAGTCAAAAAATCAGCTGAAGAACAGGGTGTCAAGACGCGCGCCCTGACCATCAAGTCTGACATTGTGTCAGATGCCATCATCGCCACAGCGCGCAAGCACAAATGCGATCTGATTGTGATGGCTTCACACGGTCGCAAAGGCGTCAAGCGTTTGTTGTTGGGCAGCGAAACGCAACAGGTGCTGACGCACTCGCACATTCCAGTACTGGTCTTGCGTTAAGCAGACAAAACGCAAGCCACCCTGAGCGAGGGTGCCATGCGTGACCCTTCCAAATTTCAACTGTATTGGGCGCGTAGCAAGTTCTTTTGCACCTTGCCCATGGCATTGCGCGGCAGGTCCGCCACCACATGGCATTGTTTGGGCACCTTGTAATTGGCCACACGGGCTTTCAATTCAGCCAGAATCTGATTCGAATCCAGCTTTGCCCCACGTCTTGGCACCACCACAGCCACCCCCACCTCACCAAAATCGGCGTGCGGCACACCGACCACCGCGCTCTCTGCCACGCCAGGCAGGTCGTTGATAAAGCTCTCCAGTTCAGCCGGATAGACGTTGTAGCCGCCGCTGATGATCAGGTCTTTGCTGCGCCCCACAATCGTGACATAACCGTCCGTGTCGACCCGTCCCACGTCGCCGGTCTTGAAGAATCCATCTGCAGTAAATTCTTCTGTTGTTTTTTTAGGCATGCGCCAGTAGCCGGCAAACACATTCGGGCCCTTGACCTGAATGTCGCCAATGTCACCGCTGGCCAGCTCTGCGCCCTGCCCGTCCACCACCCGCAGCGTGACGCCTGGCAGCGGGAAACCCACGGTACCGCCACGGCGCTCACCCCGGTAGGGATTGGAGGTGAGCATGATGGTCTCGCTCATGCCGTAGCGCTCCAGAATGGTATGGCCGGTGCGCTGCTGCCAGGCGGTAAAGGTGTCGAGCAGCAGCGGTGCCGAGCCCGAAATAAACAGCCGCATACGCTGTGCAATTTCCGCGGTGAGCCCCGGCTCTGCCAGCAAGCGCACATACAGCGTGGGCACGCCCATGAATACCGTGGCTTGCGGCATGTGTTTGAGCACTGCCTTGGCGTCGAATTTGCCCAGCCAGATCATCTTGCTGCCGTTGATGAGGGCGCCATGAATCGCCACAAAAAGCCCATGCACATGAAAAATAGGCAGCGCATGGATCAGCACGTCACCGCCTTGCTCCGGGCTACGCCAGCCCCAATAATCTTTCAGCACCAGAGCGTTGCTCACCATGTTGCCATGGGTGAGCATGGCACCTTTGGAGCGGCCCGTGGTGCCGCTTGTGTAAATGATCACCGCGACATCGTCCGGGTTTTTGAGCGCTACGAGATGCTGATCTGAGGCATGGGCCGCGCGCTCCAACAGGGAACCAGTCCGGTCGTCGTTCAAGGTAAAGACATGGCGCGTGCCCGCCTTGAATGCCAGCGTGCTGACCCAGCCGAAATTTTGATTGCTGCACACCACCACGGCGGGTTCAGCATTGCCAATGAAATAGTCAATCTCGGCGCTTTGGTAGGCGGTGTTGAGTGGCAAAAAAACATAGCCAGCACGCAGCGTGGCCAGGTACAGCATCAGCGCTTCAACCGACTTCTCAACCTGAACCGCGATGCGTGAGCCATCTGGCAAATCAAGCGACTGCAAAAAATTGGCCAGCATGGCGGTGCCGCGATCGAGGTCGCGCCAGCTGTATAACTGGCCTGCATCGGTTTCAATGGCAATGCTTTCTTTGTCAGCAGGAAAAGCCTGGCACAGATGCGCATAAAGATTGGCAGAGACTTCAGACACAAAATTTTCCTAGTTCTTCAAGTAAATTGGGATGGACTGGCTATGGAATTTGTCAAAACCTGGGCGGTCTTTTTTCCAGAAAAGCGGTGATGCCCTCGTGCTGCTCTGCAATGTCAGCGTAATCGTAGGCTGTCGCGAGCAGGGTTGACAGCAAATCTGGTTGGGCCGTCGAAAGTTGGCGAAGCGGCATGGCATCCATTAGGACAGGCGACGAATTCAACACACGCAGTGTTTGCTTGTTCAGGCGCGCCGCTTGCGGCGCCAACTGGCAAATGCGCTGAACCGTGGTTTGAGCCAGCGTGGCCAGATCGACATCGGCTGCGACCTGACTCAAAAACCCGCGCTGCAGCATCTCGGGCGCGCCCAGCACCGCAGCTTCGAGCAGCATCTGGCGGGCAGTCACCAGGCCGACCTCGCGCGCCACCAGCGCCGCCTCGCGCGGTGCCATTGGAAAGCCGAGCCTGGCAATCGGTGCGCCGAATCGGGCCGACTCTGCGGCCAGCCGGATGTCGCAGCAACTGGCAAGCTCAACCCCGGCACCCATGCAGTTGCCGGCAATTTGCGCCACCATCGGCACGTCACAAACCAGCATGGCGCGCAAGGCGCCCCAGACATCGACCTCGTGAAACTCGCGCAGAGCCGCTTCGTTGAACCTGAAAGCTGCATATTCCGAGATGTCGCCACCGGCACAGAAATGCGCGCCCTGCCCTGATATCAGCACACAGCGCACGTCGCTCTCATCCTGAAGTCGCTCAAAGACAGCCCGCAATTCCAGCCACATGGCGCGTGACATGGCGTTGAAACGCCTGGGGTAACTGAGCGTGACGTGCGCTACGCCATCACTTTGTTCAAACCTGATTTTTGCGCTCATTCTCTATCTTCAATTGAAAGCCACTTGTGGCACTGCAAGCCGGGCTCAGCGTCGCAAATTTTCAGGCTGCCTGCCGGCCCACCACCACAGCCCGATGCCGCCCAAAATCATCGGCACGCAAAGCCATTGGCCCATGCTCATGCCAAGCGACAACAGGCCCAGGTGGGCGTCGGGCTCGCGGAAGAACTCGGCAATGAACCTGAACACACCGTAACCCAACAAAAACATGGCCGCCACTCGTCCCTGGGCGTGCTCTTTTCGCGCGTACAACCACAGCAAGACAAACAGCAGCAGGCCTTCGAGCAGGAACTGGTAAATTTGCGACGGATGGCGCGGCAGGTCGCCAGCGCCCCTAAACACCATGCCCCAGGGTAGATCGGGGCTGGCCACCCGGCCCCACAGTTCGCCATTGATGAAGTTGCCCACCCGCCCGGCTGCCAAGCCCGTGGGCACACAGGGCGCCACAAAGTCGGCCACCTGCAACCAATGCCGACCGCGTGAATGGGCAAACCAAAGCATGGCCACAATCACGCCCAGCATACCGCCATGAAAACTCATGCCCCCCTGCCATACCGCAAAGATTTCCAGCGGATGGGCCATGTAATAAAGTGGCTTGTAAAACAGACAGTAGCCTAGTCGTCCGCCCAGCACCACACCCATGACCCCCAAGAACAAGATGTCTTCAACATCCTGCTTTTTCCAGGCTTGCGGGCCAACCAGGGACGCAAATGGCGGATGACGCAGCCGCAGGCGCCCCAACCAGACAAACAGGCCAAAGGCAGCCAGGTAGGTCAGCCCGTACCAGTGAATGGCGAGGGGGCCGAGTTGCAGGGCGACCGGGTTTATTTCAGGATGAATCAGCATAGTTGGCATTGTCTCGCAAGCCAATGCCGATTTTGGCAATCAAGGTTCCTTAAAATACGCTGATGCGCTTTGCACTTGTGCCCGGCGTTTGGCCCTAACACTGCAACTAACCCTAATGAGCTTTTATGGACATCAAACCCGTCGTCATGAACCCGCGCAGCAAAAATATCACCGAGGGCAAATCGCGCGCCCCCAACCGCTCCATGTACTACGCCATGGGCTATGAGGGCGACGACTTCAGCAAACCCATGATCGGTGTCGCCAACGGCCACAGCACCATCACGCCATGCAACTCGGGGCTGCAAAAACTCGCCGACGCGGCCATTGCGGCGATTGAAGAAGCGGGCGGCAACGCCCAGGTGTTTGGTACCCCCACCATTTCCGACGGCATGTCGATGGGCACCGAGGGCATGAAATACAGCCTGGTCAGCCGCGAGGTGATTTCCGACTGCATCGAGACCTGCGTGCAAGGCCAATGGATGGACGGCGTGCTGGTGATCGGCGGCTGCGACAAAAACATGCCAGGTGGCCTGATGGGCATGCTGCGCGCCAATGTGCCCGCCATTTTTGTCTATGGCGGCACCATTTTGCCGGGGCATTACAAGGGCCAGGACCTCAACATCGTGAGCGTGTTCGAAGCCGTGGGCGAAAACGCTGCCGGCCGCATGAGCGACGCAGACCTGCTGGAGATCGAGCGCCGCGCCATTCCCGGCCCGGGCTCCTGCGGCGGCATGTACACCGCCAACACCATGAGCTCGGCTTTCGAGGCATTGGGCATTTCGCTGCCCTACTCCAGCACCATGGCCAATCCGCACGACGAAAAGGTGAATTCGGCCAAGGAGTCGGCCAAAGTACTGATCGAGGCCATCAAAAACGACCTCAAACCGCGCGACATCGTGACCCGCAAGTCCATCGAAAACGCCATCGCCGTGGTCATGGCCATCGGCGGCTCGACCAACGCCGTGCTGCACTTTCTGGCCATCGCCCACGCAGCAGGCGTCGAATGGACCATTGACGACTTTGAGCGAGTGCGCGTTAAAACCCCGGTGCTGTGCGACCTCAAACCCAGCGGCAAATACCTGGCGGTCGATCTGCACCGCGCCGGAGGTATTCCGCAAGTCATGAAAATGCTGCTTGATGCCGGGCTGCTGCATGGCGACTGCATCACCATCACCGGCCAGACCGTGGCTGAAACGCTAAAGGACATTCCCGCTGCGCCGCGTGCCGACCAAGACGTGATCCGACCCATGAGCAAGCCGATGTACGCCCAGGGCCACCTTGCCATTCTCAAAGGCAACCTGGCACCCGAAGGCTGCGTGGCCAAGATCACCGGCCTGAAAAATCCGGTCATGACCGGCCCGGCGCGCGTGTTCGAAGACGAGCAGTCTGCGCTCAAAGCTATTCTGGACAACCAAATTGTGGCTGGCGACGTGATGGTATTGCGCTACCTCGGCCCCAAGGGCGGTCCGGGCATGCCCGAAATGCTGGCGCCCACTGGCGCGCTGGTCGGCCAGGGCCTTGGCGAATCAGTCGGTTTGATCACCGACGGCCGGTTTTCTGGCGGCACCTGGGGCATGGTGGTCGGCCACGTGGCGCCAGAAGCCGCTGCGGGCGGCCTGATTGCGTTGATTGAAGAAGGCGACTCAATCACCATCGATGCGCACCAGTTGCTGCTGCAACTCAACGTCAGTGATGACATCATCACCAAGCGGCGCGCCGTCTGGACGGCGCCCGAGCCGCGCTACACCCGTGGTGTGCAAGCCAAGTTTGCCTTCAACGCTTCGACCGCCAGCAAGGGCGCGGTGCTCGACAACTACTGAAACGATCTGGAAAAGCCCAGCCGACCATGGTGGCTGGGTTGCGCGTGTTCAACGTTTCTTTTGCTGGTAGTTGGCATCGAGCGCGCTTTTTGTGCGCTTTCGGCGCTCCTTGATCCGTTTGTTTTCAAGTTCCATCGCCTTGCGCCTGGTGTAGCCAAAGCTGTCAGCCCAGAACCACCACAGCACGGCCATGACAAATGGCGAGAGTACCCACCACCACGACCAGGTGGCCACCGGGCCCAGACTTGCATATTTCATGACCAACAACACCAAGCCCAAAGCTAGAAAATACATGGCCGCTCCTTTTTAATGAAATAGCCGTTGGCTAAAAAACCTTCGCCGATAGCCATCCCTAAAATAGTCTCAAGCCACTCTAACTCATCTTTTCAAAGGACAACCCCATGAAACGAACTCTTTTTGCTTTGCTGACTGCCGCGTTGATGGCTGCACCGGCTTTGGCCGACCTGGCGTTGGCGCAGAAGAAAAACTGCATGGCTTGCCACGCAGTTGAGAAAAAAGTGGTGGGTCCGGCCTATAAGGATGTCGGCAAAAAATACGCGGGGCAAAATGCCGAAGCCAAACTGGCGACCAAGATCAAGCAGGGCGGCTCGGGCGTTTGGGGCGCCATTCCCATGCCCGCCAACCCCCAAGTCAGCGACGCTGAGGCCAAACAGTTGGCGGCTTGGGTGTTGTCGCTCAAGTAAGGTCCAGCCTTTTTGCTGACTTCGCCCTTGCCGGGCAAGCACAAAAAAAAGCCCGCAACCGCGGGCTTTTTCATTTAAGGCTCACTGACTTCAGTAGGCTTGGCCCAACTGACCCAAGATGGCCGGGTTTTCCAGCGTTGAGGTGTCTTGGGTGATGTCTTCACCCTTGGCCAGCGAACGCAACAGGCGGCGCATGATCTTGCCCGAGCGTGTTTTGGGCAAGTTTTCACCAAAGCGAATGTCCTTGGGCTTGGCAATTGGGCCGATTTCTTTGGCCACCCAGTCACGCAACTCCTTGGCGATTTGCTTGGCTTCGTCGCCAGTTGGCACGCCGCGCTTCAACACCACAAAGGCGCAAATCGCTTCACCTGTCAGGTCATCCGGACGACCCACCACAGCAGCTTCAGCCACCAGGTCGGTCTTGGCAACCAGCGCCGATTCGATTTCCATGGTGCCCATGCGGTGACCCGACACGTTCAGCACGTCATCGATCCGGCCGGTGATGCGGAAGTAGCCACGGTCTTCACTGCGCACTGCACCGTCGCCGGCCAGATAATAAGTGCCGCCCATTTCGGCCGGGAAGTAGCTCGACTTGAAACGCTCCGGGTCGCCCCAGATGGTACGGATCATCGACGGCCAGGGACGTTTGATGACCAGCATGCCGCCCGAGCCGTTTGGCACGTCCTGACCCACTTCGTCGACGATGGCCGCCATAATGCCGGGTAATGGTAGCGTGCAGCTGCCAGGTACCAACGGTGTCGCACCCGGCAGCGGCGTGATCATGTGGCCACCGGTTTCAGTTTGCCAGAAGGTGTCCACAATCGGGCATTTTTCATGGCCGATGTTCTTGTAGTACCACATCCAGGCTTCGGGGTTGATGGGCTCGCCCACGGTGCCCAGAATGCGCAGGCTCGACAGGTCCGAGCGGTCCGGATGCACTTTTTCGTCGCTTTCGGCCGACTTGATGAGCGAACGGATCGCAGTGGGCGCTGTGTAGAAAATAGAGCATTTGTGACGCTCGATCATTTGCCAGAAGCGACCAGCGTTCGGGTAAGTCGGGATGCCTTCAAAAATGATCTGGGTTGCGCCAGCTGCCAATGGGCCATAAGCCACGTAGGCGTGGCCGGTGATCCAGCCAATGTCAGCCGTACACCAAAAGATGTCATCGGCGCGCAAGTCAAAAGTCCAGTCCATGGTCAGCTTGGCCCACAGCACAAAGCCGCCGGTGGCATGCTGCACGCCCTTGGGTTTGCCGGTGGAACCTGAGGTGAACAAGATGAACAGCGGGTGCTCGGCACCAACCATGACCGGCGCGCACTCGGTGCTTTGGCCCGCCAGCGCTTCAGTAAAGGTAACGTCACGGCCGGCAACCATGTTGCAAGGGCTGTTGGTGCGCTCGAACACAAACACCGTCTTGATGGATTCGCAACCGCCCAGGCCCAGGCCTTCGTCCACAATGCCCTTGAGCGGCAACTGCTTGCCACCGCGCATCTGGAAGTTGGCGGTGACCACGGCCACGGCGCCGGCATCAATGATGCGTTCCTGCAAGGCCTTGGCCGAGAAGCCGCCAAACACCACGCTGTGGGTGGCGCCAATGCGGGCGCAGGCCTGCATCGCCACCACGCCTTCGAGGGTCATGGGCATGTAGATCAGGACGCGGTCACCCTTTTTGATGCCCTTGGCCTTGAGTGCGTTGGCGAATTGGCTGACCTTGGCCAACAGTTCCTTGTAAGTGGTTTTGGTGACGGCGCCGTCGTCGGCCTCAAAAATGACCGCAACCTTGTTTTCGTTGGGCGTGCCCATGTGCTTGTCGAGGCAGTTGGCCGAGGCGTTGAGTTCGCCGTCTTCGAACCATTTGTAGAAAGGCACATTTGACTCGTCAAGCGTTTTGGTAAACGGCTTGTTCCAGACCACGTTTTCACGCGCCAGGCGGGCCCAAAAGCCCTCAAAATCTTTTTCAGCCTCGGCGCACAGGGCGTAATAGGCGTCCATGCCCGAGATGCGCGCCGCCTTTACGGTGGCCTCGCTGGGCGGGAAAACACGGTTTTCAACCAACATGGATTCAACAGCTGTTGTGGGTGTAGTCACGAATCAATCTCCTCTAGTTAAACAAAGTTCGTCCAATAATGTCACGGCTGGCACTTACAGGCTACTGACTGCCACGGCACAGCCGAATCAGCCTCGCCAAGTTGCGACCCTTCCACTTTAAATCAAATGCGCATGACTTTGCTTGCAAGCCATGGTGATCGTGGGCGACCACGAAACTTTTGTGAGTTGATTGAAACTGGCAGGCCACCAGGATCAGCCCGAATGGCTGGACCATGTCAACGCCTGCGCCAGCGCCATCACCTCAGCGGGCGGTAGCGTCTTGAAATGATGGTCGCTCCAGACCTGGCGCCAGTGCCGCGCGCCCGGCAGCCCGTGCCGCAAGCCCAGCATGTGGCGCGCCACATTGGGCCAAGGGGTGTCAAAGCGCTCAAGCTGTTCGGCCATGTAGGTCACCATTTGCCGCTCCACTGATTCGCGCGTTAGACCTGTGCGACTCTCATCAGCAAAAAACTGCGCATCCCAAGCACTGAGCCACCACGGGTTGTAATAGGCCTCGCGGCCCAGCATGACGCCATCGACGTGCTGCAAATGCTGCGCAATTTGCGCTGATTGGGTGATGCCGCCATTGATGACAAACTCGAGCGCCGGAAAATCCTGTTTCAGCCGGTACACCGCTTCATAGCGCAAAGGCGGCACCTCGCGGTTGTCCTTGGGGCTCAGGCCCTGTAGCCAGGCATTGCGCGCGTGCACGATGAATGTGCGGCAACCGGCCAGACTGAGCGTGCCGACAAAGTCGCGCACAAAGTCATAACTCTCGGTTTTGTCGATGCCAATACGGTGCTTGACCGTGACCGGGATCGACACCGCATCCAGCATGGCTTTCACGCCGTCGGCCACCAGCCCCGGTTCACGCATCAGGCAGGCGCCAAAAGCACCGCGCTGCACCCGCTCGCTGGGGCAACCGCAATTCAAATTGACCTCGCTGTAGCCCCATTCCTGCGCCCATCGCGCGCATTGGGCCAGATCAGCGGGCTCACTGCCACCCAGCTGCAGTGCCAGCGGCAACTCGGCAGCGTTGTAGTCAAGATGTCGGGCCCGGTCGCCGTGGATCAAGGCACCAGTGGTTACCATTTCGCTATACAACAGGGCGTGCCTTGACAACAGACGGTGAAAATAGCGGCAATGGCGATCAGTCCAATCGAGCATGGGCGCAACGCAGATTTTGTGGCTGATCACGGAAGTTTGGGCGAGTTAAGTGGAAGCCTGTCATTTTCCCCTGCTTTAGCACCACGGCCTTACGGCCGGAAACACTTTTGAAAAACGGTTCTTGACCGCGATGTGATAATTTGTCCCATGACGATTACTTACAAAGACCCCGACGGCATTGCCGGCATGCGCATCGCCGGCCGCCTGGCCGCTGAATTGCTGGACCATCTGGCCCAGTTTGTCAAACCTGGCATCACCACCAATGAACTCGACCGTCTGGCCGAAGCCTACACCACGCAGGTGCTTGGCGCCATCTCGGCGCCCTTGAACTATGCGCCGGGTGGCCACACCCCCTACCCCAAATCGATCTGTACTTCGATCAACCACCAAGTCTGCCACGGCATTCCCAATGACAAACCGCTCAAAAAAGGCGACATCGTCAATATCGATGTCACGGTCATTAAAAATGGCTGGCATGGCGATTCAAGCCGCATGTACCAGGTGGGCGACGTGTCCATTGCGGCCAAGCGCCTGTGCAGCCTCACCTACGAGGCCATGTGGAAGGGCATCGTGAAGGTGCGCGATGGCGCTTACCTGGGCGACATTGGCCATGCCATTCAGACTTTTGCCGAAGGTCATGGCCTGAGTGTGGTGCGCGAGTATTGCGGTCACGGCATTGGTCAAAAATTTCATGAAGATCCGCAGGTGCTGCATTACGGCAAGCCCGGCACACTGGAGCAACTCAAGGCCGGCATGACCATCACCATCGAGCCGATGCTCAATATCGGCCGCAAGGAAATCAAGGAACTGGGCGACGGCTGGACCATTGTCACCAAAGACCGTTCACTCTCGGCCCAGTGGGAGCACACCGTGCTGGTGACGCCCACCGGTTATGAAGTGTTGACGCTGTCTGCCAACAGCCCGGCCATCCCTGAATTTGTCAAACCAGCTACGCCCGCAGTAGCCCTTTCAGACGCCTGATGGCTGACGTTTCTGGAGCTCCGATGACCGACCTGAAGATGCTGCGTGAGGCTTTTCGCGCCCAAAAGACGGCGCTGTTTCAGTCTCTGGCAGATGGCGGCAGCGCACGCGGTGTTGCTGCTACCCTTGGCAAGCTCTCTGCCCTGGCCGATCAAACCCTGAAAACCCTGTGGCAGCGCGCTGCCTTCACGCAAGGCCTGGCGCTGGCTGCCGTGGGTGGCTATGGCCGGGGCGAGTTGTTTCCCTATTCAGATATTGATGTGCTGGTGTTGTTGCCCGATGACATCGTGCTCGAGCAAGACGCCGACCTGAAAGCCCGTATTGAGGGCTTTATTGGAAGTTGCTGGGACGCCGGGCTTGAGATCGGCTCCAGCGTGCGCTCTGTGGCCGAATGCTTGAGCGAGGCCGAAAAGGACGTGACGGTGCAAACGTCCTTGCTCGAATCGCGCCAGATCACTGGTGACGCCGCCACCTATGACGCGTTCAAACGTCAGTTTTTTGCCGCCATCGACCCGCAGGCATTTTTTATTACCAAGACCCTGGAGCTGCACCAGCGCCACAGCAAGTACGACAACACACCCTATTCGCTAGAGCCCAACTGTAAGGAGTCGCCTGGCGGGCTACGCGATTTGCAGATGATCTTGTGGGTGGCCAAAGCGGCTGGCCTGGGCAACAACTGGAACGAACTGGCCAAACATGGCCTGGCCACCGCTTTTGAAGTCAAACAAATCAAGCGCAACGAGGCCTTGCTGTGGCTGATTCGCACCCGGCTGCATCTGATAGCCAAACGCCGTGAAGACCGGCTGGTTTTCGACATGCAAAACGCGGTGGCGCAGGCCTTCGGTTTTGAAGCGCCTCCAGCCACCGCCGACCGGCGGTCTCTGGCGCGGCCCAGCGAGTTGCTAATGAAACGCTATTACTGGGCCGCCAAGGCGGTGACCCAGCTCAACCAGATTCTGCTGCTCAACATCGAGGAGCGACTGAGCCCCAGCACACACGAGCCACGCCCCATCAACGCCCGCTTTTCCGACAAGGCGGGCATGCTCGAGGTAGCCAGTGACGACCTCTACCAACGCGAACCGCATGCCATCCTTGAAACATTCCTGGTGTTTCAGACCGCTGACATGAATGGACTGTCTGCGCGAACCCTGCGCGCTCTGTACAACGCCCGTGACCTGATGAACGGTGACTTTCGCAACGACGCGGTCAACCACGCCACCTTCATGCAAATACTGCAGCAGAACAGCGGTATCACCCATGCCATGCGGTTGATGAACCAGACCTCGGTGCTGGGTCGCTACCTTTGGGCGTTTCGCAAAATCGTCGGCCAGATGCAGCACGACCTTTTTCACGTGTATACAGTGGACCAGCATGTGCTGATGGTGCTGCGCAATGTGCGGCGTTTTTTCATTGTTGAACACGCCCACGAGTACCCATTTTGTTCGCAACTGGCCAGTGGTTGCCACATGCCCTGGATTTTGTATGTGGCGGCGCTGTTTCATGACATTGCCAAAGGCCGTGGCGGCGACCACTCACAGCTGGGCGAAGTCGAGGTGCTGCGTTTTTGCAAGCAGCACAATGTTGACCGCGACAGCACCGACCTCATCGCCTTTATTGTGCGAGAACACCTCACCATGAGCCGCGTGGCCCAAAAATCCGACCTCAGCGATCCCGACGTGATTGCCGCCTTTGCCAAACGCGTGGGCAATGAACGCTACCTGACCTCGCTCTACCTGTTCACCGTGGCCGACATTCGCGGCACCAGTCCGAAGGTCTGGAACGCCTGGAAAGGCAAGTTGCTTGAAGACCTGTACCGCCTGACGCTGCGCGTGCTCGGCGGCCACGCCCCCGACCCGCATGTCGAAGTGGAAACCCGCAAACGCGAGGCACTGATCCAACTGGCCCTACACGCCCAACCCTTTGAGGCGCACAAAGTCTTGTGGAACACGGTGGATGTCGGCTACTTCATGCGCCACGATGCCTCCGACATTGCCTGGCACACGCGCCAGCTTTCGCGCCATGTCAATTCAGGCAAGTCTATTGTGCGGGCCCGCTTGTCGCCGCTCGGCGAAGGCCTGCAAGTGCTGGTTTACACGCCTGACCAACCCGACTTGTTTGCCCGCATTTGTGGCTACTTTGAACACCGGGGCTTCAGCATTCTGGACGCGCGCGTGCACACCGCGTACAACCACTATGCGCTTGACACATTTCAGATCACAGCCGAGGCCATGCCAGAGCTCTACCATGAACTCACCAGCATGGTGGAGGCCGAGCTGGTTCGCGCCATTTTGCAAAAAGACCCACTGCCGGCACCTGGCAAAGGCCGGGTTTCACGGCGCGTCAGAAGTTTTCCAGTCACCCCGCGCGTGAGCTTGCAGCCCGATGAAAAAGGCCAGTGCTGGCTGCTCAACATCTCGGCCAGTGACCGCGTCGGCCTGCTCTACTCAGTGGCCCGCATTCTGGCGCGCCACAAGGTCAACGTGCAGCTGGCCAAGATCAACACGCTGGGTGAACGCGTCGATGACACCTTCTTGGTGGACGGCCCAGAACTGCAAGAAAACAAGGCGCAAATTGCCATTGAGACCGAACTGCTGGAAGCGCTGGCTTAATTTGTTTTTCCCCAACACTTCTTTACGAAAACTCAGCGGGGTCATGGGAATCTGAAATCTGCCAGCAAGCTGATTTGTCCCTCAAGCCGGGCTTTGTTGTAGTAGCGCTGGTCGGCCGTCACCAATACGGCGCCCGGAGTGTGTAACGCCACAGCGTGGTAGAGCGTGTCAAACAGGTGATGCTGATAACGCAAGGCCAATACCATCGCCGTGGCATAAATTTCTGGACTGGTCTGAGTGCGGTAACTGAGGTCCAGAAAATTGATCAGGTCGTCATGCGCTTGCACTGGTTTAAGTCGGACCAAAACAGCAGACACCTCAGCCACAAAGTGGCTCGGCTGCACCATTGGCAGAAAGCCAAGCACCGATTGCTCCAACAAGCGCAATGCCAAGTCGGTGTGTTGCTCATCCGGGCTGTCATGCAAAAACCACTTGACCGCCACGCTGGCATCTACAACCACAATCACGGTCGTCCTTCTTCACGAGCCGTGCGAAATTGTTCTTCGGTGATGCGGGGCGCATTTTGCCGACGCGCCAAAATACGCTGATAAGCATCCTGACTTCGCTGTTGGCTTTGCACACGTTCTACGGCTTCGCGCATCAATTCAGCAATGACGGCGCTTTTGTTTTGACCTTCAAAAGTAATGTTGAAGGCGTTTTTGATGTCTTCAGGCACGCTGAAATTCACGGTGGGCATGGCGAATCCTTGATTGTTGAAAATTTCAACAAGATTATGTCGCTAGTAGTCGGCAGTGTCAAAACCGACATGCCAATGATTGCAATCGACCCTTTTGATCGGCATCTACACTGGCTAACAGCGCTGCCCTGAGGTTGGTGCGGATGGCTTACTGCAACTCAGGAAATAACACCGACGTAAAACCAAACTGCGTAAAGTCGCGCACCCGCATCGGGTACAGCTTACCGATCAGGTGGTCGCACTCGTGTTGCACCACGCGGGCGTGAAAGCCGTCAACCGTGCGGTCGATGGGGTCGCCATACTGGTCGAAGCCGGTGTAACGAATGTGCTCAAAGCGCGGCACCTTGCCGCGCAGGCCGGGCACCGACAGGCAGCCTTCCCAATCTTCGGTTTCATCAGACGACAACGGCGTGATGACCGGATTGATCAGCACCGTGCGGGGCACGGGCGAGGCCTGCGGGTAGCGCGGGTTGACGCTGTTGGTGCCAAAAATCACCACCTGAAAATCGACGCCAATTTGCGGCGCCGCCAGCCCGGCCCCGTCTGCCGCGCGCATGGTGTCGAGCATGTCGGTGACCAGCAGATGCAGTGCATCCGAGTCAAACGCGGTCACGGGTTGCGCCACGCGCAGCAGGCGCGGGTCGCCCATTTTCAGAATGTCACGTAGCGCCATCGAGCATCTCCTTCAAGCGACTTTCATCGATCACCGCCACGCCCAGTTCCTGCGCCTTGTCGAGCTTGCTGCCGGCCTCGGCACCTGCCACGACAAAGCTGGTTTTCTTGCTGACCGAGCCCGCCACCTTGCCACCAGCGGCCTCGATCAAGGCTTTGGCCTCTTCGCGCCCCAAAGTGGGCAAGGTGCCGGTGAGCACAAAGGTCTGGCCGCTCAAGGGTTGCGCTGTCACCGGCGCGGGCTCGCCCTCAAGCCAGGTGACACCGCAGGCGCGCAATTGTTCGACCACCTCGCGGTTATGGGTTTGGTCAAAAAAAGTGCGAATGCTCTGGGCCACGATGGGTCCCACGTCGGCCACCGCCAGCAGGTTTTCTTCGCTGGCGTCCATGATGGCATCGAGCTTGCCAAAGTGGCGCGCCAACGCCTTGGCCGTGGCCTCGCCCACATGGCGTATGCCCAGGCCAAAAATAAAACGCGGCAGCGTGGTTTGCTTGGACTTTTCCAGGGCATCCAGAATGTTCTGCGCCGACTTGTCGGCCATGCGCGCCAGCTTTGCCAGGGCAGTAAAGCCAAGCCGGTAGAGGTCTGGCAGCGTGTGAATGATGCCCGCATCGACCAGCTGATCGACCAGTTTCTCACCCAGACCTTCAACCTCCACAGCGCGGCGCTGGGCAAAATGCAATATGGCCTGCTTGCGCTGGGCACTGCAAAACAGGCCGCCGGTGCAGCGGTAGTCGGCCTCGCCCTCCTCGCGCAATGCCGCGCTGCCGCACACCGGGCACTGGCGGGGCATGGTGAAAATGGCGGGGTCATCCACGCGCTTGTCGAGCAGCACGCTCACCACCTCGGGAATCACGTCACCGGCGCGGCGCACGATCACGGTGTCGCCCACGCGCACATCTTTGCGCCGGGCCTCGTCCTCGTTGTGCAGGGTGGCGTTGGTCACGGTGACGCCACCAACAAACACCGGTGCCAGCTTGGCCACTGGCGTCAACTTGCCGGTGCGGCCCACCTGCACGTCAATCGCCAGCACCGTGGTCAGCATCTCCTGCGCCGGAAATTTGTGCGCCACAGCCCAGCGCGGCTCGCGCGTGACAAAGCCCAGTTGGCGCTGCAGCGCCAGGCGGTTGACCTTGTACACCACGCCATCGATGTCAAAACCCAGGCCATCGCGCTGGGCGCCAATCGACGTGTAATACGCCACCAACTCGGCAGCACCCTGAGCAAGCTTGACCAGGCTGGATACCGGAAAACCCCAGGACTTCAAGTTTTGCAAAAGCTCAAAATGCGTCTGCCAGACCGGCCCGCCGGCTTCTGGCGGGGTGACTTCACCCAGGCCATAAGCAAAAAAACTTAAGGGTCGCTGGGCGGCAACGGCCGGGTCAAGTTGGCGCACCGCACCGGCTGCAGCGTTGCGCGGGTTGACAAAAGTCTTTTCGCCGCGCTCGCCAGCGGCGATGCGCTGGCGTTGGCGCTCGTTGAGCGCCTCGAAGTCGTCGCGGCGCATGTACACCTCGCCGCGCACCTCCAGCACCGGCGGCGCCTCAGTGGGCAGGCGCAGCGGAATCTGGCCGATGGTGCGGATGTTTTGCGTGACATCCTCGCCGACTTCACCGTCGCCGCGCGTAGCAGCTTGCACCAGCACGCCTTGCTCGTAGCGCAGGTTCATCGCCAAGCCGTCAAACTTGGGTTCAGCCACGTAGCCAATGGCCGGGTCAGTCGGGGAAAGGCCTAATTCACGACGAATGCGGGCATCAAAATTTTCAGCGCCACTGGCTTCGGTATCGGTTTCGGTGCGAATGCTCAGCATCGGCACGGCGTGGCGCACTTGGGCGAACTGCGCGAGCGACTTTCCGCCCACGCGCTGGGTGGGTGAATCGGGCGTGACCAGCTCAGGGTGGCGCGCCTCGAGCGCCTGCAGTTGCCGGAACAGCCGGTCGTACTCGGCATCTGGAAGGGTTGGCGCGTCCAGCACGTAATAGCGATGGGCGTGCTCATGCAGCGTCTGGCGCATTTGCTGTAGGTGCGCCATCGCAGTGGCGTCGTCACGCTCGGCGGCAAACAAATCAGGCGTGGTCATGCACCAAAGCTTTCAGGAAAATAGCCGTCTTGCCAGGGGCGAGCCCGCTGCCAGTTCACGCTGCGCCAGAATATCGTAGAGCTGCTCCAGTTCAGCAGCGATGACCGTCATGGCCTCTGGCGACAGGGCTGCGCCCTGGTCGTCGGTGACCACGCCGTCCATCTCCTGGGCCAGTGCCTCGGCCACGGCGCGCAGGTGCTCGAACGGTTTTTCGTTGCGGTCCACTTGGGCCACATCCAAGCCCAGGGTGATCTGGCGCAGGGCCGATTGCGTCGGGTCATCGGCCAAGGCGGCCTGCGCATCAAAGCTCAGGCTCACCAACGGCGGCAGGCCGGCCGCAGCGGCAGACATCACCAAGCGCCCAGCCAGCGAACCCATGACAAAGCCGTGCGCTGCGGCCGTCTGCTGGATGTAGCTGGGGCTCCAGGCCACCCGGCGCGCCTGCACCATCAGCACCAGTTGCGCGTCGTGACCGCTGGCAAACTGGTCGAGTTCGCGCGCCCGGTTGACCTCGCTGCGCATCACGGGCAGGTCTGGCGTGCCGTTGATGGCATCGCAAAATTCTTGCGTTTTCATGACAAACTCAGAAAACTCGATGTCGTTGAGCGCACCGGAGCGGTTGGCCAGTTGCACACCGGCCTGTAACTGGCTGTAGCTTTGCCCCGCCGTGGGCGGCTCCCAGCGCTGCGTGGCGGTGTTGAACCCCTCAACGGCAAACGGCTTGCTGCCGACCCGGCGTGTGGAAGGCAGCGCCGCCAGGATCGCCTCACCCGACACCGGCGCCTCGAGCGCAATGGGAGCCAGGGCATCAATCAAGGCATCAAGGCCCGGTTTTTTCTCGGGGGGCGGGCTGGCCAGGGCGTCGCCGGCAAGCGGAAAGTCGATCAAATGCGGCTCAATCCGGTCCTCTTCCTGTTCCATGGTTCGTGGCTCGGACGGCTGCGCCTGACGCGGGCGGCTTTTGCGCGCCAGCCAGGCGTAATAGCCCGCCATGGCGAGCAGAACCAAGATGCCCAATAACAAAAGGCCCAACTGCAAAGACATCATGATTCTCCCCATTCAGACATTGACAGGGCCGCTTCCATGTCGACCGCCACAATGCGCGACACGCCTTGTTCCTGCATGGTCACTCCAATCAGTTGTTTGGCCATTTCCATGGCGATCTTGTTGTGGCTGATGAACAAAAACTGGGTGCTCTGGCTCATGCTGGCCACCAGTTTGGCATAGCGCTCGGTGTTGGCATCATCGAGCGGCGCATCGACTTCGTCAAGCAGGCAAAACGGCGCCGGATTGAGCTGAAAAATTGCAAACACCAGCGCGATGGCGGTCAGCGCCTTTTCGCCGCCGGAGAGCAAGTGGATGGTCTGGTTTTTCTTGCCTGGTGGTTGCGCCACCACCTGCACGCCCGAGTCCAGAATCTCGTCGCCAGTGATCACCAGGCGGGCATTGCCGCCGCCGAACAGCTCCGGGAACATCTTGCCGAAGTGTTCGTTGACCTTGTCAAAGGTGTCTGACAGCAGCTCGCGGGTTTCACCATCGATCTTTTTGATGGCATCCTCGAGCGTGGTCATGGCCTCCACCAGGTCGGCCGATTGCGCATCCAGAAATTGCTTGCGCTCACGGGCGGCTGCCAGTTCGTCAAGGGCGGCCAGGTTGACTGCGCCCAAAGCGGCTATGTCGCGGTTGATGCGGTCGATTTCGCCCTGCAAGCCCGTCAGGCGTACGTTGTTTTGTGTAATGGACAGCGCCACGGCTTCCAGATCGGCCTGGGCGTCGGTCAAGCGCTGGCTGTACTGCTCAAAACCGATGCGTGACGCTTGCTCCTTGAGCTGGAATTCGGTGATGCGCGCGCGCAGCGGATCGAGCTCACGCTCAAGTTGTAGGCGGCGCTCGTCGCTGGCGCGCAGCTTGGCAGTGAGGTCGTCGTAGCGGCTGCGCCGCTCGCCCAAGTCTTGTTCGCGCGCAAGTTTGATCGTTAGCGCCTGTTGCAGGCCACCCTGGGCAGCGGCGTCGTTCAAACGGGCCAATTCATCCTGGGCGCGCTGGGTCTCGGCGGCCACCGCAGCGGCTTGCGTTGTGGCTGTTTCAATGCTGCGCGACAACTCGGCTTTGCGGGCGTCCAAGCTGCGCAGGGTAAACGTGGCCTCTTGCGCCTGGCGCTCCAGGCTGCGCTGCTGCTCACGGCTGGCGGCCAGTTTGCGCTCGGCGTCGATCACTTGGTCATCAAGCTCGGCGTGGCGCTGCTGGGCGTCTGCCAGGTGCATGTCAAGTTCCTCAAAGCGGGCTTCAGCCGTGATGCGGCGCTCTTGCAGATCGTTCAGTTGATCTTCCAGCTCGGCCAGGTCGCTGGCTATCTGGGCACTGCGACTGCGCGCCTGCTCGGCCTGTTGGCTCAATTGCAGGGTTTGCACTTGCAGTGCGTGCGACCTTTGCTGGGCATCGGTGGCATCTTTGCGGGCGCTTGCCAGACGCTGCGCCACGTCGGCGTAGGCGGCTTCAACGCGCACCAGCACGGCACGCGCCTCGTCGTTGATGAGCACCTGGGCACGCAGCTCTTTTGCCAGGTTTTCAATCTCCTGGGCGCGCGCCAGCAAACCCGCCTGCTCGGAATCAGGCGCGTAAAAGCTGACGCTGTGGCGGCTGACGGCATGCCCCGATTTGACGTAGATGATTTCGCCAGGCTGCAGCTTGTCGCGGCTGGCCAATGCATCTTCAAGATCGGCTGCCGCATAGCAGCCCTGTAACCAGTCATCAAGCACGGCTTTTTGGCCGGCATCGTGCAGCCGCAGCAAATCAGACAAGCGCGGCAGGTTGGCGTTGGGCGGTGCAGTGGATGCCAACGGCGGGCTGTAAAACGCCAGCTTGGCCGGCGGTGCGTCCTGGGCAAAGGCGCGCACCAGTTCCAGCCGGCTCACTTCCAGCGCGCCCAGGCGCTCGCGCAAAGCGCCCTCCAGCGCGTTCTCCCAACCTTGCTCTATGTGCAGGCGGTTCCACAAACCCTGCAAATGGTCGAGCCCATGCTTGTGCAACCAGGGCTGTAGCTTGCCGTCTGTTTTAACCCTGTCTTGCAGCGCCTTGAGCGCCTCCAGCCGGGCCGAGAGTTCGGCCAACTGCGCCGATTCACGGCTTACCGTGTGCTGCTGCTGGCGCCTGCGCTCATCAAGTTCGGGGGCGCTTTCGGTCAGTTCCTCCAGGCGCGCCTGCGCCACATCCAGCTCAGCCAGCGCTTGCGACAGTTGGTCTTGCTGCTCGGTCAATTTGCGCTCATCGGGCGCGACCAAGCTGTTGCGATCGACCAAAAGCCGCTCGCGCCGCGTACCCAGTTGGCGCGACTGTTCCTCAATGCCGCGCTGCTCGGCGGCCAGCACGCCAATCTGTTGCTGCACCTGGGCGACGCTGGCGCGCTGCGCGTTGGCGTT
>PFUD01000159.1:788-62365 GCA_002789915.1 Comamonadaceae bacterium CG_4_9_14_3_um_filter_60_33 | reverse complement strand
GAGTCCGAATAATTTTCGGAAGGCATTCAGATATCAGCGTCGGGTATCCGGCGGGCAATTTGAACTTTTGAAGACCCGCTCCCGCTGCACTGGCGAAGTAAATTTAACTCTGAAGCAGTCATCGATTTTGTTGGTCAAACCTGTCGTGACAATGCCAAAGGTGCTTGTTTCATGAATCAAACCGCGTCGGCTTTTCGTCGCATGCGGCTCGACGGTTTTTTGTACAAGCCTTTGCGTACTGCTTTGGTAACCTGCTTTGCCCCCAACGGTTTAGCATGACGGCCTGAAAACTCTCGTTCATGTTGATGTACACCGCCCGTCAAACTGTCGCGCGCATCGAGCGCGTTACCCGTCCTTGGGGCTGGTATGAAACCCTGTCTGAGGCACCCAACCACAAGATCAAGCGCATCAGCGTGCTGCCGGGGCAGCGCATCAGCCTGCAAAAACACAGCCAGCGCGCCGAGCACTGGGTGGTGCTGCAGGGCACGGCCCGTGTCACGCTGGACGAGGACACGCTTGAACTCACGGTGGGTCAGCATTGCGACATTGCGCTGGGCGCGACTCACCGGCTGAGCAATGCCACTGCGGCCCCCCTGGAAGTAATTGAAGTACAGTTCGGCGCCTACTTGGGTGAGGACGACATCGTGCGCCTGGGCGATGATTACGGCCGCGCCTGATGCCGGCCAAACCGATGCATTTAATGGAAACACACCCAATGACAACCTACGTTTTAACCGATGGCTTTCGCCTGCCTGAGGGCAGCGCCCCGGTCGCCTGCGTCGATATTGGCGGCACCAAGGTGGCCGTCAACATCGTCGATGCGCAGGGCAGCCGCGGTAAGCTCACCGAGCCCACCGCCACCCGTGGCCAGAACGATGCGCTGGCGCAGCAGATCATCCGGCTGATTGGCCAAAGCTGCGCGCTGGCTGGGGTTCAAGCCTCCGCCATTAAACGCGTGGGCGTGTCGTCGTGCGGGCCTTTCGTGCTCAAACAGGGCCTGGTTGAACTGGCCGCGCCCAACATCTGCGGCGGCCTGGCGGGCAAGGCGCGCGGCCTGCCCAACGACTGGCAAACCGCGTTGCTGGAGGCGCCCTTGCGCGCCGCGTTTGCCCAGGTGCGGGTCGAAAACGACGGCATTGGCGCGCTGGAAGCCGAGCGCCGCTGGGGCGCGCTGCAAATTGACGGCGTACCGATGGCCCACTGCGCCTACGTCACCTGGAGCACCGGCATTGGCACCGGCCTGTGTGTGGATGGCCATGTGCTGCGCGGCAAGAACGGCAACGCGGGCCATGCGGGTCACCTGTTTGTCAGCGACAACTCGGATGCCTTGTGCGGCTGCGGCAACGTGGGCGATGTCGAGGCATTGGTGGCCGGCAACGCCATTGCGCGGCGCTTTCAGCCGCTGGGTTACCCCGACGCTGCCGCGCTTTTCAAAGCGGCCTACGCGGGTGACGCCAAGGCCATCGGCCTGATTGACGACCTGTGCCTGGTGATGGGGCGCATGCTGTACAACCTGACCGTTACGCTCGACCTACAGCGCATCAGCATAGGCGGCAGTGTTTATTGGTATCACCGCGACTACCTGTTGCCGCGCCTGCGCGCCGTGGTGAAGGGTAAGTTGCCACCGCTCACCGATGGCTGCGAGCTGGTCAGCGCCGGTCTGGGCGAGCGGGTGGGTGATTTTGGGGCGCTGGCACTGGTGGTGTAAACCGGGAGACCTGAATTGCGCTACTCTTTATCGGGGCTACAGAGAGTTGGCAAGCCTGCTCAATCAACGGTGTCAGACCAAGGGTAAACACTGACTTGCAAGATGTTGAATATTAATTAACAATTAATTAATTCGTGCAACATGGTGTCTGCACGAAGCAACCCGATATTCCAGGAGATGACATGTTCACACTTTCAAAGTTGGCCATTGCGGTGGCTGCGGCTTCAATGATTGTTGCGTGCGGCAAAAAAGAGGAAGCCGCTCCAGCACCAGCGCCCGCAACCTCGCCCGTTGCAGTTCCGGCTGAAAGCACCGTAGAGGTTTTGCACTGGTGGACGGCGGGCGGCGAGGCCAAATCAGTGGCCGAACTCAAGCGCATCATGCAGGAAAAGGGCCATGCCTGGAAAGACTTTGCCGTGGCCGGCGGCGGTGGCGACAACGCCATGACCGTGCTCAAGAGCCGTGTGGTGGCAGGCAACCCGCCCGCTGCCGCCCAGATCAAGGGCCCTGCCATTCAGGAGTGGGCCGCTGAAGGCGTCTTGGCCAATCTGGACGAGACCGCGAAAGCAGAAAGCTGGGACACCTTGTTGCCTGCCGTGGTGGCTGATGTGATGAAGTACAACGGCAACTATGTCGCTGTCCCGGTGAACGTGCACCGCGTCAACTGGATGTGGGCCAACGCCGCCGTACTTAAGAAAGCCGGCGTGGCAAGCGCCCCAAAAACCTGGGACGAATTTTTTGCTGCCGCCGAAAAAGTCAAAAAAGCCGGCTTGATCCCGGTGGCCCATGGTGGCCAGAACTGGCAAGACTTCACCACCTTTGAATCTGTGGCACTGGGTGTTGGCGGTACTGATTTCTATAAAGAAGCCTTTATCAAACTGGACCAAAAAGCCTTGACCAGCGCCACCATGACCAAGGCGCTGGAGACCTTCCGCAAGGTCAAGTCTTACACCGACGCGGCCGCGCCCGGGCGCGACTGGAACCTGGCCACGGCCATGGTGATCCAGGAAAAGGCCGCTTTTCAGTTCATGGGTGACTGGGCCAAGGGCGAGTTCACCGCCGCAGGCAAAGCGCCGGGCAAAGACTACATCTGCGCTGCTGCCCCTGGCACCGCCAACGCCTTCACCTTCAACGTCGATTCGTTTGCCATGTTCAAGCTGAAAGACGCCACCGCCCAAAAAGCGCAGGGCGACCTGGCTGCTGCCATCATGGGCACGGAATTTCAGGAAGTTTTCAACCTGAACAAGGGTTCGATCCCTGTGCGCCTGAACATGGACATGACCAAGTTTGACGACTGCGCCAAACTGTCTAGCGAAGACTTTGTGGCGACGGCCAGCACGGGCGGCCTGGTGCCTTCCATCGCTCACGAAATGGCGGTGCCGCCTGCTGTCTCGGGTGCTATGAAAGATGCGGTGAGCCAGTTCTGGAACAACGACAAGATGAGCGTGGCTGATGGCGTATTGAGCATCGCCAAGGCGGCGGCTACCCGGTAAAGCTGTGCTCGCTGGGGATTGTTAACGGTACGCGCAGCAGGGCTGGGGTACATTCCGCCGCTCATGTCCCCCGCCCTGCGGGCTCCTCTTTGACTTCGCTCTGGTATGCACCCCAACCCTACTGCTGAATGGTGAATATGCTGGCAAGAAGACTGAAACCGTGCCACCCTGCCTAGGACTTGGAAGTTCTGACAAGCAAAGCAAAGCCCCGCCCAGGATCAGACGGGTCGGGTGTTTCGCGTAGTGAGGTCAAGGAGGAGACCGAAAGCAACAGGCTTTCGGTCGGGGGACACGAACGAAGTGAAATACCCGGCCCGTCTGATCCCGTCACAGCGTAGGTGCTCCCAAAACAGCCCAAGCCAACTTCCAACCGTAAGGTGAAACGCTCATGAAATCATTTGAAAACATCTTGCCCAAACTGGTGATCTCCCCAGCCTTTGTGCTCGGCTTCGCCTTTATCTACGGCTTCATGATCTGGAACGGCGTCTTGTCCATGACCAACTCACGCATGTTGCCCAACTACGACGAATTTGTAGGTCTGGCGCAATATGCCCGCTTGTGGGAAATGGACCGCTGGTACGTGGCACTGAAAAACTTGGGTATTTTCAGCGTGTTGTATGTTGGTGGCTCCATGCTGCTGGGCATGCTGCTGGCCATTTTTCTGGACCAAAAAATCCGCTTTGAAGGCGTGATTCGTACCATTTATTTGTACCCGATGGCGCTGTCGTTCATCGTCACCGGCACCGCCTGGAAATGGATTTTGAACCCCAGCCTGGGCCTGGAAAAACTCATGCAAGACCTGGGCTGGAGCAGCTTCACCTTTGACTGGCTGGTGCAGTCTGACACCGCCATTTACTGCGTGGTGATTGCCGGCGTCTGGCAGTCAGCCGGCTTTGCCATGGCGCTGTTTCTGGCTGGCCTGCGCGGCATCGACGACAGCATCATCAAGGCCGCGCAGATTGACGGCGCCAGCCTGCCACGCATTTACTGGCGCATCATTTTGCCGGTGCTGCGGCCGGTGGTGTTCTCGACCATCCTGGTGCTTTCGCACCTCTCCATCAAGGCCTTTGACCTGGTGATGGCGCTCACTGCGGGTGGGCCGGGTTACGCCTCGGACGTGCCCGCCACCTTCATGTTCACCATGAGCTTTACCCGTGGCCAGATTGGCCTGGGCGCGGCCAGCGCGACCATGATGCTGGCGATGGTGGCCGCCATTGTGGTGCCGTATCTTTACAGCGAACTCCGTTCCAAACCGCACGAAAGGTAAGCACCATGAACGCAAAGAACCTTTCCCGTCTCGCGGTCTACGCCGTGCTAGGCATCGCCGCCTTTTTCTTTCTGGCCCCGCTCTATGTGATGCTGGCCACCAGTTTCAAGGATGCTGCGCAAGTTCGCTCCGGTAATCTACTGAGCCTGCCGACCTCGCTCAATTTTGAGGCGTGGACGCTGGCCTGGTCCACCGCCTGCACCGGGGTCGATTGCCGTGGCCTGAAACCCTACTTCTGGAACTCGGTGCTGATGGCGGTGCCAGCGGTGCTGATCTCGACCGTCTGGGGCGCCTTGAACGGTTACGTGCTGAGCATGTGGAAGTTCAAGGGCTCAGACTTGCTGTTCGGCTTCATCCTGTTTGGCGTCTTCATGCCGTACCAAGTGGTGTTGCTGCCGATGAGCCAAGTGCTGGGGTTTTTGGGCCTGAGCAGCTCCATCACCGGCTTGGTGCTGGTGCACTGTCTGGCAGGCATGGCTGGCACCACGCTGTTTTTCAGAAACTACTACACCGCCATTCCGCGTGAACTCGTTCAAGCTGCGCGCATGGACGGCGCCGGTTTCTGGCGCATTTTCTACCGCATCGTGATCCCCATGAGCACGCCCATTCTGATGGTCACTTTGATCTGGCAGTTCACCAACATCTGGAACGACTTTTTGTTTGGTGTGGCCTTCAGCGGCGCCGACAGCAAGCCCATCACGGTGGGCCTGAACAACATGGCCAACACCACCAGTAGCGTGAAAAATTACAACGTCGACATGGCAGCGGCCATCATTGCCGGCCTGCCGACCATGCTGGTGTATGTGCTGGCTGGTCAATATTTCGTCAAAGGTCTGACTGCCGGCGCGGTCAAAGGTTAACAAGGGACACACCATCATGGCAGCATCACTTCACATTGCAGGTATTCGCAAGGTTTTTGGCAAGGGCGACAAAGCCGTCGAAATCCTGAAAAAAATTGATATTGACGTCGCACCAGGCGAGTTTTTGATTCTGGTCGGACCCTCGGGTTGCGGTAAGTCCACGCTGCTCAACATCATTGCCGGACTGGAAGACCCAACCGAGGGCGAGCTCAGAATAGCTGGCAAAAACGTCATTGGCATAGCGCCAGCGCAGCGCGATATTGCCATGGTGTTCCAAAGCTACGCGCTGTACCCCACCATGAGCGTGGCCGACAACATCGGCTTTGCGCTGGAGATGCGCAAGGTGCCCCCGGACGTGCGCAAAAAACGCATCCAGGAAGTGGCTGAGATGTTGCAAATCGAGCACCTGCTGGAGCGCCGCCCGGCGCAGCTCTCGGGTGGCCAGCGTCAGCGCGTGGCCATGGGCCGCGCCCTGGCGCGTGACCCGCAACTGTTTTTGTTCGACGAACCCTTGAGCAACCTGGACGCCAAGCTGCGCGTGGAGATGCGCGCTGAAATCAAACGCCTGCACCTTGTGTCAGGCATCACCACGGTGTACGTGACGCACGACCAGATCGAGGCCATGACGCTGGGCAGCCGCATTGCGGTGATGAAGGACGGCATCCTGCAGCAAATCGGCACGCCCGACGACATCTACCGCCGCCCGGCCAACACCTATGTAGCGGGTTTCATCGGCTCACCGACCATGAACTTCATCTCGGGCGAGGCCAGCGGCGCTGGCGACAACGCTGTATTTACCTTTGCCGGCGGCCATCTGGCACTGCCCTGCCCGGCCAGCGGCAAGGTGGCGCTGGGACAGCGCCCGGAACACATCCACCTGAAAGACGACGCCACCTGGCGCGGCCAGGTCACCCTGGTGGAGCCCACTGGCGCCGACACCTATGTGGTGGTGAAAACAGATGTTGGCCCGATCACGGTGCGCACGCCGCCGAGCACGCAAGTCAAAATTGGCGACACCGTGGGCATGACGGTGAGTGCCAACCACAACAACTGGTTTGACGCGCAAAGCGGCTTACGGCTGGCTTCCTGAGTCACTGTGGCGCAGCGCCAGTTACATCAACGAGTCGAGCGCCTGCTCTGAGCCCAGCACCATGGCCTCGAAAGCCTCGGCGTTCACCGGCCGCGAGTACAAATAGCCCTGGGCAAAGTCGCAGTTCGCCGCTGCCAGCAAATCGCGCTGCTCAGTGGTTTCCACGCCTTCGGCGATCACCTTCATGCCCAATGCGTGGGCCATGGCGATGATGGCTTGGCACAACACCAGGTCGGTTGAACCAGAGGTCAAGTGGCGCACGAACGACTGATCGATCTTGATGAAGTCGATGTCGAACTTTTGCAGGTACGACAGCGACGAGTAACCGGTACCAAAGTCGTCCAGTGACACATTGATGCCTTCGTCGCGCAACTTCAGCAATTGCGCAACCACGCCACTGCTGTTCGACAACAACAAGCCCTCGGTGATTTCCACCACAATGCTTTCACCCGGCAGCCCAAGAGCACGCAGTTGCTCGATCCACGGCGTGTGCTCTGGATTCGGGTTTTCGAACTGCAAGGGAGATTTGTTGACGCTGACCTGAAACTCGGGGTGCAAGCAATTCCGCCATGCCTTGACCTGGGCCGCCGCCTGGGCAAATATCCATTCGCCGAGGTCGACAATCAGGCCGCTGCTTTCGGCCACCGGAATAAAGTCGGCCGGACTGATCAGGCCACGCGTGGGATGTTGCCAGCGCACCAGGGCTTCGGCTTTTTGAATTCTGCCGGTCGCCAGGTTCACGATGGGCTGATAGACCATGCAAAATTCTCGCGCTGGCAGGGCCGCTCGCAGGTCGTGCGTCAACTGGGCGCGTTGCATTGCCGCCTCTTGCAGTGCTGCCGTGAAAAAGCTGAAGCGGTTGCGCCCTGCGGCCTTGGCCACATACAGCGCCTGGTCGGCATTTTTCAGCAGGTCTTCCACCTCCAGGGTGTCGGTAGGATAGACCGTGACGCCCACGCTGGCGGACACAAAAACCTGGTTCAGACCCAACTGAAAGGGCGCATTCAGGGCATTGAGCAGCTTGGGCAGGATGCTCTGCAGACTCGCCTCGTCGGACAGCGCCGTGATGATGACGGTAAATTCATCGCCGCCCATGCGGGCCACGGTATCGACTTCACGCAGGCAGCGCTGAATACGCTGGGCCGCCTCCACCAGCAAGTCGTCACCGCGGTCATGGCCGAGCGTGTCATTGACTTCCTTGAAATGGTCCAGGTCGATGAACAACAGCGCCAATTTGAGATGATTGCGGCGGCAATTTTTCATTTCCTGCACCAGGCGCTCACGCATCAAGCGCCGATTGGGCAGCCCGGTGAGCGCGTCGAAGTGCGCCTGCTGCCAGACCACTTCATCGGCCGTCTTGCGCTCGGTAATGTCGGAATGGGTGCCGATCATGCGCAGCGGCTGGCCTTGTGCGTCACGGCCAATCACCATGCCGCGGCTGTGCACCCATTTCCAATTGCCATCTTTGCAGAGCACCCGGTGCTCATGGCTGAGGGTGGCCGTGTGGCCATCAAAATGGGCTTGACGAGCAAGCTGTAGTTGCGCAATGTCCTCGGGATGGACGAGTGCATCGAGTGCTTGCAGACTCGGATTGAGTTCACCATCTGCGTAGCCATACATTTGTAGCAAGTTCGCCGACAGGTACTGTTCACCGCTTTGCACCTGCAAGTCCCACAGGCCATCGCCCACGCTTTCCAGCGCCAGCTTCCAGCGCGCCTCGCTGTCGCGCAAAGTCAGCTCGGTTTGCTTACGCCGAGTGATGTCCTGCACGATCGAGGTACGCTTGACGGCACGGCCATCTACCCAACTGGTCGTGCCCCGCGAATGCACCCAGATGCGCCGCCCTTTCAGGGTGATCATTTCAATTTCATAGTCGTGGCTTGAGCTTGGCTGACTCGACGGCTCTAGCGTGGCAGCTTGAATTGCCAGGGCCTCCTCGGTAAACAAGGGGCGAATGGTGACGAGGGTTGGCGTGAAATCTTTAGGGGTGGTCTCGAAGATGCGGTACACACCGTCGGTCCAGGTGACTTGATCGAGCTGCATGTCAACTTCCCAGCCGCCCAACTCGGCGATGGCTTGGGTTGCAAACAGCAATTGGTTGGCCCGCTTGCGACCTGCTTCCGCCTGCACGTAATCGCTGACATCAACATAAATTTGTATCAAACCCACCGGCAGTCGCCTGCTCTGCACCTGCAAGGTGCGTCCCTGATGTTTCAGTCGCAACACATGGTCTGGCAGTTCGGCCTGGCTGCCGTCGTCCTGAGACGGGTTGGCCAACGGATGCAGCGCGCCGCCAAAATCACCGCGCTGCACCTGAAGATCATAAACTTCACGCAGGGATGGACGACTGGCCAAAAATTCTTTCGGCAGGTCCAGCATTTCAGGCAGACAGTCGTTGAACAGGCAGATGCAGCCCTCAGCATCAAAGACACAAACACCCTCACTGATGCTGGCCAGCAAGGTTTGCCAAAGTTCGGCCGTCTCGGACCCGACGTTATTTTCTATATGCATAGCTAAATCAATTGTTACCACAAAACAAGGGCCCAGAAAGTCACGCAAGCACCGCATCAGGACTGATCGGCAACCACAACTGCACCCGCAAACCATGCGGCTTGGCCGCCAGCACCCGGGCTTGTCCGCCATGGCGCTGGGCGATTTCAGCCACGATCGCCAAGCCCAGACCACAACCGCCCGGCACATCGCTGGCGCGCCAAAAGCGCTCGAACACATGCGGTAAATTCTCGCTTGAAAGGCCCGGGCCATTGTCTTCCACTTCCAGCAGCGCCAGAGCGCCATGCGACCGCACCCGGAGCGTCACTTCACAGCCTGCACCGGCGTAGGTCAAGGCGTTGTCGATCAGGTTGCTCAGTGCCTCGCGCAGCAAGAAAGGCGCGCCCGGCAGCACAAGGCGCTCTGCGCCTTCGTAGCCCAGGTCGATGCCTGCCGAGACCGCACGCGGGGTCCAGTCGCGGGCCACTTCGCGCGCCAGGGCGGCCACATCGAGTGGCTGCAAATTTACCTCGACTTCGTTGCGCGCCAGCGACAACAACTGGTGCACCAGGTGGGCGCTGCGCCGGGCACCGGCGAGCACCTTGTTCAGCCGCTCGCGCAGGGCTTGTGGCTCTTTTTCGGCCAGCGCCAGTTCGGTCTGACTGATCAGGCCCGCCAGCGGCGTGCGCAACTGGTGCGCGGCATCGTTCAGAAAGCGCTTTTCCTGGCCCAGACTGCGCCGCACCGTCGACAGCAGCTGATTCACCGCAGCGGCCAGTGCATGCACCTCTTGCGGTGCCTGTGTCATCTCGAGCGGCGACAGGTCTGACAGCGCCTGGTCTTGCCGGTCGCCAAGCTGCGCCTGCAGCCGCCTCAAAGGCCGCAAACCGCGCAAAATGCCACCATAAACCAGCGCACTCAGCACCATCGCGAGCAGCAGCAGCGGCACCAGCATGTCGGCGATCAATTCAGTGGTCAGGCGCTGTTGCACGGCCAGGCTCTTGGCCACCTGCACCCGCATGCGCTGGGGCGAATCTGCGTCGCCATAGTCAACTTCGATCAGCGCCACGCGCATCGGCTTGCCGTCCACCCGGGCGTTATAAAGTAACGCATCGCGGGTTGGTGCAAGCATTTCCTCGGGCGGGCCTGGCAGTTTGCCGTTGCCAAGCAGAAAACTACCCGGTGGGCTCGACACCATGTAGCTGACCCGGTCAGTCGGATCCTGCTCAATGATGTCTTGCGCCGCGCGCGGAAAGTCGATCAACAAACCCGAGCCGATCGGCTTGACCTGGCGCGCCAGCGAGCGCACCGATTGCGTCAGCGACTGGTCAATGGCTTTTTCGGCGTAATTGAGCGCAATCCGGTAGGCCAGCGCGCCACCGACCAAAAACAACACCAACTGTGGCAGCAACAGCCACAGCAGCAACTGGCGCTTGAGCGACAGGCCCTGCCCGCCGTGCTGAGTTGGGGTGGCTGCGGTCATGTGCGCACAGCGAGATTCAGGCGGCGTGGTTTTCCAGCATGTAGCCCAAACCGCGCACATTGCGAATGTTCAGGCCCGAATCCACCAATTTGCGCCGCAAGCGATGGATGTACACCTCCAGCGCGTTGGAGGTGAGCGCACCGGGCTCGCCGGGCTCGCTCTGCCAGGTCTCCAGCACATCCTCGCGGCTCACCACGCGCCCAGCGTAGGTCACCAGCAGCGACAACAGGGCCCATTCGCGCTGCGTAAGTTCCAGCGCCTCGTCGCCAAGCCAGGCCTGCGGCAGATGCGCATCGACCCGCAACGGCCGCTCGCTGTGGCTGCTGGCCAGCTCCAGCGAGCCGCCAAACGCGGGCAAGCGCGCGCGCCGCAGCATGGCGCCCAGGCGGGCCTGTAGCTCGGCCATATCGAAGGGTTTGGTGAGGTAATCATCAGCGCCGGCGTTGAGCCCCTGCACCCGGTCATCGACACCGTCACGCGCCGTCAGGATCAGCACCGGCAGCGCGGGCAGGCGCTTGCGCACCCAGCACAACACCTCCATACCACTGATTTTGGGCAAACCAAGGTCGAGCACCACACCGTCAAAGCGCTGCGTCTCCAGAAGCGCTTGCCCGGCCTCGCCATCGGCCGCCGCTGTAACGCTGTGGCCAGCCTGGGCTAGCTGTGCGCACAGGCCGTCGCGCAGCAACTCGTCGTCTTCAATGATCAGCAAACTAGACATAGTGTGAGCATACCCGAGGCGGTCATAAAGCCATCTGTACTGCAGCGACTCGGGCCTGGTGAATCAGCTCGCCGATTTTTTTTCCCACAGTCCCCACTGCCATTGCGTTTTCGGCGATGACTTTGGTCTCGACCGCCTGCACCACGGCCAGCACATCGCGCAGTCGCTGGCGCTGCGGATAGGGTGTTTCACCGTAACCCAGGCGCCCGCGGGCATCGCATTCGCAGGCCAGCAACGCCTGGCCAAAGCGTTCAGGCTTGCGCAGCGCATCGCAGCGCTCCAGCAGTCGCACCAGGGAGGCGGCATCAAACTCGATCGAACGATGAATGTTGCTGTGCTCGCGCGCCACCATGTCGGCCAGGTCCCGACAGTCGATGGGCACGCGCAAGCGCTCGCAAACGCCGTGCAGCAGTTGCGCGCTGCGCTGCTCGTGCCCCAAATGCTTGGGCAAAATGTGGGGCGGCGTGTTGCCTTTGCCCAGGTCATGTCCCAGGCAGGCAAAGCGTGCCGGCAGCGGCGCTTGCAGCCGCGCGCTCATATCAACCACCATCATGACGTGCACGCCAGTGTCCACCTCGGGGTGGTAGTCGGCGCGCTGCGCAACGCCCCACAGCCCGTCCACCTCGGGCAGCAAGCGGGCCAACGCACCGCAGTCGCGCAGTACCGCAAACATGCGCGAGGGATTGGCCTCCATCAGGCCGCGCGCGAGCTCTTGCCAAACGCGCTCGGGCACCAGGTGATCAACCTCGCCACTGGTCACCATCTGGCGCATGAGTTGCAGCGTCTCGGGGGCCACCGTAAAGTTAGCAAAGCGGGCCGCCAGGCGCGCCACGCGAAGGATACGCACCGGGTCTTCACGAAACGCCGGGCTGACGTGGCGAAACACCTTGTCCGCCAGGTCTTGGCAGCCGCCATAGGGGTCGATCAGTTGCTGCGCGTCCCATTGGCCATCAGGGCCGACATGACCAGCGGCGACTGCCATGGCGTTGATGGTGAGGTCACGCCGGGCCAGGTCTTCTTCAAGCGTCACGCTCGGTGCCGCGTGGATGGCGAAGCCGTGGTAGCCCGGCGCAGTCTTGCGCTCAGTGCGCGCCAGCGCGTATTCGTCATGGGTTTGTGGGTGCAGGAACACCGGAAAGTCTTTGCCCACCGGCACAAAGCCCTGTGTCAGCATGTGCTCGGGGGTGGCGCCCACCACCACCCAGTCGCGGTCTTTGACGGGAAAGGCCAACAGGGCATCGCGCACGGCACCGCCGACCAGGTAAGTTTGCATGCCGGTGCCCATAGCCTTAACTTGAAAGAACGTCGTCATTGCGAACGAAGTGAAGCAATCCATGACTTCCGGGCGCATAGACTGCCGCGCTTCGCTCGCAGTGACGGCACTCCTGTTCAAGGACCGTGTGCGGTATCGAGCCTGATTCGGAGCGCTCGCGATGACGGTACTCCTTCATAATTCGGGGGGTTGCTCTGGATTCATGCAAGTTGGCGCGACAAGCGGTAAGGCTCTTCAAATTCCAGAAAATCGTGCTCGGCCAGAGCGCCGTCGATCCAGGCTTTGACGCCCGGCAGCGCGCCAACCCGTTGCACGTAGGCCTGAATGTCGTCGGGCAGCGGCAGCGCGTGGCTGACCAGGCGCGTGCAGATTGGGGCAAAGGTGGCATCCGCCACGCTGAAGTCGCCAAACAACATGGGGCCACCGCTCATCCGCAGGCACTGCTGCCACATGGCCACAAGGCGCGCCACATCGCTGCGCACAGCGGCCTGGTCGCGCCAGATCAAGGCGCCCTGTTCGGGCAGGCGGGCTTCGATGTTCATCGGGCAATGGCTGCGCAGCGCGGTAAACCCACTGTGCATTTCGGCACAAATGCTGCGCGCCTGAGCGCGAGCCGCCTTGTCTTTCGGCCACAGAGATTTTTCCGGAAACTGCTCGGCCAGGTACTCGGCAATGGCCAGCGTGTCCCACACCACCAGGTCACCATCAACCAGCAGCGGCACCTTGCCGGTGGGTGACAAGTCTCGCAGCGTGGCCTTGAATGTTGAGTCGGGCGCAAAGGAATCAAAGCGCACCATCACTTCTTCAAACGCGATGTCCGCCTGCGTCAGCAGCACCCACGGCCGCATCGACCAGGACGAGTAATTTTTGTTGCCAATGTAGAGTTTCATCATGGGGCTTAGGGCAGGTCGCGGTTTACCGGCAGCAGGCTGTCAAGCGGACCGACCTCGCCCAGACGGGCTTTGAGCGACTGGGTTTGCCCGCTGATCATGGCGGCGTAAATGGTGGTGTTGGCCAGCACTTTTTTGACGTAATCGCGGGTTTCGGTGAAAGGCACGTTTTCGGCCCAGATGGCGGCCTCCAGCACTGGCGCGCCGCTCTGGCCGCGCCAAGCACGGGGCCGGCCAGGACCTGCGTTGTAGGCGGCAGCGGCCATTGGCATGGAGCCGGCAAAGTCGTCGAGCACCAGCTTGAGGTAACCGGTGCCAATGGCGATATTGGTGTCGCGCTCGGTAATCTGGTGCGGCTTGAAATCGGTCATGCCAATTTTTTTGGCGGTCCAGCGCGCCGTGGCTGGCATCACCTGCATCAGGCCGCTGGCACCCACGCCCGAGCGGGCGTCCATGATGAAGCGGCTCTCTTGCCGGATCAGTCCGTAAACGTAGGCCGGGTCCAGCCCGATCTCGCGGGTGCGCGCCAGCACCGCCTGCTTGTGCGGCATGGGAAAGCGCTGCGTGAGGTCGATCACGTTTTTGGTGCGCTCGCTGGTGTTGATGCAGCGGTCCCACACCTCATGCTGGCAGGCCAGGTCGGCGGCGGCCAGCAGCTCGCGGTCATTCATGCCGCCAGGCGTGTGCAGGTTGGCGCTGTAGTTCCATTCGCGCACGCCTTCGGAACGCAAACCGATGGCAATGGCCACCAGGGCACGCTGCAAGCCGGGGTTGGCACGGGCGTTGGTCTTTTCGGCTACGGTCAAAGGCTCGGGCAAGGGGGGTGGCATGATGGGAAGCCCCAGTTCTTCTTGCGCCAGCAACTCGTAAAAACCCTGCACCCCGGCCACGCTTTGCAGCAATTGGCGCGCCTGCTGCAGGACGGGCTCCGTGGTGGCGAGCGCCAGCATGGCCCGCGCACGCCAATAGACCCAGGTGGCATCCAGGGCGGCATCGGGCGTCATGGCCTCGATGGCGCTGAGCACGCGCGCCCAGTCACCCTGGCGCAGGGCGGCTCTGGCATACCAAGTCAACTGCTCGTCTTGCATGGCAGCTGGTCGGCCATTGGCAAAAAACGTGAGCGCATCATCTGACAACTTTTGCGCGGCTTGGGCGCCAATGGCTGCCCAGGCCCAGTTGCGCTGGTTTGGGTGCAGGTGCTTTTGCCAGCGACTATCCAGCAGTTCGGCGGCACGCTGCGGCTCGGTTTGCGCCAGCCGGATCAGCGCCAGCACCACCAGCTCCTGGGTTTGGCGCTGGTTCGACAAGGTCAAACGGGTCAAGAATTGCTCGGGCTTGCGCATCAGCGCGGCCCACTGCGCACTGGCTTGCGGCGCCACCATGTCGAACGCTTGGCGGGCCGCCGGGATGCGCCGCAGTTCCAGCGCCGAGCGCACTTTTTGCCAGACATCCTGGTCGCCCAAAAGTTGACTATCAATGTGCGTTTGCACGGCAAAGGCACAGCCGTCGTCGTTGTTTCTCTGCGCCAGCCAGAGCGATTTGACCTCCTTTGACATGTCCACCTTGGCCAGAATGTGTTCCATGGCCAGCACATAGCAGCGCACTTCGCGATCGTCTTGCATGCGAAAACGCGTAGCCTCACCGGAAAAGCGGGACCAGTCGCGGTTTTTGCCCAGTTGCAGCAGCCAGTCGTTGCGTAGCCGGTCTTCCTGGTAGGTGCCCGCGAAACGTTTCAGGAAATTGTCAATTTCTTCTGGCGCAGCTGTCTCGAGCCGGGCGCGCAGCTCCCAGTAAGCGGCCCAAGGCGCCAGCACATGGCCCTGGGTGAGCGGCAGCAGTTCGGTCAGGCGACTTGACGCGCCTTTTTTAAAGGCATCGCGCATCTCCAGAATGACGGCATCAGGCGCGCTCGGGTCGAGCGCAAGGCTTTGCGCCTGCGCTGGCAAACCATGTAGCGTGCCGAGCAAGCTAATCAATGTCAAAATCGTTCGGAACTGCATGTGGTGATTATGAATAAAACTGATGAACAAAAGGCCATTGAAAAAAAAGCATTGCGCAAGCGCCTGGTTGAGCAACGCCTGCGTATGCCAGACCGCTTGCAGCGTGTTGCCATGCTACAGCAGGTGATGCGCATCTGGCTAGTGGGCCGCCCAGACACCGTGATTGGCGCCTATTGGCCGATCAAGGGAGAGTTTGACCCCTTGCCCGCGCTGCACCGCTGGAAAGAAGATGGCGAACTCATTGAGCAACAACAACTACGCAAAATTGGACTGCCGGTGGTGGACAAAGTTCATAAAACCATGGCTTTTCACACCTGGTACCCCGGTTGCCCAATGGAAGAAGACGCCTATGGCATCCCCAAACCCAAAGACACCGAAGTCATCACTCCGACGCTACTGTTTGTCGCCTGCGTTGGCTATGCCCCTGGCGGTTACCGCCTGGGCTACGGCGGTGGCTTTTACGACCGCGCCCTGGCCACCATGCAGCCGCGCCCGTTCACCGTGGGGCTGGGCTTTGGCACCGACTTTGTGTCCGACTTCGAGCCCGAAGCGCATGACCTGCCAATGGATGCCATCTTGAACGACCACGGCGTCGTCTGGCCGGTATAAGCCCCATGCCCATTACGCCTGCCGCACCCCGTACTTTTCGATTGAGTGATTTTGACTTTGAATTGCCTCCCGAACTGATCGCCCAGCATCCTGCCCCCGAGCGAAGTGGCTCGCGCCTGCTCGACGGCACCGGCGCAGCGCCGGTTGACCGCAGCTTCAAAGACCTGCCCGCACTGCTCAAGGCGGGCGACCTGATGGTGTTCAACGACACCCGGGTGATGAACGCGCGCCTGTATGGCGAAAAGGCCACTGGTGGCAAACTGGAGTTGCTGATCGAGCGCGTACTCGGGGGCAATCAGGTGGCAGCGCACCTGCGCGTGAGCAAAAAGCCGGCCATTGGCGACACCGTCTCGCTCATCAGCGCGCCGGGCTATTCGGACCACTTGAGCGCCACGCTGCTGGGGCGCTGGCCCGACGCTGAGGGCCCGATGTTTCGCTTTGTGCTGTCCAACGACGCGGGCGACGACCCCTTTACGCTGATGGCGCGCCACGGCCATGTGCCGCTGCCACCCTACATCACGCACACCGATTCAGCCGAAGACGCCCAGCGCTACCAAACCGTGTTTGCCAAAAATCTCGGCGCTGTGGCCGCGCCCACCGCCGCGCTGCATTTTGATGAAGCCCTGCTCGCGCAGATCGACGCCCTGGGCGTGCAGCGCGCCCACGTCACGCTGCATGTGGGCGCGGGCACGTTTCAGCCGGTCAAGACCGAAAACCTGGCCGAGCACCAGATGCACAGTGAATGGTATGAAGTGCCGGTGGTCACCCAGCAGGCCATCGCCGACTGCCACGCGCGTGGCGGACGCATCATTGCGGTGGGCACCACCACAGTGCGCACGCTGGAATCCTGGGCGCAGGAAAATGGGGTCAGAGAAATGGGGGGCAGAGCCAAATCTACACGTAATTCGGATCCGACCCCCACTTCTCGGGATCTGACCCCGTTTTCCAAGGACACCCGCATCTTCATCACACCTGGTTTCGAGTTCAAGCTGGTGGATGCGCTGATCACCAACTTCCACCTGCCCAAGTCGAGCCTGATGATGCTGGTGAGCGCCTTTGCGGGCCACGCGCACATCAAGGCGCTTTATGCCCACGCTATCGAACAACGCTATCGCTTTTTCAGCTATGGCGACGCCATGCTGCTGAGCCGCGCACGCAGAGCGACCTGAAAAGCTCAGCGGGCCTGCAGCCGGTTGATGTATTCGATCAACACCAGAATGCGCGCCCGAACCAAGGCCTGCGCGTCGTAATTGCCGCGCGCTTCCAAGAGGTTCTGGGCATTTTCAGACTGGTACGTTCTGCCCCAGATCGGCATGTCGCGCGAGCCATGGCTGGGCACGCCAGCGCCGTCGATCACCTCATACATCCGGGTCACGGGCAAGATGCCCTGGTTCTTTTTGGCCAACTGGGTCAGGTCGGTCGCACTGACTCGAAGCAAGGGTTGGAGTGAGCCATCTCCCTTGCCACCCGGGCCATGACAAACCGCGCAATTGGTGTCGTACTCCAGCTTGCCTTGGTCGGTCATGGGCTGTTGTGCAAGAACAGCGCCGCTGCACAGCGTCAACGACATGGCAACAAGAGAGACTTTTGCGTAAGAACTTTTCATGATGATGCTTCTGAGGGTTGATTGTTAGCGAGCATCCTAGAACGGACCAACCCAGCCCTCATTGCGAATTCTCATGTTGCTGGCGCTTCAGGGCTTGGCGAAATAGTTCACCCCAGGCAATCCCTCGTAATCCACATCCTGCGTCCAGAAGGTGGCGCCGAGTTCAAGTGCCAGGCTGTACATCATGGCGTCAGCCATGGCCAGTTTGTGGCGCTGGGCCACGTTGGCCGCAGCTACTGCGCGGCGGTCGGTGATGTCGAGCACACGCGCCAGCCGCATCACGTCCAGGCACTCCGCCACGGCGTCGGGCGACACCTTGCGACTGAGCACTCGGTGGACTTCATACAGTGCTATCACGGGTACTAGCAAAGAGTCGCGTTGCTCGATAGCATCGGCAAACAAGTCCGCCCGGTCGGTATCGAGCAGATATTCAAGCCAGCCAGACGAATCGACAATGTTCATTCAAACTCCCGATCAGGCTCTTTTTCGATTTCAAGATCGGCCGGGTTCAAGTTGTATTTCTTGAGTAGGCCGCGGTACGCACTCATCGGCAGTTCAGGCTTGATCACCAACTCCTGCCCGCGCAGCTCAAACTGGATGTGCGAACCCGGGCCAATGCCCAGCTTGGCCCGCATGGCAGCGGGTAAAGTCACCTGCCCTTTGCTCGACACAATTGCTTCTGCTTGCATGACGAATCCTTTACCATTGTTAAAGTAAAGAGAATCATACAAGTAAAGCGATGCACAGGCAATTTGAGCAAATGCCGGATCAAAGACAATACCGGCCAAGCTTCACTCCATTGCCATGACACACGACCATCCCCACGATCACCCACATCCGCCCCAACCCGTGGTTCAATTCGATGTGCTGCGCACCGACCCGCCAGATCCGGACAGCGGCTACGCTGGCAGCCACGCCCGCCGCGGCACGTTGGTGCTCAACCACGGCATGGTGCAAACACCGATCTTCATGCCGGTGGGCACCTACGGCACGGTCAAGGGCGTTAGCCCCGCCAGCCTGGACGACATGGGCGCGCAAATCATTTTGGGCAACACCTTTCACCTCTGGATGCGCCCGGGTCTGGACGTGATGCAGAGCTTTGGCGGTTTGCACGACTTTGAGCGCTGGACCAAGCCGATCCTGACCGACTCGGGTGGCTTTCAGGTCTGGAGCCTGGGCGCCATGCGCAAGATCACTGAAGAAGGCGTGCACTTTTCCAGCCCGGTCAACGGCGACAAGCTGTTCATGTCGCCCGAAGTGTCGATGCAGATCCAGACCACGCTGAACTCCGACATTGCCATGCAACTCGACGAATGCACGCCCTACCTGTCGGTCGAGCCCAAAACCAAAGGCCAGATCACCACCGAGTTTGAAGCGCGCCGCTCGATGGAAATGAGCCTGCGCTGGGCCAAACGCAGCCAGGCTGAGTTTGCCCGGCTGGAAAACCCCAACGCGCTGTTCGGCATTGTGCAAGGCGGCATGTTCGAAGGACTGCGGCAGGAGTCGCTGGAACAACTGGTCGAAATGGACTTCCCCGGCTACGCGGTCGGCGGCGTGAGCGTGGGCGAACCCAAAGACGAGATGCTGCGCATCATGGCACACACGCCGCACCGCCTGCCCTGGCACAAACCGCGCTACCTGATGGGCGTGGGCACGCCCGAAGATCTGGTCGAGGGCGTAGCGCAAGGCGTTGACATGTTCGACTGCGTGATGCCAACACGCAACGCCCGCAACGGCACGCTGTTCACCCGTTTTGGTGACTTGAAAATGCGTAACGCGCGCCACAAAGCCGATCACGGCCCACTCGACAGTACCTGCACCTGCTACACCTGCAAAGGCATGACGCGCCCCAACGGTACGGTCAGCGGCGGCTTTAGCCGGGCCTACCTGCACCACCTGGACCGCTGCGGCGAGATGCTCAGCCCGATGCTCGCCAGCATCCACAACCTGCACTACTACCTGAACCTGATGCGCGAAGTGCGCGCCGCGCTTGATGCAGGCAGCTTCGGCGCGTTCCGCCAGCAGTTCTTGGCAGACCGGGCGCGCGGGGTGTGAATTAAGTCGTCCATGGCTTGGCGAAGAGCGTACGGTCGTGCTCGCAAGCTGACGGTAAAGAGAGCGTTGGCAACATTTATAGAATCGCCCGCTGCAATCAAACTCGCAACCCGACATGCCACATCAACCTCCTCTTTTCAAAGAAGATCAGCCGCAAACTCCAGCCACACCGAATCCAGCCGCCGGGCTGGTGGTAAGCGCCCTCAAGTTTGGCAGCGGCCAAGTGTCACCAGCGCAAAAGCGCTTTAACCAGTTGCTGAGCAAAACCGAAGCCCTGGCAAAACAGATCGAGGAAACCAGCCAACTGGCCGACGCGCACCGTGTGGTGGCGACCCGAACAATGGCGCCGCTGGAAAAAGAACGCACGGCGCTGATGCGTCAGATGGTCGTTTGGCTGGATGAGCGCTTGCAGCGCAAAGGTTTGGGCAAGCGACAAAAAGCCATGGCCCGCGAGATTCTTTGCCACTTGGCTGCGGCTGTGGCCGGCACAGGCGATGAGGCCATGCGCGCGCTGTATGCGACGCACAGCGCAACTACTTTGGAGGAAGAAGAGAGAGCAGATGCCGCTGACATGAAAATGTTTATGGAAAATATGTTCGGCGAAAAATTAGGCGACGACGACACATCGTTTGACAGCATGGAAGACCTGCTGCGCGCCAACATGGCCAAGATGCAAGAAAGAGCTGCCGCTGATGAGGCCGCCCGCGCCAGCCGCAAGGCCAATCGTAAAAAGTCTGCCGCGCAGCTCAAGGCCGAAGCCCGGGCCAAAGCCCAAACCGAGGACGCCACCGGCGCGCTGCGCACTATTTACCGCCAGTTGGTCAGCGCCCTGCACCCTGATCGCGAAACCGATCACGCCGAGCAGTTGCGCAAAACCGCACTCATGAAAGAAGCCAACGCAGCCTACGAAAAGCGCGACTTGCTGGCCTTGCTGCAACTGCAGTTGCGCGCTGACCTGGTCGATGCCAGCCAAATGGCCAGCATGGCCAAAGAAAAGCTGGCGGCCTTGACCGCCTTGCTCAAAGACCGAGTGAAAGTGCTCACCCAAGAGCTTTTTATGGCTGAGCAGCGCATCATGGACGAATTCAATTTGCCCATCTACGCCACTGTGAGCGCGACCGCCTTGCGTCGCCATCTTGTCGAGCAGGAACTCGACTTACGCGAAGAAATTGACATCATGAAGCAAGACCTGGCCCTGGTGCAGGACGACGCCCGCTTCAAGCGCTGGCTCAAAGAGCAGCACGAGGGGGTTCAAGACGCTTACTTTGACCCGGAGGATTTTGCTTTCGATTGAGGCAACTGCACCGTGAATGGCGCCTGAGTGCATTAAATCTATCCTTGCAAATCATGGAATGAAACTCCATATTTGCAAGGATGCTAGCGTGTACAAGCCACCCTACTTGCCAGCAAACACTGTCAGCACCCCCGTATAGCCATACAGGTTCTTGCGGGCAATCTCGCCGCCGGCAAAAAACCCCACCAGCGGCACGTCGCCCAGGGCGCGGCGGATGATCTGCAACTCGGCGCTGGGGCCGCCAAAATGGTTGCCGCCACGGCCGGTACAACTCACGTAAATGGCACCCGCGATGCCGCGCGCGGCATGCGGTGCGGCGTCGACCTCGGCTTGCGCCAGGGCGCTGGCGGTTTCCAGCGCCTGCTCCTGCGGCTCCAGCTCTTCGCGGATTTCGGCGCAAATGCGCATCAGGTCGGCGCGCGCCGCCTGTACGTTGCGCTGGCAAAAGGCCAGTTCCATGCCTTCAGTCACGATGTCGGCTACCGCCACACCTGCGCGCCCGGGGTCCAGGCCGATGATGTGGCGCACCCGCACGTCAGGGCCAAAGTTGCCGGTGCGCGTTACGGTGGGCGCCACATTGGCCAGGCTGGCAGGCTCGGTCAAACCGGCCAGCGTGGCGCGCACGGCTTGCAGCGCTTCGCGCGGCTCGTCCAGGGTCACGTTCAACTCGCGCAACATCACCTGCAAGGCCGGCTCGTCATCGAGCGTGAGCACCACATTGCGCTCAGCGCCGGTGACCCTGTGCGCACGACTGATCGGCAGGCAGCCTTGCGTGACGCGCGACACCAGCGCCACCTCGGGTCCAAAAGCGACCCCACTCAAGCCACCACTGAAAACGCCGCTGGCCTTGCCCTGGCCCTTCACGGTGCCGTCAGCGGCCACCGCAAACTGCACCGCCGCGCCGCGGCTGGACGCCAGGCCGCCGAACACATAGCCAGAGTCGGTGCGGGCGGCCAATTCTTCAATCAGCTCGGCCACATCCGGCGTTGTGCCATCGGCATGGACCAGTGCGGTGTGCGCCTCGAACGTGAGCCCAAGCGGCGCCACCCCCGAGAACACCCGGTACTGGTCGCTGGGCAGTTCGCACAGCATCAGCGCCAGCGCGGGTTCATCAAAATATTCGACGTTGTTGGCGGCAATGCCCACACCCACCGTGCCAGCCCAGTCGGTGATCTCGGACAGCTCGGCGCTCAGGTGCTCCAGAATCTCCTGCGCATGGGCCGCATAGTGGTCGGTGATGTAGAGCAGCGCCAGCGTCGGGTTGGCAGCGTAACCGTGCAACGTCATCTGGGCGCGCAACTGGGCCAGCGCCAGATTGGCCGCCATGCCCCACTGCGGGTGGGTGGCGTGCGCGTAAGGAAACAATTTCATGCGACTGGCCTGCCGTTCAAACGCACGGTTTTAGCGGCCGCGCGCGCTGCTTTTAGCGGCGACTTTTTTGACGGCTTTGGCTGGCGCTTTTTTGGCTACTGCTTGTTTTGCGGGTGCCTTTTGGGCCGCTTTGACGGTTTCGCTGGCGACCCCCTTGGCCAGATTCTTGCCCATGTCCATGTTTACGGCCGTCGCCTTGCTGGCTTCCTTCATGGCGCCGGCGGCAATGTGCTGAAATTGTTGGGTCAGTGAGGTCCACAACTGCATTGGGTCAACCAGACCTGCGGCCGCTGCGGACGCCACCGGCTTGACCGCATCGCCTACTTTATTGGCAGCTTCTTCGGTTTTTTCTGCTGCTTGTGCCACCGTATGGGCCGCGGCTGCGGCTTTTTCTGTGACTCTCTGCACACCAGAGGCCGCCGTATCGACTGCCTTGAACTTGAACGCATTGGCCATGTCGGCGATGCTCAAATTCATGCCTTTAAGGGTGGCCAGCGTCATTTTTTGGACTTCGAGCGCCTGCACCGTGGCACCGAGTGCCTTGGAGTTTTGATCGAGCCAGAAATGCACTGTCTTGAGTTCGGCAATGCGCTTGTCCAGTTCTTCTTCGTTGAGCGACGGCGCGATCCAATTGGCCATGTTTGGCATTTGCGGCACCGCTTGCGAAGCGCCCTTGGCCAGGTTCTGCAAAAAATCAAAACCAGGGACGAATTTGCCAAAACCGGAAGCGTCTGAATTACTCATGTCTGTCTCCTAAAAAGTTATCAAAATCAAACAAGCAACAGCTTACCCCAATTTATCAAATCCCCAGGGTCTTCAGACGGCCGAAGTAGCTGCGGTACGGAGCCTGGTCACGGGCCAGCACAGTCAAGTTGGCCACCGCCGCGTGTGCACCGATAAAGAAGTCTGGCAAAGGTGCCGTCTTGACGCCACCCCGCTCGCGATACAGCCGAAATGCCTGGGCCGCCAGCGCAGCACTTGCCCATGGCAGCGCACTGCGCTGGGTTTCATAGACAGCCAACATGCCATCGAGCAAATGGGCCGGCGTGCCGGGTACAAGCAATTCGGCATAAATCAGGGCATTGACGTGCAGCACGCCTTGTTCGCTGCAAGACTGCAGTTGGTCAATCGCCCAGTCGTGCCAAGGACTGCGGGCGTCCATGCAGTCGATCCAGACATTGCTGTCCACCATGAAACCACTGCCGCCGTCGTAATGCAGCAAACTGGTCACGTCTTAGCCGCGCAAAAAAGCCATGATTTCATCTGCGCCAAGCGCCTGGTACTCGGGACTCATGCCGTCGTGCGCCTTGGCTGCAGCTTGGCGCATTTGCCCACGGCGGTCCGTGCTGCGCCCATTGGCCAGCTTTTCCACAATGATTTTGCCCGCTTCAAAGCGCACGCTCACTTGCGTGCCGGGCACCACGCCAGCGGCAATCCGCACGGCTTTTGGAATCGTAATTTGGCCCTTGTCCGTCACCAACATGTCGCACCTCGGTTGAAGTAAGAATTAGAAGTTGGAATTCTACTGAGATCACGCGTGTGCGAATAAGGGTTTGTTCAAGCTGCCGACACGTAGCGCCTTAAAACTTCACATTCACACCCACGTAGATGGATCGGCCCATGCCCGGCACAGCCGTACCCCACTGCGGGTAGTTGGGCAACGCCGGGTTGCTCATGGTGGTGCCCTGACCCACATAGGCGCCGCCGGTAGGCAGGTAGTAAAACTTGTCAAGCAGGTTTTCCACGCCAAAGTCCAGTCGCACCGTTTTCCAGGAATAACTGGTGCGCAGATGCACCAGGCTGTAGCCGGGGGTTTTGATCTCGTTGCGCATGGCGGAGACATCGGTCTTGGCTTTGACGGCCACCAGTTCCAGGCTGTTGTTCCAGCCACCCATTTTTTGGGTCACGATCAGCTTGGCGTTGAGCGGCATGATGTTGTACAGGTTGCCCCCGGTGTCCTCATTCGTGGCGCGGGTGTAGTTCAACAGCCCCTTGACGCCAAATTCACCCCAAGTGGTTTCAGCAAGCGGTATGTGGCCCGACAAATTGACACCGTACAGCCGCGCTGACTGGTTCGTGTACTTCAGCACGCTGAACTTGTCGGTGACCAGCGGGGTGGCGGGCACATTGTCTTTGGCGTTCCACTGTACGGCGTCGATGTAGTCGTCCACCTGGGTGTAAAACGGCGTGACCCTGAAGCCCCAGGCCTTGTCTGCGGCGTGCCAGTCAAAGGTGGCGCTCAGGGTGTTGACTGACTCAGGCTTGAGGTCGAGGCTGCCGACATAGCCATTGCCGTCGCCAATAAAGTTGTTCATCAGCGCCGCCATTTGCCAGGTGGACCAGGTGAAACGCTCGTACACATTGGGAGAACGCACCTTGTGGGCAAAGCCGAACTCAATGTCGTAATTGTCGTTAACGGTGTACCTGGCCAGGGCTGTGAGATCGACATTGGTGTCGGTGCTGGCGTGGCTTTGGGCGTTGAAAGCATCGGCGTCGCGCATTTGAAAATTCAGCATCGTCCCGGCGCCGTTGCTAGTGGGGTTGTAGCCGCTGGCTTGCCCCGCATCCATCGTGACCCGCTCCACGCGGGCACCGATCAATGTCATCCAATGCGCGCTTTTGCGGGTTTCCAGTTCTGCATACAGTGCCGCGCGGTCACGTTCGCCGTCTTTGATGTTCCAGAGGGTGCCCGGCATCATGCCGCCGCCCGAGGCGGGCCAGTAGTCGTTGACGCGGTATTGCTGCAGCTCTGCGCCCACCCGCCAAAGGTCTTGCGGGTTCATGGCCAGGTCGGCTTTGACACTGACACCAGTGGTTTTGCCCTCGGTGTACATCGGCATGCCCGCGGCGCAGATGGCTGTGCCAGCCGGGCTGCACGGTGCGCCATTCACGGCCATGGAGCCGCCCGAACCGGTGACCACGCCGGTGGGCGAAGTGACGCCACCGTACCAATAGCGTTTGTCAGGTCCAAAGTCCATGAAGTGGTCAACGTTTTCCTGGTAGACACGGGCCTCCAGCGAGCCCCAGTCGAACTGGCCCAAATAACGCAGATTCAGACTGTCTTGCTTGTTGTAGAGCATGTCCATGCGCTGGTTCGGGTAGAGCTGAAACGGCATGTTCTGAAGGCCCAACTTGGCCTCAAACAGATGGTCGTCATTTTTAAAGGCCAGCCCCAAGGTGTGGTTGCGGGTTTCATAAGCGGTGGAACCGACTTCATCACGCGCAAGGATGTGACCCATGCGACCAGTGAAATCATAAGTTTTGAAATTGGCGCCGGCGCTGTAGTTGTCAGCCTGGCTGGTGGCGCCTTTGTAGCTGATGTTGAAACTGTCGGTGGCGTAGGCGGCTGAGAGATTGGCGCCACTGGCGTTGTTGTTGCTGCGGTAAAAAGTGCCTGCTTCACCTTCGACAATGGCCTTTTGGCCGGGCGCGGCGAACGCCGGCACGGGCGACTCTGCCACGATGGTGCCGCCAATGCTGTCACCGCCGCTGCTGACCGGCGCGATACCGGCATACACCGTGAGCGCGCCCAACTGGGTCGGGTCGATGTACGATAGCGCCGGGTTCATGTGGTTGGGGCATGAGGCAATCAAATCCATGCCATCTACCTTGATGCGCAGGCGGTCGTCGGCCAGGCCGTTGATGGCGGGCAGGCTCGACACTCCCCCGGCACCGTTCAGGCTCAGGCCAGGCACATTGGTCAACAAGCTGGCGGTGTCACTGGTGGAGAATAGTTTGGGCGCCAAAGCGGCTTTGTCGATGAGGATCGCGCCCGGTGTCTGGCTGCTCTTACTCTTGCTGGCATTCACCGTTACGGTGGGTAAGGATGCCGTGGCGCCGTCTTGCGCCAGCGCCTGGCTGCATGGCAGGCTCAGCACTGTCACGGCCAGCGCCATGGCGCAGGCAAACAGATGGGGATGGGGGTAGATCATGGAAATGTTCTTGAATGGTTGCAATGGTGCAATGGTTGAGACCGGCAAACTCAGAGCGAGCAAGGGCCGCGGGGATGCGCCGCAGCGCGCACCCAGGGGCCGCACAGCGCTGGTCGTAACCGCTCTGGTCGGCAGATCCAAAGGATCAGCCCGGCCTTCAGAAGCGCTACTTGGCTGGCATGTTGCCGTGCATGGAATGGTCCATGGCAGCAGGTTTGGCCATGCCGCCCGGCGCCATGGCGGCCACGGGCAGCGTCAGTTCCAGTGTGCTCTCAATGCCCTTGGCGTCCTTGAAAGTCAGGGTGACGGGCACGGTGCTGTCCTTGGTCAGCAGCGCTTTCAAGTCCATCAGCATCAGGTGATAGCCGCCGGGCTTGAGCTCCACGGCTTTGCCAACGGGCAGGTTTAGCCCGCCCTTGACTTCGGCCATTTTCATGACGCCGTTGTCCATCGTCATCTCGTGCACTTGCGCCACGCCGGCCACGGGTGAGGCCACGCCGACCAGTGTGGTGGCTTGTTTGGCGGTAAGCGTCATGAATGCGCCGGTGGCCATCTGGCCTTTGACGGTGGCACGGACCCAGGCGTTTTGCACCTCAACGGCGGCATCTGTAGCCAGGGCGCCGAGCGTGGTTGCGGCCAGGGCGACTGCGGTCATCAGTGATTTGAATTTCATAAAAATCCTTGGGATTAAATCGATCACGGTCTTATCGCACTGCTCGCGGCAGCAAAGCGTGCGGCAGGGCGCAACGCTGACAAAACCTGGGGAAACGAAAAACTTCGCCTTCCGTGCTGACGCAGCAACGCAAGGTTTGCCTGACACGGGGTGATCAGGCGTTTGGCGGACCGCGCGCTGGCGGGGGCGCAGCACTCAGGGTGGCGATGTGCACCGTTGGCGTGCGTAGCGGCACCTGCGCACTGTCGCGGGGTTGGGCCATCGGTTGGACCCCAGCCGCAACGGGCGCACCACCGGCCAGGCACAACGGGCAAAAGAGAGCGTCACCGGGGTCGGACGTGGCCGCAGTGGTGAACGTGCCGTCATCGGTCAGCACCACCTTGAGCATGCCCGCACCAGTGCAGATGACCAGTTCTTGCTGCGGCTGCACCATGGGCGAGGCTACAGCGGCGCCCAGCGTCAGGGCGAACCACAGCAGGGCCAGACGGGCCAGCCAAGGTGCGTTGCGCAGGTTGTGCAAAATTGTCATGGGGCGCGATTATTGCACTGGCTAATCCCAACACGGCAAAGGGGTCACTCTTTTTTCTGCAAACACGCAGAAGCCAACTGCTATTCTCGATACATGAAAAGTTTGTTTGAGCTTGCCGCCAACGTGTTCAAGACCGCGCCCGCCGACTGTGAATCGCTGTATGCCATTTAGTCACTTTGCGGCCGCTTCCCCCAGGCGCCTGAGCGCGCTGGAGCGCCTTGCTTCATCGAGCGCCTTGTCCTCGATGCTTCGGCGCACAAACTCAATGTGTTCGCTGGCAGCCAGCGCCGCCTCTTGCGGCTTATGTTCGCGAATGGCTTGCCAAATGGCGCGGTGTTGCGCCCGCAACTGGCTCCAGCGCTGAGGCCGGGCGTGCAGATGCACCAGATTATTGGCCACATGACCATGGACAACCCGCATCAGGCTGGCCGTCAGGTGGCCAATCAGCACGTTGTGCGAGGCCTCGGCCACGGCTTGGTGAAAGGCCACGTCGGTCTCAATACAGTGATTCAGATCATCCAACTCGTAGCTGGCTTCGAGCGCTGCATGGACCGCATCGAGCCGGCTGATGTCGACGTCTGTGGCGCGGTCGGCGGCCAGTGCTGCGGCTTGGCTTTCGAGCATTTGGCGCACTTCGAGCAGGTCGCGGTGCAGCAAGGGGTTGTCCTTGAGCATGTCCTGCCAGGGATCAGCAAAATGCGCCTCCAACCGGTCGGTGACAAAGGTGCCGCCACCATGAAGCGTGCTCAGCAGACCTTTGGACACCAGTTGCTGCATCGCCTCGCGCAGCGAGGGGCGCGACACGCCCAGACCCAGCGCCAGCGCACGCTCCGAAGGCAGCCGATCGCCCGGCTTGAGCGAACCTTCAAGGATGCGCTTTTCGAGTTCGCTGGCAACGGAGTCAGTCAGGCGGTGTGCAACAGGGCGCTTTGGGTTCATGGTTTAGACAAGGGCAAGTCTGGTAAGACCAATTGCATCATATTTCAAAACCCTAATGAAAAAAAGTATGAATCGTACGGGTAATCCCTAATTACCTTTGATTAATGAGGACATTACAGTCCTTAGCTGGTAATACCACTTTACCAAAAGCATAACGAAGGAGACAAATCATGAGTCAATTATTGGACGTACTGGGGCGCATTCTGCCGGCCAAACAGGTCATCAGCGACCCGCTGCGGCGCCTTGCCTACGGTACCGATGCCAGCTTTTACCGCCTCACGCCCGAAGCGATTGCGGTGGTCGAGTCCGAGCAGGAAGTGCAATCCCTGCTGCAGGCCACCCGCTCGCTGGGCCGCCCGGTCACGTTTCGCGCGGGCGGCACCAGTTTATCAGGACAGGCCGTCACCGACAGCGTGTTGGCGCTGATTGGCGAGGGTTTTGCCACTTGTGAAATTGGCCCTGATGCGGCCACTGTGCGCGCAGGCCCCGGCATCATCGGTGGCGAAGTCAACTATCGCCTGGCGCCTCACGGCAAAAAGATCGGCCCTGACCCGGCCTCGATCAACGCCAGCAAGATCGGCGGCATTGCCGCCAACAATGCCTCGGGCATGTGCTGCGGCACCGCCCAAAACAGCTACCGCACGCTGGCTGGCATGCGCGTCATTCTGGCCGACGGCACGCTGCTCGACACCGAAGACCCCTACAGCGTGGCCAGCTTCAAGCAAAGCCACGCCACCCTGGTGGACGAACTGCAACACATGGGCGAACTCACCCGTGCCGACGAGGTGCTGGCGGCGCGCATTCACCACAAGTACAGCATCAAAAACACCACCGGCTACAGCCTTAACGCGCTGGTTGATTTTGAAGACCCGATCGACATCCTGTCGCACCTGATGATCGGCTCGGAAGGCACGCTGGGCTTTATCTCGCGCATCACCTACCAAACGGTGAATGAGGACCCATTCAAGGCCAGCGCGCTGGTGTTTTTCCCGAACATCGAAGTCGCCTGCAAGGCGGTGATCGCACTCAAACCCAAGCCGGTATCAGCAGTCGAACTGCTCGACCGGGCCTCCTTACGCTCTGTGCAAGACAAGCCTGGTCTGCCCGCCATCATGAGCACCCTGGGTGATGACGCAGCAGCACTATTGATCGAGGTGCGCGGTGAAACGGCCATTGCGCTGCAACTGCGCATGGATGCCGCGCTGGAAGCCTTGAACGGCATCGCAACCATAGAATCGCCGACGTTTTCCACTGACCCTGCCACTTGCGAGATGTATTGGAAAGTGCGCAAGGGCACGTTCCCGGCCGTAGGGGCCGTACGCCGCACCGGCACCACCGTGATCATCGAAGACGTGGCTTTTCCGCTGGCGTCGCTGGCCAGTGCCACGCTCGATTTGCAGGCACTGCTGCGCAAGCACGGTTATACCGAGGGCATCATCTTCGGTCACGCCCTGGAAGGCAATCTGCACTTTGTCTTTACCCAGGATTTCTCGATCCAAACCGAAGTCGACCGCTACGCTGGCTTCATGGACGATATCTGCACGCTGGTGGTGGACAAGTACGACGGCTCGCTCAAAGCCGAGCACGGCACCGGGCGCAACATGGCGCCATTTGTCGAGAAGGAATGGGGCACGCAAGCCGCCAACCTGATGCGTCGCATCAAGCAACTGTTTGACCCGCAAAACCTGCTCAACCCCGGCGTGATCCTGAACGACGACCCGCAGGCGCACCTGAAAAATCTCAAGCCCATGCCAGCAGCCGAAGATTTGGTTGACCGCTGCATTGAGTGCGGCTTTTGCGAGCCACTGTGCCCGTCGCACCGACTCACGCTGTCGCCGCGCCAGCGCATTGTGAGCTGGCGTGAGCTGTCACGCCGCACGGCGGCAGGCGAGAGCGTGGCCGATCTGGAGGCCGACTTTGCCTACTACGGCCTCGACACCTGCGCCGGTTGCGGCCTGTGCTCCACTGCCTGCCCGGTCGGCATCGACACCGGCGCCCTGACCCGGCTGCTGCGTGGACGCGGCATGGGCAACACGTCGCACAAAGTGGCGCAATGGACGGCAGACAACTTTGGCAAGGTCACCACCGCCTCGCGCATTGGCATTGGCCTGGGGCACGTGGCCTCCAGCGTGGTGGGTGACAACCTGCTGGGCAAGCTCTCGGGCGGCAAGTGGAAACGCGGCATGCCGCTGGCTGGAAAAACGCCGCAGGCGTACAGCGGCGCTGGCGACCCGGTGGTCTATTTCCCGGCCTGCGGCGGGCGCATTTTTGGCGCCAACGACCGCGATGAAGCCACCCTGCCCGAAGTCATCATGGAACTGCTGGTGCGCGCGGGCTACGCCCCGATCCTGCCCGAGGGTTTTGACAAACTCTGCTGCGGCCAGATGCTGGAAAGCAAAGGCATGGCCGAGGAAGCCGATGAAATGAGCGATGCCGTCACCCAAGCCCTCATGAAGGCGGCAGACGACGGCAAGGGTGGTTTTTACCCGGTCATCATGGACGCCAGCACCTGCTCTGTGCGAATGCAAAAAAAGCTCGCTGGCAAGTTAAATCTGATGGACTTTCACGAATTTGCCCACGACGCCCTATTGCCGCGGCTCTACATCACCAAAAAGCCCGGGCCGGTGGCACTACACGTCAATTGCAGCGTGCGCCGCACCGGCTCGGATGCCAAGCTGCGCCGGGTACTGGCAGCGTGTGTCGAGCAGGTGATCGAGCCCGCAGGCGTCACTTGCTGCGGCTTTGGCGGCGACCGCGGGTTTGCGGTGCCTGAGCTCAATGTGCACGCACTGCGCAAAGTGCACGACGCTTTGCCCACGAGCTGCTGCGAGGGTGTGTCCACCAACCGCACCTGCGAAATTGGCCTCACCGCCGAGACCGGCCGCCCCTACCACGGCCTGGCTTATCTGCTTGAAGAGTGCAGCCGGGTGGAGGGCATGGCCTATTGAGTTTTTCCCCTTGACGCTATCTTTTTAATTTTTACAACGAGGAGTATTTTCATCATGCATATCGGGCGACCCATCCATTTTTATTCACAAGTTTCAACACTCAGGATGCCATCATGAGCCAAACCATGCTTTCTTTATTGGCCTTCGCGCCACTGGTGCTGGCAGCCGTGCTGCTGGTGGGTTTTAACTGGCCGGCGAAACGCGCCATGCCGGCGGTGCTCATACTTAGCATCGTGATTGCCCTGGGCGCTTGGGGCATGTCAACCAACCGCGTTATCGCTTCGATATTGCAGGGCCTGATCCTGACGGGCGCGGTGCTGTGGATCATTTTTGGCGCGATTTTGCTGCTCAACACCTTGAAGCATTCCGGCGCCATCAAGGCGATTCGTGGCGGCTTTGCCAACATCAGCCCGGACCGCCGGGTGCAGGTCATCATCGTCGCCTGGTTGTTTGGCTGCTTCATTGAGGGCGCCTCCGGTTTCGGCACGCCCGCCGCCGTGGCAGCACCCTTGCTGGTAGCTTTGGGCTTTCCGGCCATGGGCGCGGTCATGCTGGGCATGATGGTGCAGTCCACCCCGGTGTCGTTTGGCGCGGTGGGCACACCAATTGTGGTGGGTGTGAGTGGTGGTCTGGACAAGGCCGGCATTTCAGCCCAACTGCTGGCCAGCGGCTCCGATTGGGAAGTTTTTTACCGCCTGGTCACCTCGGAAGTTGCTCTGACCCACGCCGCCATCGGCATTTTGATGCCCTTGCTGATGTGCGTGATGATGACGCGCTTTTTTGGCCGCAACAAATCCTGGAGCGAAGGCCTGGCGATTGCACCATTTGCCATTTTTGCCGGGCTGTGCTTCGTGCTCCCCTACGCTGCTGCGGGCGTTTTCCTGGGGCCTGAGTTTCCGTCCATGATCGGTGCTCTGGTGGGTCTGGCCATCGTCGTTCCGGCTGCCAAGGCGGGCTTTTTGCTGCCAAAGAAATCTTGGGACTTTGCTGATGCCAAAGATTGGCCGTCGCACTGGTTGGGCAGTATCGAGATCAAACTCGACGAGCTCACCTCAAAAGCCCCCATGTCGGTTGGCCTGGCTTGGTTGCCCTATCTGCTGCTGGCCATTGCGCTGGTGGCGTCGCGTGTGAGCCCTGAAATCAAGACCTTCTTCACCAAAAATCTGGTGCTGGGCTGGGCCAACATCCTGGGCGAAAAAGGCTTGTCCGGCAGCATCCAGTTCTTGTACCTGCCAGGCGGCATCATGGTGATGGTCGTGCTGGCCACATTCTTCTTGCAACGCATGAAGTTCTCTGAACTCAAGGCGGCGGTGGCTGAGTCTTCACGGACCCTGCTGGGCGCCGGTTTTGTGCTGGTGTTCACCATCCCGATGGTGCGGATTTTGATCAACTCAGGCGTCAACGTGGCGAACCTGCCCTCCATGCCGCGTGCCATGGCCGAACTGGTCGCCAGCAGCGTCGGCAGCGTCTATCCGTTCTTTGCCGCTTCGGTTGGCGCACTGGGCGCCTTTATCGCAGGGTCGAACACCGTGTCGAACCTGATGATGTCGCAATTCCAGTTTGACACCGCACACCTGATTGGTGTGTCGGGTGCCATGCTGGTGGCCAGCCAGGCGGTGGGTGCGGCAGCGGGTAACATGATCGCCATTCACAATGTGGTGGCAGCCTCAGCCACAGTGGGGCTGATGGGGCGTGAAGGCAGCATTTTGCGCATGACCATTCTGCCCACGCTCTACTACATCATCATGGCGGGTGTGATTGCCATGGTGGCCATCTACGGCTTTGGAGTTACCGATCCCACCATGCTGATCGCCAAGCCTTAACCATCCCAATACTTCAGGAGTTGATTCATGTGTAAACGTATTTTTGTCGCCATCGACGGCAGTTCCACGGCGCAACTGGCGCTGAAAGAAGCGATTCAGTTCGCCAGCATGCCAGGCGTAAGCCTGTGCATTGGCAAGGTGATCGACACCGGCCTGCTGGAACAAAACAACATGGGCATCGGTAATTTGATCGATCCGGAGGAGATCAAAACCGGAATGCGTACGGCCGCAGAAAAGCTGCTCGACAGCGCCGTGGCCAAAGCCAAGGAGGCCGGCCTGGAGCCCGACCGCATGCTGATCGAATCGAATAAAAAACGTGTCGCCGAAATGATCGTCGAGGCCGCCAAACAGTGGGATGCCGACCTGATCGTGATCGGCACCCACGGCAGACGCGGTTTCGAGCGCATGGTGATGGGCAGCGTGGCCGAAAACCTGGTTCGCATCGCCACCACGTCTGTGTTCCTGGTGCGCAGAAAACCTGCCTGACAGCGCGCAGTTTTCCCCACCCCTGCGGTGCCCATGGCAGCGCGCCGCAGGGGTGGTGTGGCAAGCCTGCTATCCTGTTGCCATCAACAGCTTTAGTCAAGCGCATGCAGTACACCTTTGTTTCAGCCACTATCTTGCTGATCCTGATCACCGATCCGATCGGCAACATCCCTATTTTTGCCAACGCCCTCAAGCACGTGGCGCCCGAGCGGCGTGCCCGCGTCATCTTGCGCGAGGTGCTGATTGCCTTTTTGCTGCTGCTGACCTTCATGTTCATCGGCGCGGGTTTTTTGCGCGTCATGAACCTGAGCGAGCTCTCCTTACAAATTGGCGGCGGCGTGATTCTGTTTTTGATCGCGCTGCGCATGATTTTCCCGCCGCCCAAAGTAGAGGCGGACGAACCTCAAAGCGAGCCGCTGATCGTGCCGCTGGCCATTCCGGCCATTGCCGGACCGTCGGCACTGGCCACGGTGCTGTTGCTGGTGTCGCAGGCGCCAGAAAAGCGGCTCGAGTGGATCGCCGCGCTGTGCGTCACCATGAGCGTGAGCGCGGTGGTGCTGGTGCTGGCCGAGCGCATCCAGCGCGTCGCCGGTGACCGTTTTGTGATGGCGCTGGAGCGCCTGATGGGTCTGGTGCTGGTGGCGGTGTCGATCGAGATGCTGCTGCGCGGCGTCAAAACCTTTGTCCGGCAAGTGGCATGACCATGAAATCCTGGCTATTCCTGACGTTGGCTGCGTTGCTCGCGCCGCTGGTCAACGCAGCGACTGCGCTGCCAGCGTCAGCCGCGCAAGCCGGCACCGTGCTGTCGATGCAGCAAACCGCTTTCAAGCGCACCGCCCTGCCGCCCGCGACCAAGCTGATCTATCGGGTGGATTCCAACAAATTTCCGTTCAGGATGCGCGCCGAGTTGCTGTGGCAACATCAAGAGCCAGGCTACCAGGCACGCTTGCGCTTCAGTGCCTTTGGCTTGACGCGCATGCAGACCAGCCTGGGCAAATTTGATGCCTTTGGCCTGGCACCGGAGCGTTTCACGAACACCTTTCGCAACGAAGAAGTTGCCAGCTTCGACCGTGCGCAGGGCATCGTGCGCTTCAGCGCCAACACGCCCTCCGCAGTCTTACAGCCGGGTGCCCAGGACCGCCTGAGCGTGACGTTGCAGCTCGCGGCGCTGGTGGCCAGCGCGCCACAGCGCTTTGCGCCTGGCACCGTGCTGAACGTGCAAACTGTGAGTCACCGTGATGCGGACGCGTGGCGCTTCAAGTTTGGCGGCATGGAAACCCTGCAACTGCCGGGCGGAACGTTGCAGGCACTAAAGCTCGAACGCATGCCGCGAAAAGCGCAAGACCAGCAACTGGAGCTTTGGCTGGCGCCAGAGCTGGCTTATCTGCCGGTGCGCATCCGGCTGACGGAAACCAATGGCGACTATGCAGATCAAAAATGGCAGGCCACTGAAGCCGCTGACAGCCCTTGAAAGAGGTCGTTGAAATCACGCTATTCGCAACCCAGTCCAAGGCCTTCAGGATTCATGGATAATTTAAGTCATGCATACGCTCTACGACTCTGAGACTTATTCGGTCACCCACATGCTGGCCAACGCCGTCATGGCCGAGATACAACCCGACGACATGAAAGCCGGCGAGCAACTGCTGATCGTGCCACAACTGGTGCGCCATGGCTTCGAGATTGTGGACAAGCGCGCCAACAAAGAGGTTTACCTCGATGGCTCCTGGGCCGAATTGTTTCAACAGCAAATATCAGCATGGCAAAGCAAAACGCCCACCCAGGAAGAAGTGGAAGACACCCTGGAGCAATACGCCGAGCTGGCGCAAAACCCGGTTGTGGTGCATTGACGCACCATTCATGAGCGGCGCCGAGCTGACAGCGCTGTTGCTGCTGTGCACGGCCGTCAGTTTCACCCCTGGCCCCAACACCACCTTGTCCACCGCGCTGGCAGCCAATTTCGGTCTGCGCCGGGCTTTGCGTTTTGTGCTGGCCGTGCCGGTGGGTTGGGGCTTACTGCTGGTCCTGTGCACCGCCGGTGTCGGTGCACTGGTGGCGGGCCTGCCGCCGCTGCGCCTTGCCGTCAAGGCCAGCGGTGTGGCCTATCTGTTTTGGCTGGCCTGGAAATTGACGCAGGCCCACAAGCTGGCCCAGGCTGATGCCAGCCAGCTCAACGTGACTTTCTGGCAAGGCGTGATGCTGCAGTTTCTCAACATCAAGGCCTGGATGCTGGCGCTCACCGTGGTGGCAGGTTGGCTGGCCGGGCGTGATGACCTGTGGACACGCTTTGCCGTGGTGCTGCCGCTGTTGCTGGCTTTTGCCCTGGCCAGCAATCTGAGCTACGCGCTGGTGGGGACGCTGTTGCGACAATGGCTGGCCGACGCGCAGCACGGCGGCCGAAGATTGCGCTGGTTCAACCACAGCATGGCGGCGGTACTGGCGGCCACGGCGCTGTGGATGGCGACGGCGTGAATTCTGTCACCCAAGCTGTAGACGCGGTCGCAACACCAGCGCCAATCAAGGTTATCGCCGGCATGACCTGCGCGCAACGCCAACATCACTTAAATTCGCGGCCATGAGCAGTCTTTATCTGGTGCGACACGGACAAGCGTCTTTTGGCGCTGACGATTACGATCAATTGAGCGACCTGGGAAAGCGCCAAAGCGTGCAACTGGGGCGCTACTTTGCCGGCAAAGGCATCCGCTTCGATGCTGTACTTAGCGGCACGCTCAAGCGCCACACACAAACCCTGAACGGCATCAGCGAAGGTCTGGGCCTGCCCTTGCCCGCCACGCAGTGGCCCGGCCTGAACGAATACAGCAGCGACGCCGTGATTGCCGCCGTGCACCCCGTGCCGCTTGACCGCAGCCCCACGCCAGACAATTACCGCCAGTACTTCAGGCTGCTGCGCAGTGGTTTGCTGCAATGGATGTTGGGCAACACCGAGCCTACAAATACGCCCGATTGGCAAACCTTTGGCAAGCAGGTGATCGAGGTGCTCGACCATGTGCGGCAAAGCCAGGCCGAGCGCGTGCTGCTGGTGTCTAGTGGCGGGCCAATTGCCAGCGCGATTGGTCATGTGCTGGCGACCCCCCCCGAGGCCACCATTGAGCTCAACATGCGCTTGCGCAACACGGCGGTGACCGAGTTTTCTTTTACGCCAAAGCGCCACGCCCTGCTGACCTACAACACGCTGCCGCATCTGGAGCAGATGGACTACGCGGAATGGGTCAGCCACGCCTGAGACACGAACCCGAACACATACCAGGGCACATCTCCGACACTGCGACACTGCGCTCTAGACCCAGCGCGGGTTTTGTTGCCAGCGCTGCGCCCATTGCGGCACCTCGGCGGCAGGCATGGGCCGGGCAATGCCATAACCCTGACCCAGTTCGCAGCCCAGTTGCAGCAGCATGTTGGCGTGCGCTGAGGTCTCAACGCCTTCGGCAATAACCTGGCGTTTGAACGCCACGGCCAGACCAATCACCCCCTGCAAAATGGCCAGATCATCGGGGTCGTCGAGCATGTCACGCACAAAGCTCTGGTCAATCTTGAGCATGCTGACGCGCAAGTGCTTGAGGTAGCTCAACGACGAGTAGCCGGTGCCAAAGTCGTCCAGCGCAAACAGCACGCCCATCTGGTAACAGTCTTCAATCAACTGCGACACGCCGGCCATGTCCTTGAGCGCACTGGTTTCCAGTATTTCGATTTCGAGGTTCGACGGCCGGAACTGCGGGTGCGCGGCCAACAACGCCTGCAAGCGCACCACAAAATTTCCCTGCTGGAGCTGGCGCGCTCCCACATTGACACTGACGGGCAAATCCAGCCCCTGACTTTGCCAAATTTCATTTTGGCTGATCGCCGTGTCAATGACCCACTCGCCGACTTCAATCGCCAAGGCGTGGTCCTCGATCACGGGCAAAAACAGAGCAGGTGCCAGCAAACCTTTTTCAGGGTGCTGCCAGCGGATCAGCGCTTCAACACCGATCACGGCACCGCTGCGCATATTGACTTTAGGCTGGTAAAAAAGCACAAACTCGCTGGCAGCCAGCGCGTTGCGAATGCGCGCCAGACTCTCAAAATGGCCCCGTGTTGTGCGGTCCTGCTCGGCATCAAACAAGTGAAAACGGTTTTTACCTGAGAGCTTGGCCTGGTACATGGCCTGGTCGGCCTGGCGCAACAATTGGTCAGCTTCCAGGGCCTCGGCTTGCGGGTAAAAGGTCACGCCCAGGCTGGCCGATGTTTGCAACAATAAGCCGTCGTGGTGCACCGGCTCGGACGCCGCTTTCAACAAGCGTTCAAACAAGGGCACGGCGGCCTGACTGTCATCCAGATCGATCAACACGGCCACAAATTCATCGCCGCCGATGCGGGCCAGGGTGTCACCCTCGCGCAGCGACTGCTTCATGCGGCTGGCCACCTGGCGCAGCAGTACATCGCCCAATGCGTGACCATGCTGGTCGTTGATGTTCTTGAAACCGTCCAGATCAAGGTAAGCCACGGCCAGTTGCTGACTACGTCGACCGCTTTGAGTCATGGCCTGGTCCAGGCGGTCAGCCAACAGCACCCGATTGGGCAAACCGGTGAGCACATCGTAATGGGCAATGTGCTCCAGTTCTTTTTCATGCTCCTTGATGGCGGTAATGTCTGAAAACAGGGCTACATAGTTTTGTGCCAGCCCCTGCGCGTCTAAAACGGCAGAGATGTTGAGCATTTCAGCATACACCTCGCCATTTTGGCGCCGGTTCCAGACCTCGCCGTACCACTGCCCATCACGCCGCAAAGTGGACCACATCTCTTGGTAAAACTCGGGCGTTTGATGACCTGAGCTCCAAATACGGGGTGTTTGCCCCAGCACCTGGGCGCGTGAATAGCCGGTGATGCGACTGAATGATTCATTGACATCAACGATGATTCCGGCCGCATCGGTGATGAGAATTCCCTCGCGGGCGTGGGTGAAGACATTGGCCGTCAACAGCAATCTCTCCTGGTCCTTTTTGCTCTCAGTGATGTCTTCGGAAATACCCAGCAGGTATTTCATTTGCCCATCACCGCCACGCAGGCCCACCTTGCGGGTGTGCAAAAAACGCTGTCCTTTGCGGACCGTCTGCACAGGCTCCAGCGGGGTGTCTTGCGCCTCCATGCTGCCCTCCAGAACCTCGCGGTCTTTGCGCATGAAGTCATGAGCTTGTCCAGGTGGAAAAAGGTCGAGATCACTCTTGCCTAGCAGGTCGTTGCGGTCATAGCCAAACAAGTCTTCGCCCGCACGGTTCAACAGTACAAAGCGCAAACTGCGCGCATCCTTGAGGAAAATCGTCAGCGGTGCGTTTTCCACAATGGCCTCGGTCAACGCCTTGGCTTCCCTGAGGGCATGCTCTGCCCGCTTGCGCTCGGTGATGTCGCGCAAAAAAACAACCAGTTGCTCCGCTTCAACCGCATGATGCTGAACACTAACCTCCACATCAATCACCGTGCCGTCTTTGGCGCGGTGCTGCGTTTCAAACCGATCCGAGCCCGTTGCCACGATTCTCTGGATGTGCGCAAGACTCAGCGCATCAGACTCCCTTGCTTCGAGCTGGCTGATGCGCATGCCCAATAATTCAGCCTCGGTATAACCGCTCAGGCGCGCATAGGCTTGGTTAACTTTGAGCAAGCGCCCTTGTAGATTTGTCAGCCAAAAGCCGTCCATGGCGGTTTGCAGAATGCTGCTGTGCAGGTGCTCGCTTTTGCGCAAGGCAGCCACAGCCTCATCCATGGCGTCTTGGCTGGTGAGCATTTTGCCGAGCAACACCGTCAGCAACGGAAAGGCTAGCATGATTGGCAGACCCAGTCTCTGCAGCGTCTGCCACCCCAACGGAGCCGGCAGAGTGGCCATCAGCAACAACTCTGTGATATGAACCACCACACTCAGCAGCAGCAATTGGCGCAAACGGATGGCAAGCTTTGGACGACTCCAGCGCCGGTAAAAATACAAGCCCCATGCAGCCGCCGAAATGATCACCAGCACCCCCATGGTGACCCCGGTGCCACCCAAAAACAGCCGGTACGCAAGCGCCATGACCGCGGCCACACCTGCTGCCAGCGGACCAAAAAACAAGCCGCACAAACTCAGCGTGACCGTGCGCGGGTCAAAAATCAACCCCGGCCCGAGCACCATCGGCGCTGCCATGTTGACCACAGTGGCAGCCCCGAACAAGAAGCCCTGCAACAGCGCCTGGCGCTGCGGTGCCTCTTGGCCCCGCCTGATCAAGCCCGAAGTCATCACCATGGCCACCAGAATGGCCATGTTGTACGTCAGTTGCAGCGCGGAGGAAAACACGATGTGAAACAGCTTATTGTTCTAATGCTTTAGCATTCTATGGCTTAAAAAAAAGCACCCGAAGGTGCCTTTTTAATGCGCGAAAGAAGCAGTTGTTTAGACTTTCTTGCTAACCGTTGCGGCAGCGTTCAGGGCTTGCTCAGTCACGACAGCCATGTTGCTTTCAGCCATCAACAGAGCTTGCTTGGCCGAGCTTTGGGCTGATTCAATGGCGTTTTGGCTGGAAGCCACGGCGCTCTTGAGCACAGCCACAGCCGACTCGCTGCCAGCCGGTGCATTCTTGGCCACGTTTTCAATCACTTGACTGAAAGCCTTTTGCGCTTCGGCAGCCTTTACTTCAGCGGCCTTGGTGTATTGGGCGCCGGTTTCAACAGCAATGCCATACGCGTGACGGCCGTAAGAAACCGACTTCTCAGCCATCGGAGCGATCAGGCTGGTTTGCAGGGCAACGGCTTGTTGCAGGTCTTTGGCAGAAAGCAGGGATTTGGCGTGCTCGATGGCTTCAGTCGTCAAGGCCTTGGCAGCAGCCATGTTGAGTTCAACCAGCTTCTCGAACCCGGCGAGGGTCTTGGTGGCCAGGGCCATTGTGGTGTCGAGGTTGGTTTTGTTGGCGGCGGTGATTTGGTCGGCGATGTTGTACATGATGAGTTCCTTTAATGGGTGAGTTGAGGGACATAAAGCTGACTCAAACAATTATGTTGCAGTGCAGCATGAGTTGAATTATAGGGAAAACCCAGGGCTTCGCAAGGCTTTTTTGTTGCAGTGCAGCAAAAAAGTTAGGGTTTCGGCTCTAACGCGTCGATCAGCGCCACAGAATCAGCGCCGTGCCGACCACGGTGAGAATAGCGCCCAGCCAGGCACCCGGCGCCGGGGCGCGCTTGAGTTGCAACCAAAGCAGCGGCAACACCAAAATGGGCGACACCGACGACAAAATGGCGACCATGCCGACGTCGCCTTGTTCCAGCGCCAGCAGCACCAGCGTCATGCCAATGCCCATGGCGATGAAGCCGTTGAGACCGGTTTGCGCCAGCACCCGCGCCGTAGGGGCCTGATGGGCACGCGCCGCCATAAAACCGGCCAGCAACAGCACCCCATGAGCGGCGGTGGCCACACTGACGCGCACCGCCGAAGCCATGATTGGGTCCACCTGCTGCGCCATCACCGGCTTGGCAATCAGCGAGCCCACCGCCTGGCACAGCGCCGCCAGCAGCGCCAGCGCCACACCCACGCCCACTTGGCCATGGTTGGCTTCCCAGGCATGGGTTTCATCCTTGTGGCGGCCCAACACAATGGCCAGCATCACCCCGGCCAAGGTCAGCACCCCGCCCAGCAGGGCTTGAATGCTCATGCGCTCGTCCAGCAGAGTGAAGCCCAAGGCTGCACTGAACGCGGCGTGGGTGGCAAACAGCACCCCGGCACGGCGCGGCCCGAGCCGGTTGATGGCTGAAAACAACGCGGTGTCACCAATAAAGATGCCGATCAGGCCACTGACTCCCATGACGCCCCAGGCGTGACCGTTAAAGCTGTGCCAACTGCCCTGCACCGCCACCACCGTCCACAGCATCACAGCCACCATGGCCATGCGCCAGCGCGTAAAGGCAAAAGCGCCCAGATGGCGCGACGGCGTGACCGACATCACGCTGCCCAGCGCCCAGCAGGCGGCCGCGCCCAGGGCAAACAGGTCATAAGGGTTCATCGGCAGAGCTCAGCCCGGCGCTGACAGAGGCATGGCTCAGGGCAGGTTGGGGTTCGCCACCAGCGTGTCGGGCGGCAAGCGGTCAATTTCGGCGAGCAGCCGTGCCAGCGCCCGGCCAGCGGCGTTGACCACAGCGTGGCCCTTTTCTGCCGTGGCGTTGGCCGCATTGCCCACTGCACCTGCGGCGTTGTAGTCTTGCGTTTGCCAGGCCAGTTTGGCGCTCTTGCCGTTGCCCAGGATGTCGAACTGTATTGCACGCGCCTGCGCCTTGGAGGCAAAGTTTCGTGCCTGGCGCAGGTCCACGCGGGCGGGGTCCAGCGCCAGCATCATCGAGGTTTCGATGTCACCACCGTGAATGCCAAAGCGGTGCTCTTCCGAACTGAACAAGGCGTTGACATCCTGGCCGCGCTCGTCGGTCAATGGCAAATTGAACCAGCTCACGCTATAGACCAGCATGTCAAGCCGGGCGCGCAGGTCGCGTGCCACTAAATCCATCACGCTGACGTTGCCGCCGTGGCCATTGAACAGCACCAGCTTGCTGATGCCAGCCGCCGCCACCGATTCGGCGATGTCGGTCCAAAGCCGCAAAATAGTCTCGTTCTTGAGGGTCAGCGTGCCGGGAAAGCGGGCATGCTCCGGGCTCAGGCCAATCATCTGGGTGGGCAAAAACAGCGCTGGCAATTCAGTGGGCAGGTGCGCCAGCGCAGCGGCCACGACGCCATCGACCAGCACCGCATCGACACTGAGCGGCAGATGCGGCCCATGCTGCTCGGTGGCTGCCACCGGCAACACGGCGATGGTGCGCGCGGCCACGCCGCTGGTGCGCAGGCGCGTGAAGTCGGCCGTCGTCAAGTCGGCCCAGAAGCGGGAACAGTTGGCCATGGTGAGTCTGGCTGGCGGCTCAGGCTTTTTTCATGAACTCGGCCTTGAGCATGAACGCGCCCTGGTCGGTCTTGCAGTCCACCTCGTGGTCGCCAGCACCCTGGGGCAGGCGGATGCCCTTGATCTTGGTGCCTTTTTTGAGCACGATGGACGAACCCTTGACTTTGAGGTCCTTGATCAGGATGACGGTGTCGCCATCGGCAAGCGGGTTGCCGTTGGCGTCCTTGACCGGGCCGCCGGCCTCCTCGCCGCCTTCAGCAGCCGCCACGCGGGGCCACTCGAAGCCGCAGTCCGGACAGATGTAGTTCTCACCGTCAGGGTAGGTGTTTTCAAGGGTGCATTGGGGGCAGGCAGGTAAATTGGACATGGTGGTCAGGTAGTAAAGTTGAAGAATGAGAAAGAACTCAGGCCGTCAAGGCCGTGTTAGCTTTTCAAGCGCATCTCTGCCGCCCTGGCATGGGCTTGCAGGCCCTCGCCATGCGCCAGCACCGAGGCAATCCGGCCCAGCGTCTGGGCACCGGCTTCGCTGACTTCGATCAGGCTGCTGCGCTTCTGGAAGTCATAAACCCCCAGCGGGGATGAAAAACGCGCCGTGCCGCTGGTCGGCAGCACGTGGTTGGGGCCGGCGCAGTAGTCGCCCAGGCTCTCGCTGGTGTAAGCGCCCAGAAAAATGGCGCCGGCGTGCTTGAGCAGCGGCTCCCAGCGGTGCGGGTCGCGGCTTGACACCTCCAGGTGTTCCGGCGCAATCCGGTTGCTGATGTCGCAGGCTTCTTCCATACTGCGGGTCAAAATCAAGGCACCACGGCCGTTGAGCGACTTGGCAATAATCTCGCGCCGCGGCATCTCGGGCAGCAGTTGGTTGATGCTGGCCTGCACCTGGTCGATGTAGGCTGCAACGGGGCACAGCAAAATGCTTTGCGCCAGCTCATCGTGCTCGGCCTGGCTGAACAAATCCATGGCCACCCAGTCGGGTGGCGTGCTGCCATCAGCCAGCACCAGGATTTCGCTCGGGCCGGCGATCATGTCGATGCCGACCGTGCCAAACACACGGCGTTTGGCAGCGGCAACAAAGGCGTTGCCAGGGCCGGTGATCTTGTCCACCTTGGGGATCGTCCCAGTGCCATAGGCCAGCGCCGCCACTGCCTGGGCACCGCCCACGGTGAAAGCGCGCGTGACACCGGCCACGTAGGCAGCGGCCAGCACCAGCATGTTTTTTTCGCCACGCGAGGCGGATGCCGAGTTTTTGTCACGCGCTGGCGTGGGCACCACCATGATGATTTCACCGACGCCGGCCACATGCGCCGGAATGGCGTTCATCAGCACGCTGCTGGGGTACGCCGCCTTGCCGCCGGGCACATAAATGCCCACCCGGTCCAACGGCGTCACTTTCTGCCCCAACAAGGTGCCATCTTCGTCGCGGTAGCTCCAGCTCTCGCCGCTGGCTTTGCGCTGCGCCTCGTGGTAGCTGCGCACGCGCGCGGCAGCAGCTTGCAGGGCTTCGCGCTGGTCCGCTGGCAAGCCATCGAAGGCCACCTTGAGCTCAGTCTGGGTGAGTTCCAGTTCTGTCATGGCGCCCGCTTGCAAGCCGTCAAAACGCGCGGTGTAGTCGAGCACGGCGGCATCACCGCGCGTTTGCACATCGGCCAGGATGTCAGCCACGCGCTGCTCGATGCCGGCATCGGTATCAGCCGACCAGTGCAGGCGCGCCTTGAAGTCAGCCTCGAAGCTGCTGCTGGCGGTTGAAAGACGAACGGGGTTGGCGGTGAAATTCATGATTTCACCGATCAAATGCTGGTGCTTCAACATCAGGAACCTGCGCCAAGGCCGTCTTGAATTTTTCCACCGTAGCCCGGGATGCACGTTCATTGAGGTACTGTTCGGTGGCCAGGGCAGACACTTTTTCTGCCACGGCAGAGGCCACAAATTGATTCAACGACACCTGATCCTGACGTGCAATCGCCTGGGCCATTTTGTGCAGGGAATCTGGTAACCGGATACTCAAGGCACTCATTGTGATTTCTCCAACAAATTCAAAAATTCACGCGGGGTTTGCACCACGACGCCAAATGACCTGGCCTTATTGAAATCAGCCACGTTCCAGGTCACGATTTGAGCATGTGCTTTGATCGCCAATTCAAGAACGAAATCATCGCCTGGATCTTTCAGCATGGGGCGCCACAAATAGTAAATTTTGTGTGGTTTGGCAAGTGCACAAATGTAATCCACCACATCATCAATCTGTTGCTCTGACAGTGCCAACAAACCGCGCTTGAGCACAGACTCGTACTCGGCCACCAGCGGTGCAGAAACATGCAATAAAAATCGGTCTTGGTCAAGCATCGACAACAATCGATACGAAGCCCCTCTTGCCGACCTCAGCGCCGTGACCAGCACATTGGTATCAAGAACAATATTTGGTTTCATTATGGTATTGTATTCAATACCACTTTATAGCGCTGAAGGTCATCTATTGGCCAATGGCCGCTGCAAAGGCATCGATGATCTTGCGGATTGGGGCCTGCTTGAGCTTGAGCGCGGCCTGGTTCACCACCAGGCGCGAGCTGATGTCCATGATGCGCTCGACCTCGACCAGTTGATTGGCCTTGAGCGTGTTGCCGGTGGAGACCAGGTCGACGATAGCATCGGCCATGCCTACCAGTGGTGCCAGCTCCATGCTGCCGTAGAGCTTGATCAAATCGACGTGCACGCCCTTGGCGGCAAAAAAGTCGCGCGAAATTGCCACATATTTAGTGGCCACGGTCAGGCGCGAGCCTTTTTTCACAGCCGTGGCGTAGTCAAAGTCCGAGCGCACCGCTACGCTGATGCGGCACTTTGCAATTTGCAAGTCCAGCGGCTGGTAAAGTCCGTCGCTGCCGTGCTCCAGCAGCGTGTCGCGTCCGGTGATGCCCAGGTCAGCGCCGCCATACTGCACGTAGGTCGGCACGTCTGTGGCGCGCACCACCAGAACGCGCACGTTGGGCTGATTCGTCGTCAGAATGAGCTTGCGCGAGGTTTCCGGGTCTTCCAGCACCTCGATACCTGCGGCCTTGAGCAGCGGCAGGGTCTCTTCAAAAATGCGTCCTTTGGACAGGGCCAGGGTAATCATGATTTGATTCTTTCAATATCGGCGCCAAGCGCGCGCAGCTTGGCTTCCATCTGATCGTAGCCGCGATCGAGGTGGTAAATGCGGTCCACCACGGTTTCGCCCTCGGCCACCAAACCGGCAATCACCAGGCTGGCCGAGGCACGCAGGTCGGTGGCCATGACGGTCGCACCCGACAACGCGCGTACCCCTTCGACCATGGCTACTTTGCCATCAATCTGGATGTTGGCGCCCAGGCGTACCAGTTCGTTGACGTGCATGAAACGGTTCTCAAAGATGGTCTCGGTCACCAGCGCGGTACCCTGCGCCACTGCATTGAGCGCCATGAACTGGGCTTGCATGTCGGTCGGGAAACCGGGGTATTCGGTGGTACGAAAGCTTTGCGCCTTGAGCTGACCGGCACCCATGGACTGCACCCGGATGCCGTCGGCCACTTTGGTCACGTTCACGCCGGCGTCGCGCAATTTCTCAACCACCGCCTGCAAATGTTCGATGCAACCATGCTGCGCCACCACGTCACCACCGGCAGCGGCCACGGCACATAAAAAGGTGCCGGCCTCAATCCGATCGGCCGCCACCTGGTGTGTGCAGCCATGCAATTGCTCAACGCCCTGAATGCGGATGCGGCTGGTACCATGGCCTTCGATGCGGGCGCCCATCTGGATGAGCATTTCAGCCAGGTCGGGGATTTCGGGCTCCTGGGCGGCGTTTTCCAGAATGGTTTCACCCTCGGCCAGGGCTGCAGCCATCAAAAAGTTTTCAGTGCCGGTAACCGTCACCATGTCAGTCGCAATGCGCGCTCCCTTGAGCCGCGTGCGCCCTGCGGCCAGCGTCGCCACCATGTAACCGTGTTCCACGGCAATCTCGGCGCCCATGGCGGTGAGGCCCTTGATGTGCTGATCGACCGGGCGCGAGCCAATGGCACAGCCCCCGGGCAGCGACACGCGGGCGTGCCCGAAGCGCGCCAGCAATGGCCCCAGCACCAGCACCGAGGCGCGCATGGTTTTGACCAACTCGTAAGGAGCCACGGGTGTGATGGGCCCTGCGGCAGAGAAGCTCATGCCACCACGCTCGCCGTGGGTCTGGCTCTGCACCCCCATATGGGCGAGCAACTTGCGCATGGTCGCCACATCCTGCAACCGCGGCACGTTGACCAGCGTGACCGGCTCGGGGGTCAACAGCGTGGCGCAAAGCTCGGGCAAAGCGGCATTCTTCGCGCCCGAGATGGTGACCGTGCCGAAAAGCTGACGGCCACCGCGAATCAGTAATTTGTCCATACGTCAGGCCGCCGGCTGTGCTGCCCATTCGGCAGGTGTAAAGGCCTTGATCGACAGGGCGTGAATTTCATCGTTTTTCATCCTGTCGCCCAGTGTGGCATAGACCTGCTGGTGGCGCGCAATAGCGCGCTTGCCCTCGAAAGCTGCCGAGACGACAACGGCATACCAGTGGCGCCCATCGCCCTCCAGCGTGATGTGGTCACAGGCCAGGCCGGCAGCAATGAGTTGTTTGATTTGGTCAGCGTTCATGGTCACTTTCTTGAATTTTTGAGCCCTGCACAAAAAGATGCGCAGCCGTTGTCGTTCACTTCTTCAATTGCGGATTTTGTAACCCATGCGCAGCAGCTGCAGCGCCCACAGCCCAACAGCTGCGGTAGCGCTGACCACAACGGCCAGGCTGAGCCAGGGCGAGACGTCGCTAACGCCGAAAAAGCCATAGCGAAAGCCGTCGATCATGTAGAAAAACGGATTGAAATGGCTCACGGTTTGCCAAAACGGCGGTAACGAATGGATGGAGTAAAAAACCCCGCTCAGGAAAGTCATGGGCATCACGGCAAAATTCTGGAACGCCGCCATGTGGTCGAACTTTTCAGACCACAAACCCGCCACCACACCCAGCGAGCCCATCAGCGCCGAGCCCAGCACGGCAAACAGCAAGGCCCACAGCGGTTGTGCAAAAGGCGGCACGGCAAACAGCAGCGCCACCGCCAGCACGCCAAAACCCACCACCAGGCCGCGCACCACGGCCGCGCCGACATAGGCCACAAACCAGTGCCACGGCGACAAGGGCGTAAGCAACAAAAACACCAGGTTACCCATCACCTTGCTGGCGACCAAAGAAGACGAACTGTTGGCAAAAGCGTTTTGCAACAGGCTCATCATGGCCAGGCCCGGCACCAGAAAAGCGGTGTAACTGATATCGTCATAGACCTTGACGTGCGACTCCAGCGCTTGGCCAAAGACCAGCAAATACAGCATCGCCGTCAGAATGGGGCCGGTGATGGTTTGCGCCCCCACCCGCCAGAAGCGCAGCACTTCCTTGTAAAACAGCATTTGCCAGCCGGTCATAGTGCAACCCGATCGTCACGTCCGGAATGCTGATGCATCACCTTTAAAAATACATCTTCGAGGTCGGGGCGGCGAATCTCGATGTCTTGCACCTGTAGGCCCGCCTGGCGGATTTGCGCCAGGTACTGCTCAACGGCAGCGGCATCTTTGGCGGGCAATTGCACCACACGCCCGGTGACGCGCGCCAGGCTGGCCAGCTCAGGCGGCAGGTCGCCATCGACGGTGCAGCGCAACACATTGCCCGAGGCCGCGCTGAGCAGCGCGCTGGTGCTGTCGAGCGCCACTACCTGGCCGGTTTTCAGCATGGCAATGCGGCCGCACAGGGCCTCGGCTTCTTCCAGGTAATGGGTGGTCAGGAGCACGGTATGCCCCTGTTTGTTGAGCTTGTCGATGAAGTGCCACAGCGTCTGACGCAGCTCCACATCGACGCCGGCGGTGGGCTCGTCGAGCACGATCACCGGCGGTTTGTGCACCAGCGCCAGCGCCACCAGCAAGCGGCGTTTCATGCCGCCCGAGAGCGAGCGCATGTTGGCGTCGGACTTGTCGGCAAGCCCCAGGTAGTCAAGCAACTCATCGACCCAGGTTTCGTTGTGCTTGACGCCAAAGTAGCCCGACTGGAACAGCAGCGCCTCGCGCACCTTGAAAAAGGGGTCGAACACCAGCTCTTGCGGCACCACACCCAAGGCGCGGCGAGCAGCGGCAAAGTCAGTTTGCACGTCATGGCCCATCACGCTGACGCGCCCGGAACTGGCTTTGGCCAGACCCGCCAAAATGGTGATCATGGTGGTTTTACCCGCGCCGTTGGGGCCGAGCAGGCCAAAAAACTCACCCGCCTCAATGTCCAGACTGACATTGTTGAGCGCCAGAAATGTGCCGCCCTGCGGGCCGCGAGGAGATGGGTAGCTTTTGGAGACGGACTGGAATGAGATGGCGGGCATGGGGCCGCTATTTTACCGGGGCATCAGGCTTGGGACGGCAGCAGTTCGGCAATGCCGTACAACGTGGCCAGATCTTGCAGGCGTTGCGGCACGCCTTGCAAGGCCAGCGTTTTGCCGGCCTGCAAGGCGGCCCGGCGCAACGCCAGCAACACGGCCAGTGCCGTGGAATCAAAGCGTTGCAGGGCTGAAGCGTCAACCGCGACGCTGGTGGATGGCTCGGCCCTCACGCCAGCCAGCATCTCGGCCAGAGTCGCCGTTGCCGTGTCGTGCAATAAGGTTTTGGGCAGACGCAACATGGCTAGTTTTTTGCGGAGTTTTCGGACTTGGCGCCCGCCGCATTGGCTTTGTTGCGCTCGGCCAACGTGGTGATCAGGCCGTCGATGCCATTGGCGTTGATTTCCTGGGCAAACTGGCTGCGGTAGGTGTCGACCAGCCAGACACCGAGCACATTGAGGTTGAATATTTTCCAACCAGCACCAACACCCGGCGTTTTTTCAAGCCGGTAATCCAACTGCACCGGGTCGCCACGGCCCTTGATCAGGGTGCGCACAATCACTTCTTTATCATCTGGTGCGGCGCGCAGCGGCCTGACCGTGAAGCTCAGGTTTTGCGCCTGCCCCATGGCGCCTGCATAGGTGCGTACCAGCAGGGTCTTGAATTCAGTCTCCAGGCGCAGGCGCTGCTCGGGTGTTGCCCGGCGCCAGCCAGGGCCGACCGCAGAGGCGGTCATGCGCTGGAAGTTCACGTGCGGCATGACCTTCTCGTCCACCAGCTGAGCGATGCGCGCCACGTTGCCGGACTGCACCTCCTTGTCGGCCTGAATGGTGTCGAGCGCTTCCTGGGTCAGACGCTGGATCAGCGCATCAGGCGCTTCGTCTGCGGCATGGGCCGACAGCACCGACAGCAGCGACACACCGGCCGCGAGGACCAGCAGGCCCTGGTTGAATAAGCGTCTGTTCATGGCTCTTGCTCCCAAAAAATTAGTTGGCTGAATAGTCTTCAACAAAAGGACTCGAGCTCTCGTCGGGCGGATAGCCGTCATAGACATCATTTTGACGGCGCTGCAAAAAGGCATCTCGGGTAAATGTGTAGGGGTCCAGCGCCACCTGATCGAGCATTTTTGTGGCGTCGAGCAGGCGCGAGCGGCGGTTCAACAAATTCAGCCCGGTGAGGGAATTGCGTGTGGAGACATCATTGACCCCCGAGACCAGATTGCCTTGGGCATCCACCGGCAAAGCGGCGGTGTCGCGCACGGTTGACGGCCCCAGCAAGGGCAGCACCAAGTAAGGCCCGGCGCCCACTCCCCAGTAGCCCAGCGTTTGGCCAAAGTCTTCAGTCTGGCGCTCAATTTGCATCTCAGTGGCAATGTCGAGCACGCCACCCAAGCCAAAGACGGTGTTGACACCGAACCGAACCAAGCTATTGCTGGCGGCCTCGCCCTTGAGTTGCAGGGCATTGTTCACAATCGACCAGGCATCTTGCAGATTGGCAAAGAAATTGGTCACCCCGGTGCGCACCGGCGACGGCAGCACATCGCGGTAAGCCGTGGCAACCGGCTTGAGCACAGCCCGGTCCACCACGTCATTGAACTTGTACACGCCCCGGTTAAAGGGCTCCAGCGGGTCTTTCGGATCGGCAGTGGGACCAGTGGCACAGCCAGCCAACACGGCCAGGCTGAGCAGTAAACCGGCACGCCATACGCCGCCACAACCCGCAGGATTGATTGACTTCATCGCTTGTTCTTCTTTCATTTGTTCACATCCAGACTGCTGCTGTCCGCCGCCTTGCTGAACAAGAACTGGCTGATCAGGTTTTCCAGCACCACTGCCGACTGGGTGCTGGAGATGGTATCTCCCGGGCCCAGGTTGTTTTCATCGGCGCCTGCTTCGATCCCAAGATACTGCTCGCCCAGCAGCCCGCTGGTCAAAATTTTGAGCGAGCTGTCTTTGGGAAACACATAACGGGTTTCCAGCGCCAGCGTCACCTCGGCCTGGAACGTTTGATCGTCGAAGACGATTTTGTCCACCCGCCCCACCACGACGCCGGCACTGCGCACCGCCGCCTTGGGCTTGACGCCGCCCACATTGTCAAACTTGGCCTTGACCTGGTAGGTGTTCTGGAAACTCAGGCTTAACAGGTTGGCCGACTGTAGCGCCAAAAACAAAATGGCCACCACGCCAATCAGCACGAACAGACCGACCCAAATATCATTTTTTGAACGTTGCATAAAACCTCTTTTTAATCAGTTGGGGACAGAGCTCATTCGCTTTATATGGTGAACATCATCGCTGTCAGGATGAAGTCCAGCCCCAGCACGGCCAGCGACGCGACCACCACGGTGCGTGTGGTGGCGCTGGCCACGCCTTCGGGGGTGGCTTGGGCCTCGAAGCCCTGCAGCAGCGCTACAAAGGTCACGGTAAAGCCAAACACAATGCTCTTGATGATGCCGTTGCCCACGTCCTTCCAAACATCTACGCCACCTTGGATCTGGCTCCAGAACGAGCCCGCATCAACGCCGATCATGAGCACGCCCACCACCCAGCCGCCAATGATGCCCATGGCGCTGAATACCGCCGCAAGCAGCGGCATGGTGATGACGCCAGCCCAGAAGCGCGGCGCCAGGATGCGCTGCACCGGGTCCACCGCCATCATTTCCATGACGGCGATCTGCTCGCCCGCCTTCATCAGGCCAATCTCGGCGGTGAGCGAAGTGCCGGCCCGCCCAGCAAACAGCAACGCGGTGACCACCGGCCCGAGTTCACGCACCAGGCTCAGTGCCACCAGCAGACCCAAAGCCTCAGAGGAACCATAGCGCTGCAACGTATAGTAGCCTTGCAGACCAAAGACAAAGCCAACGAAAAGGCCAGATATCGCGATGATGGCCAATGAGTAATTGCCCAAAAAGTGAATCTGGTCACGGACCAGGCCGAAACGCTTCAGGCTACCAGGCAAGGTGGCGAGCAGGCGCAGGAAAAGCCGCGCGCCCAGGCCCATGTCCGCCAGTTGGCGCCGGCTGGCCAGGCCGATATCGGCAGGGTTGTACCAACTCATGCGTTTGACTCCACACCAAAATCTTCAGTCATCGATGGGCCCGGGTAATGAAATTGCACCGGGCCGTCCGACAGGGCGTTGACGTACTGGTACACCAACGGGTCGCCGCTTTCGCGCACCTGCGCGGGCGTGCCCTGCATGGCGATTTTGCCATTTGCCAGGATGATCACGTGGTCGGCAATGCTAAAAGTTTGCTCCAGCTCATGCGAGACAAAAACGCTGGTCAGCCCCATCGCATCATTGAGCTGGCGAATCAGCCGCGCCGCCGTACCCAGCGAAATCGGGTCCAGGCCGGAAAAAGGCTCGTCGTACATCACCAGTTCAGGGTCGAGCGCAATGGCGCGCGCCAGCGCAACGCGCCGCGCCATGCCGCCTGACAGATCGCTCGGCATCAGGTCATACGCGCCGCGCAGACCCACTGCGTTGAGCTTCATGAGCACGATGTTGCGAATCAGTGCCTCGGGCAGATCAGTGTGCTCGCGCAGTGGAAACGCCACGTTGTCGAACGCCGACAGGTCGGCAAACAGCGCGCCAAACTGGAACAGCATGCCCATGCGACGCCGCACGGCGTAAAGCTGCGCCTGGTTCATAGGCGTGACATCTTGCCCGTCAAACAACATCTGGCCTGACTGCGCCCGGTTCTGCCCGCCCATCAGGCGCAGGATGGTGGTCTTGCCGCCACCCGAGGCACCCATCAGCGCCGTCACCTTGCCGCGCGGGATCGACAGGGAAATGTCGTCCAGAATCACCCGCTCTCCGTACCCGAAGGTGAGGTGGCGTAATTCGACAAGCGCGTTTGATGAAGTTGAGGCCATAAATAAACAAAAAAGGCCGGGGTCCCGGCCTTGACATCATAAGGGATTACACCTAGCAAGCATCGAGGGCCGTCTCTTACCCGTTGAATCAGCGTGGCAAGTCGCTGAACCCCATCAGGAATTCATCGACCGCACGGGCCGCCTGGCGGCCTTCGCGGATCGCCCACACCACCAGGCTCTGGCCGCGGCGCATGTCGCCAGCGGCAAACACTTTGGCCACATTGGTGGCGTAGCCGCCAGTGAATTCGGTGCTGGCTTTGGCATTGCCGCGGGCGTCTTTGTCAACGCCGAAGGCATCGAGCACAGTGGCCACCGGGTTGACAAAGCCCATGGCCAGCAGCACCAGGTCGGCCGGATAGGTTTTTTCGGTGCCCGGAATTTCGACCATCTTGCCGTCTTTGAGCTCGATGTGCACCGTTTTCAAGCCCTTGAGCTTGCCTTTTTCACCGATGAATTCCTTGGTGGAAATGGCAAACTCGCGCACGCAGCCCTCGTCGTGGCTGGAACTGGTGCGCAGCTTCATGGGCCAGTAAGGCCAGGTCAGCGGCCGGTTTTCTTCAGCCGGCGGCTGCGGCATGACCTCGAACTGGGTCACGCTGGCCGCGCCATGGCGGTTGCTGGTACCCACGCAGTCGCTGCCTGTGTCGCCGCCACCAATGACGATGACGTGTTTGCCGTCGGCACGCAACTGGTTCTTGAGCTTATCACCGGCGTTGACCTTGTTTTGCTGGGGCAGGAATTCCATCGCGAAATGAACGCCGTCCAGATCACGTCCGGGTACCGGCAGGTCGCGCGACTGCTCGGAACCGCCGGTAAGCAACACGGCGTCGTAGTCCTGTTGCAGGAACACCGGCGAAATCGTTTCCTTGGCCCAGTTGGTGACTTTGCTGGCCTTCGGGATCTCGCCCACCAGCACACCGGTGCGAACGATCACGCCCTCAGCCTTGAGCTGCTCGACGCGGCGGTCGATGTGCGTTTTCTCCATCTTGAAGTCGGGGATGCCGTAGCGCAGCAGGCCACCCAGGCGGTCGTTCTTCTCGAACAGCGTGACCTCATGGCCGACGCGCGCCAGCTGCTGCGCCGCCGCCAGTCCGGCCGGGCCCGAGCCGACGATGGCCACGCGCTTGCCGGTCTTGATTTTGGCGGGCTGGGGCGTCACCCAGCCGTGCGCCCAGGCGCGGTCGATGATGGCGTGCTCAATGCTCTTGATGCCCACTGGCAACTGGTTGACGTTGAGCGTGCAGGCAGCCTCGCACGGGGCCGGGCAAATACGGCCGGTGAACTCGGGGAAATTGTTGGTGCTGTGCAGCACGTCAATGGCTTCTTTCCAGTCATTGTGATAGACCAGATCGTTGAAATCCGGAATGATGTTGTTGACCGGGCAGCCGCTGTTACAAAACGGCGTGCCGCAGTCCATGCAGCGCGCCGCCTGCTTGACAGCCGCCTGATCGTCCAGGCCAATGACGAACTCTCTGTAGTTTTTCAGGCGCTCGGGCACGGGCTTGTAGCCCTCTTCGACGCGCTCGTATTCCATGAAACCGGTGATTTTTCCCATGATATTTTTCCTTAGTCTCGCAACTTCTCTTCAATGACTTCCTATCGGCCCAAGGCGGTTTCTTTTTTGGTCGCCGCTTGCACCCGGTCCACCTTGGCTTGTGCCGCTTTTTTGGCATGCAGTTCGCCCAAAGCGCGCTTGTATTCGATCGGGAACACCTTGACGAATTTGACGCGCGAGGCCTCCCAGTTGTCGAGCAACTCGCGGGCGCGCTTGCTGCCGGTCCAGCGGTTGTGGTCGGCCAGCATTTGTTTGAGCTGCGCTTCATCGCTCAAGCCACGGTGCCACAAGCTCTCATCCATGGCCTCTTTTTGCTCTGCGGTGGTCAGCACTTTTTGCAAAGTCACCATGGCGGTGTTGCAGCGCTTGGCAAACTGGCCGTCTTCGTCATAGACGTAGGCAATGCCGCCGCTCATGCCGGCGGCAAAGTTGCGCCCGGTTTTGCCCAGCACCGCCACGGTGCCGCCGGTCATGTACTCGCAGCCGTGGTCGCCGGTGCCTTCGACCACAGTGGTGGCGCCCGACAAGCGCACCGCAAAGCGCTCGCCGGCCACGCCACTGAAAAAAGCCTCACCACTGGTGGCGCCAAACATCACGGTGTTGCCAACAATGGTGTTGCTGATGGGGTCGCCGCGGAAGTCGATGCTCGGGCGCACCACCACGCGGCCGCCACTGAGGCCCTTGCCGGTGTAGTCGTTGGCGTCGCCGATCAGGTACAGCGTGATGCCATTGCACAGAAAAGCGCCGAACGACTGGCCGCCAGTGCCGTCGAGCTGGATGCGAATGGTGTCGTCGGGCAGCCCTTGCGGGTGCACTTGCGTGACCGCGCCCGAAAGCATGGCCCCCACCGAGCGATTCACGTTGCGCGCTACTTCCATGATCTTGACTTTTTCGCCGGTGTCGATGGCACTGCGGCACTTGGCGATCAGCACGTTGTCGAGCGCCTTGTGCAGGCCATGGTCCTGCGTCTCAAAGTGGAAGCGCGGCACATCGGCTGGCACATCAGGCTGCGCAAACAGGCGGCTGAAGTCCAGCCCGCTGGCTTTCCAGTGCGCCAGGCCGGCACGCTGGTCGAGCAAATCAGAGCGACCAATCAAGTCGTCAAACTTGCGGATGCCCAGTTGCGCCATGATTTGGCGGGCCTCTTCGGCGATGAAAAAGAAGTAGTTCACCACATGCTCGGGCTTGCCAGAGAATTTTTTGCGCAGCGCTGGGTCTTGCGTGGCCACGCCCACCGGGCAGGTGTTGAGGTGGCACTTGCGCATCATGATGCAGCCTTCTACCACCAGCGGTGCGGTGGCAAAACCGAATTCGTCGGCACCCAGCAGCGCACCCACCACCACGTCGCGGCCAGTCTTCATTTGGCCGTCGGTCTGCACGCGGATGCGGCTGCGCAGGCGGTTGAGCACCAGCGTTTGCTGAGTCTCGGCCAAGCCGATTTCCCACGGGCTGCCAGCGTGCTTGATGGACGACCATGGCGAAGCACCGGTGCCGCCGTCGTGGCCGGCAATCACCACATGGTCGGCCTTGCATTTGGCAACGCCCGCGGCAATCGTGCCCACTCCGATTTCAGACACCAGCTTGACACTGATGCTTGATTTGGGCGAAACGTTTTTCAGATCGTGAATGAGTTGCGCCAGGTCTTCAATGGAATAAATGTCGTGGTGCGGCGGTGGCGAAATCAGGCCGACGCCGGGCACCGAGTGGCGCAGCCGGCCAATGTACTCAGACACCTTGCCGCCTGGCAGTTGACCGCCCTCACCCGGCTTGGCGCCTTGCGCCATCTTGATCTGAATCTGGTCAGCGCTGTTGAGGTATTCCGCCGTGACGCCAAAGCGCCCGGACGCCACCTGCTTGATGCGCGAGCGCATCGAGTCGCCGTCTTGCAGCGGGTAATCCGCCTCAAACAGGTCCTTGCCGAGCAGGTCGGACATGGTTTGCCCCTGCTTGATCGGGATGCCCTTGAGCTCGTTGCGGTAGCGCAGCGGGTCTTCGCCGCCCTCGCCGGTGTTGCTCTTGCCGCCGATGCGGTTCATGGCCACGGCCAGCGTGGCGTGGGCCTCGGTGGAAATCGAACCCAGCGACATGGCGCCGGTAGCAAAGCGCTTGACGATCTCCTTGGCCGGTTCGACCTCGTCGAGCGGGATCGCCTTGGCCGGGTCAATTTTGAACTCGAACAAGCCGCGCAGCGTCATGTGGCGCTTGTTTTGGTCGTTGATGATCTGCGCGTATTCCTTGTAGGTGTTCCAGTTGTTGGCGCGCGTGCTGTGCTGCAACTTGGCAATGGCGTCTGGCGTCCACATGTGCTCTTCACCACGGGTACGCCAGGCGTATTCACCACCGGTGTCGAGCCGGTTGGCCAGTACCGGGTCGGTGCCGTAGGCAGCCTTGTGCATGCGGATGGCTTCTTCGGCAATTTCGAACACGCCAATGCCTTCAACCCGGCTTGGCGTGCCGGTGAAATACTGCTTGATGGTGGCGCTGGACAGGCCAATGGCCTCGAACAGTTGCGCGCCGCAGTAGCTCATGTAAGTGCTCACGCCCATCTTCGACATGATCTTGGACAAGCCCTTGCCAACTGCCTTGACGTAGTTGTAAATGGCCTTGTCGGCGCTGAGCTCGCCCGGCAGCTCTTTACAGATGCTGGCCAGCGTTTCCATGGCCAGATACGGGTGCACGGCTTCAGCGCCGTAACCGGCCAGCACGGCGAAGTGGTGCACCTCGCGCGCCGTGCCGGTTTCCACCACCAGGCCGGCGGTGGTGCGCAAGCCTTCGCGCACCAGGTGCTGGTGAATGGCCGAGAGCGCCAGCAAGGCCGGAATTGCCACCTGGTTGGCGCTGATGGCGCGGTCGCTGATGATCAGGATGTTGTTACCGTCCTTGATGGCATCAACCGCCTCGGCGCACAGCGAGGCGAGTTGGGCCTCAACGCCCTCATGACCCCAGGCCAGCGGGTAGGTGATGTCGAGCGTGTAACTGTGAAACTTGCCGCGGGTGTATTTTTCGATGTCGCGCAGCTTGGCCATGTCGGCAAAACTGAGCACCGGCTGGCTCACTTCGAGCCGCATCGGCGGGTTGACCTGGTTGATGTCGAGCAGGTTGGGCTTGGGGCCGACAAACGAGACCAGGCTCATCACGATGGCTTCGCGGATCGGGTCGATCGGCGGATTCGTCACCTGCGCGAACAACTGCTTGAAGTAGTTGTAGAGCGGCTTGTTTTTGTCGCTCAAGACCGCCAGCGGGCTGTCGTTGCCCATCGATCCGAGGGCTTCTTCGCCGTTGGCGGCCATCGGCGCGATCAAAAACTTGAGGTCTTCCTGGGTATAGCCAAACGCCTGTTGCCGGTCGAGCAGGTTGCTTTCGGACTCGGCCGCGCTGGCGGGCTCGCCGCCGCCTTGCACGTCGTCGAGGCGAATGCGCAGGTTCTCGATCCACTGCTTGTAGGGCTTGCTGTTGGCCAGCCCGCTCTTGAGCTCTTCGTCGTCGATCATGCGGCCCTGCTCCAGATCGATGAGGAACATCTTGCCGGGCTGCAGGCGCCATTTGCGCACAATCTGGCTCTCGGGGAACGGCAGCACACCGGACTCGGAGGCCATTACCACCAGGTCGTCGTCGGTGATGCAGTAGCGCGACGGCCGCAGCCCGTTGCGGTCGAGCGTGGCGCCGATCTGGCGGCCGTCAGTGAACACGATGCTGGCCGGACCGTCCCACGGCTCCATCATGGGCGCGTGGTATTCATAAAACGCGCGGCGGCGCTCGCTCATGGCGTCGTTTTGCTCCCAGGGCTCGGGAACCATCATCATCACCGCCTGCGCCAGCGAGTAGCCGGCCATGGTCAGCAGTTCGAGGCAGTTGTCAAAGGTCGCGGTATCCGACTGGTCGGCAAAGCTGATGGGGTAAAGCTTTGGCAGGTCGGCGCCGAGCACCGGCGAGCTCATCACGCCCTCGCGTGCCTTCATCCAGTTGTAGTTGCCCTTGACGGTGTTGATTTCGCCGTTGTGCGCCACGTAGCGGTAGGGGTGGGCCAGCGGCCATTCCGGGAAGGTGTTGGTGGAAAAGCGCTGGTGCACCAGGCCCAGCGCCGAAATGCAGCGCGGGTCTTGCAAATCCAGGTAATAAGTATCCACCTGATGGGCCAGCAGCAGGCCCTTGTAAATGACAGTGCGGCTCGACATGCTGGGCACGTAATACTCTTTGCTGTGCTTGAGCTTGAGCGCCTGAATGTGCGCACTGGCGGTCTTGCGGATCACATACAGCTTGCGTTCCAGCGCGTCCTGCACGATCACGTCGTTGCCACGGCCGATGAAAAGCTGGCGCAGGATGGGCTCCTTGGCGCGCACCGTGGGCGACATCGGCATGTCGCGGTTGACCGGCACATCGCGCCAGCCCAGCAGCACCTGGCCTTCAACCTTGACGGCGCGCTCGAGCTCCTGCTCGCAAGCCAGGCGACTGGCGTGCTCCTTGGGCAGAAACACCATGCCAACGCCATACTCGCCGGGCGGCGGCAAGGTAACGCCTTGCGCGGCCATCTCTTCGCGGTACAGCGCGTCGGGCAATTGAATCAAAATGCCCGCGCCGTCGCCCATCAGCTTGTCGGCGCCCACGGCACCCCGGTGGTCGAGGTTTTCGAGAATTTTGAGCGCATTCTTGACGATGTCGTGCGACTTGACGCCCTTGATATGCGCCACAAAACCCACGCCGCACGCGTCGTGCTCTTGCGCTGCCGAATACAAACCCTTGTCCTGGAGATGCTTGATCTCTGCTGCCGTCGTCATGGGGCGCGCTCCTGTGAATTTCAAAGATAGTGACTTTACCGCATCGCAGCATCCATGCCAAACAAAATAATTGGGGTCAGATTCCAATTAATTTTCAAAATCGAATTTCATGAATTAATTGGGGACACATTAATAAAAATAGCAAAAAAGCTTGATTTTTTGGTAGCTTAACGTCTATTTTTGAGCTGGCTTGGTGACAGAAAAGGGCCGCCCAGCGCCCGCTTTGGCCACGCGCCTCTCTGTTTTCTTTTGCAAATCAGCCACAAAATCGGCTTCACCCAGGGCCCAGCCGCTCAAAGTTGCCTGCGTGATGGCAGCCTGCTGCACCGAATTGAGGCCGCTCTGCACCAATTCGGCGTACGCGGCTTCGCGGGCAAAAGGCGTGTTGCCGAGCGCCCATACCAATGCATGCGGCGTGATCAACCGGTCCGGGCGCACGCCCAGATAGTGCAAATGGCTCGACCACGGGTAGTCTTGCGGCTGCGCCACCAAACCGCCCCGCACCGGATTGAGGTCGATGTAGGCCATGCAGGCCAGCAGGTAGCGGTCGGTCTGGATCAGGGTGGACTTGAAGCGCCCCTCCCACAAGGTGCCGCTGCGTTTTTGCGTGTCGTTGAAATAGCGCACATAGCTGCGGCCCACGGCCTGCATCATTTTGGTCAAGCCATCTGCCGTCTGCGGCGTGGCAAGCAGGTGGAAGTGGTTACTCATCAGCACATAGGCGTGCAGCGCCACGTCGAATTTTTTGGCGTTTTCTTCCAGCAGGTCGAGCAGCCTGCGGTAGTCGGCGGCCGTGGCAAAAATGGCTTGGCGGTTGTTGCCACGCTGAATCACATGGTGCGGGTAACCGGGCAAAGTGAGACGAGGAAGACGTGCCATGTTGCTAATGTCCAAAATTAATTGGAATCTGACCCCAATTGTTTAAAGCGGGTATCGAGCAGGGGTGACAGGCCAAATTCGTCGAGCAGCGCGCGCAGGCGCTCGGCTGCTGCGCGCTTTTTCTGGCCAGTATGGCGGGCGATGATGAGCTCGTTTTTTAGGCTGTGCTCCCAGCCCACCAGCTCGGTCACCGTGACCTGGTAGCCGCAGGCTTCCAGATAAAGGCAGCGCAGGACGTTGGTAATCTGGCTGCCCATTTCGCGCGTGTGCAAGGGGTGGCGCCACAGCTCGGACAACGGCGTGCGCGACAGCGACAACGCCTTGTGCTGGCTCAGCACGCGCGCCACTTCAGCCTGGCAGCAAGGCACCAGCACCATGAAGCGCGCCTGCTTTTGCAGGCCGAAGGCAATCGCGTCGTCGGTGGCGGTGTCGCAGGCGTGCAGCGCCGTGACCACATCGATGCGTGCGGGCAACTGGTCGGATTGCGCCGACTCAGCCACCGTCAGGTTCAGAAACGACATGCGCTCAAAGCCCAGCCGCTGCGCCAGTTCGCGGGACTTTAGCACCAGTTCCGGGCGCGTTTCGATGCCGTAAATGTGCCCTTGCGCCAGTTGCTTGAAAAACAGGTCGTACAGAATGAAGCCCAGGTATGACTTGCCGGCGCCGTGGTCGGCAAGGGTGATGCCCGATGGCTGATCGCCCAGCTCCAGCAGCAGTTTCTCAATGAACTGGTAGAGGTGGTACACCTGCTTGAGCTTGCGCCGCGAGTCCTGGTTGAGCTTGCCGTCGCGCGTCAGGATGTGCAGCTCCTTGAGCAATTCGATGGACTGGCCGGGGCGAATGTCGTCGGCCAGCGTCGGCGGCGCCTTGGCCACGGGTTTGGTTGCTAACTTGGCCACTGGCTTGCTTCGCTGTGCGCTTTCAGGTTTTGGGTGTGTCATGGGGCGATGATGCCACGGGCGGCGCGGGCGGCTCAAGTGGCGCAGTGCGATCCACCTTGAGCGCCGCCCAGCCGTCCAGCCCCAGGCGCTCCATGGTTTGCATATTGACCTCGAAGATCGACTCGGGGTTGGGAAAAGCTGCCACCGCGCGGTCGATGCTGTCTTCACGCAGCAAATGCAGCGTGGGGTAAGGCGAGCGGTTGGTGAAATTGGTGATGTCGTCCTCAGCCGTGCCGGCAAACTGGTAGCGCGGGTGCAGCGAGGCGATTTGCAGCACGCCATCAAGTTCCAGGTCTTCCAGCGCCCGGTCGGCTTCCGCCAGAAAGTCGTTGAAATCCAGAAAGTCTTGCAGGCACTCGGGCGCGATCAAGAGCGTGGTGTCGCGCAGTTTGGCGTCCGTGGCGGCCAGGTCTTTGAGCTCAATGATCAGGTCAGCCAGCAAGTCTTGCCGGGTAGTGGCATGGCTCACCGCGTAATGCACCTGGCCCTTGACGTGCACGCTTTTGGCAAACGGGCACAGGTTCAGCCCGATCACGGCGCGCTCCAGCCAGGCGCGGGTGTCGGCAATCACGGTGGCGTCGGGGGTCATGAGGGTCTTTCAGTCGAGCAGGCGCAAGCCGGTCAGGCGCTCGTGTTCGCGCAGGGCAAAGCGGTCGGTCATGCCGGCAATGTAGTCGGCCACGATGCGCGGCAGGGCGTGCTCGGGCTGCGGCTCGGCGGCCTTGGCGGTTGCCAACC
>PFUD01000159.1:0-763 GCA_002789915.1 Comamonadaceae bacterium CG_4_9_14_3_um_filter_60_33 | reverse complement strand
CGGCAGTTGGCGCACCGCGTCAGCATCCGCCGGTGCTGCCGCTTGCAGCGCTGCCTGCGTGGCGTTGATCACGTCATAGACTTGCGCGCTCAGCATGCGACGAATCGACTCGTAGAGCAGCCGCCTGCCCTGCCCCTTGTCCTGCAACTGCGGAAACTCGGCCAGCGTTTGCTGCCTGAAATCATCGAACAGCGGCACATCATGCAACTGCTCAAGCGTAATGAGCCCAGAGCGGACGCCGTCATCAATGTCATGCGCGTTGTAGGAAATCTCGTCGGCCAGGTTGCACAACTGGGCCTCCAGGCTGGGCTGGGTGCGCGCCAAAAAACGCTGCGCCACGCCGTTCGGCTCGGCGCGCTCAAGCTGCTCGGCATGCTGGCGCGAACAGTGCTTGAGGATGCCCTCGCGCGTCTCGAACGTCAGGTTCAGGCCGTCAAACTCGGGGTAGCGCTCTTCCAGATGGTCCACCACGCGCAGGCTTTGCAAGTTGTGCTCGAAGCCGCCAAAGTCGGCCATGCAGGCATTGAGCGTGTCCTGCCCGGCGTGGCCAAACGGCGTGTGACCCAGGTCGTGCGCCAGCGCGATGGCTTCGACCAGGTCTTCATTGAGGCCGAGCGTGCGCGCCACCGAGCGGCCGAGCTGCGCCACTTCGAGCGAGTGCGTGAGCCGGGTGCGAAATAGGTCGCCTTCGTGGTTCAAAAACACCTGGGTTTTATAGACCAGCCGCCTGAACGCCGTGCTGTGCACAATGCGGTCGCGGTCG
>PFUD01000151.1 GCA_002789915.1 Comamonadaceae bacterium CG_4_9_14_3_um_filter_60_33 | reverse complement strand
GGCGTAGATATTCGTGATGCCAACCCAGTTGTAGGCCTGCATCGGCGCCAGATCGGCGCTGGCGCTGCGCCCGTTCAAACCGATCCGGGTGGCGTGCTGCAGGCCGAGCGCCTGGAATTTGCCGTCCAGGCGGGCGTCCCAACTCCACAGATTGCGCTGTTCGTTCTCGCTGCGGTAGTCATACACATCGACGTCGCCATTGGCGCACAAGCCGGGATAGACGTAGTTTGCCGCGCTGCTGCAGCCGTCCGGAAAAGCCAGACGGTCATCAATGTCCAGGCGCTGCGTGTTGGCTGCCACGCGGGCGCTCCAGTTGGCATTGAGCGAATGCTTGAGCGCCACTTCGGCTGTGGTGCTGCTGGCCTCAAACGGCTGCGACCAGGCCTGGTTGTTCAGGTTCAGGCGCGGGTTGATGCTGCCGGGTAGCGTGTCGCCCAGACCATCGCCATCGCTGTCGAGCAGGCCCAGCCCTGGCACCGAGGGTTGACGTTTGCGGTGGTATTCAAGGTTGGCAGACACCGAGGTCGCCGGACTCAACTCGGTTGCCAGCGCCAGGCTAAGCAGCTGGCGCGAACCGTCGGCCTTGTCAAACTGCGGGCGCAGGGCTTCATCGACCAGATTCAGGCGCACGCCGACCGCGCCCAGATTCTGGTTGACATCTAGATGCAGTTTGGCGCCGCCGCTGTCATTCGCACCGAGTTCCGCAGTGACAAAGTTGTCTTTCATGGGCACCTTGGTGACATAGTTCACCAGGCCGCCCGGCGCCGACACACCCGACTGCAGGCCGGCCACGCCCTTGAGGACTTCAATGCGCTCCTTGTTTTCCAGCGCGATCGGTGCGTCGTTCGAGGTGATCAGGCCATTGCGTGTGAAATTGCCGCTTTGATCAAGAAGAAAACCGCGAATCGACACGCTCTCGATGTAACCCGTGGTGTTGTAGCTGTCGGCCAGCGAGGCATCGAGCTTGATCACCTGCGACAGCGATTGCGCGGCGCTGGCGCTTAGCAAGTCTGCGCCCAACACCGTCACGCTTTGGGGCGATTTGGCCAGCGGCACGCCAAAGCCGGAAACATCGGCGCTTTCGACATCGAGCTGCGGCGCGGTTTTACCGGTCACGGTGATCGCCTGCAAGCTCTGCGGCGCGGTCTGAGCAAAAGTGGAGAAGGAAGCGGTGGCAGCAAGCGCCAGCGCGAGGGGGGACAGTTTCAAACAGAACGCCATCGAATTGCCTTTGTCGACGGCAGGGTAGTGCACGTTTAGCGACGCTTCCCTGCGCAAGTATTACCTTGATCAAGTTCCAGGGTGTTATCTCAGCCGACGCTCTTGCGAACATCAGCACCCCTAGCGTGTACAGGCCGATTTACGCCGACCTGATGGGCAAATTGTAAACGCGCGTTCAGGCCTACCCGCGACCCATCAGACCGATGATGCCAATTGCAATCAGATAAATCGCCACGATGTAATTGAGCAGCCGAGGCATCACCAAAATGAGAATGCCGGCCACGAGCGAGATGAGGGGTGTCAATCCGAGGTGAAGGTTCATGAGTTATTCCAAAGGGTTGATTTTAAAAATTGAAACGCGCGGCAAGGGTAGGGCAAATGCGTCACGCCTGTCTGTGTGCCGCCGCACTGATTGGGTTGATGGCGACGCGGCACCTTGGCAACTAACGGCTTGCACCATGGCTTGAGACATACTGTGGCTATTCACCACTTGCAGAAAGCATCTCAGATGGCAGGCCCCACGACCGATTTTTGGCAACAGCGCTTTGACAACAACGAAACCGGCTGGGACCGCGGCAGCCCCAGCCCGCAACTGCTGGCCTGGCTCGACAGCGGTGGGTTGTTGCCCTGCCACATCGCGGTGCCCGGTTGCGGCACCGGCTGGGAAGTGGTCGAGCTGGCCCGGCGCGGCTTCGAGGTCACCGGTATCGACTACACCGCCGCCGCAGTAGCCAAAACGCGTGCGCTGCTGCAGGCGCAGGGACTTGTTGCGGAAGTGATTCAGGCCGATGTACTTAGCTACCAGCCACCGCACCCGTTTGACGCCATTTACGAGCAAACTTGCCTGTGCGCCATTCACCCGGAGCACTGGCTGGAATACACGCAGCAACTGCAGCGTTGGCTCAAACCTGCGGGCAGCCTGTGGGTGTTGTACATGCAGATGCTACGCCCGGCAGCCAGCGAGCAGGGTGTCATCCACGGCCCGCCCTACCACTGCGACATCAATGCCATGCGCGCCTTGTTCACCGAGAAGACCTGGGTCTGGCCCAAACCGCCGTACGACAAGGTGGCGCATCCCAACTTGTCACATGAACTCGCGTTGCGACTGGTGCGCCGCTGAGCCTTTTGCAGCGCTTGACCAGAGTTTGATTACGGCTTGACCGGATGCTCTGCCGGGGCGCTGAGCAGCGGCGCAAAGCGCATCTCCTGGCCCGCGCGGCGCACTTTCACAGCGACCTCGTCGCCGGGCTTCTTGCCGCCAATCACCATGCTCACGTCGCTCTGCTCGGTGACAGAAAAGTTGTCGATTGAAACAAAGGTGTCGCCCGCCATCAGGCCAGCCTGCGCCGCAGGTGAGCCCGGCACCACCTTGTCGATGACCACCGTGGCGCCATCGAGCCGCATCAGCACGCCCAACTGCGCCTTTTGGGTCTTGATGTTCTCGTAGGGAATCATCCAGGCGAAGTCGCCGGCCAAGAGCGGAATTTCAGGCATATCGACGTCCATCATCAGCTCCTCCTTGTGCTCCTCGGGGATTGACAGCTCGGTGGGCAGTACGATCACGTAGGGCCAAGCGGCGCGGCGCAACACCTTGCGCGGCACGCCGAGACCGTGGCGCACATGGAAGGCGCCGGCGATCACCACCATTTTCTTGCCGGCACCGGCGGGGCTGTTCAGGTAGTCCACGATGCGACTGGCCATCGATTCCTCCCAGAGGATTTGGGTGCGGTAAAAGCGGTCGAACATTTTGGCCGTGGCCTCGGCACTCATGCTGGACGGTTTGCCGCCCGCAGAATGGCCTTTAAAGACAGCCTCAAGCATGGCCCGCTGAAACGGGTCGGTGAAATCGGTTTGCGGCACCCGGGCTGCGAGTTCTGGCGTTAGCGGCACGGCACCGGCCTGGGCGAATTGTTGCTGCATTTCCTTCGGCGGATTGAGCGCCACCACGTCCTGGCGGTGCTCGCGGGCAAAGTTCAAAATGCCGCGGTAATGGCCAAAGTCGGAGCCCCAGTTGTCGTACCACTTCGACGCCTTGAGAAACTGGTGTTCGTCGAGTTCACCGCGCGTCCAGCGGTCAAGCGCGCTCTGCTGCGGCTCGCGGAACATCTCCATGCCGATGGCGATCTGGCCCGGAAAACGTTGCTCCAGCGCCTCAATCACGCGCCGCTGCGCCTCGTGCGCCTGCAGGTTGGTATGCATTTCGCCGATGTAGATCACCTTGGCTGCGGCGATCATGCCAATGGCCTGCTCGAAGTTCATGGTGGTGCCAGTCGGCAAGTGGATGATGTCGCCGGCCTGAAGGTTTTTGGTGAGCGGGTAAGGCGTGAGGCCATTGCCATCCGCCGGAATTTTTGTGGTGGTGCAGCCGCCCAAAAGCGCGGTACCAAGCACCAGAGTGAGAGCGGCCAGATTGGCCAGAGATCGTAATTTCAGCGTCATCGCGTAAGCCTTGAAGGGAATTGCCTGAGCACAATAGCGTACATAGGAAGCGGCACTGCCGTTAAAGTTCCCTACTGCAACGTTTTTATGAGGCAAGTCTATGCGCGCAATTTTCAGCATTTTGGGTCTTTTGGTGGTGGTGGCCCTGGTGGGTTTTCTGGCCAAGAAACAACTTACCGATGTGTCTAACATCAAAGTTCAACCGCAGGACGGTGCGCAGGTGACCATGCCGCAAACCACGCCGGGGGCGACTCCGCAACAGCAAAGCGATCAAATTGGCGAGCAGGTCAAGCAGTCGATTGAAGCGGCCATGCAACAACAGCGCCCGGAAGTCGATGACAAATAAGCGTACGACCTACGCCGCCTGCAAAACAATGTCGATTTGCGCGCCGCCCAGTTCAGCCCGTGAAACAGTCAACTCGCCCTGGTGGCTGGCCACCAGGTCTTTGACCACGGCCAGACCAATGCCGTGGCCGGGCACCTGCTCATCAAGCCGCACGCGCCTGGCCAATACCGCCTGCGGGTCAGCAAAACCCGGGCCGTCGTCACACACGCAAATATGCAGGCGCTTGCCGTCCACCCAGAGCCGCACCGACACGGTGTGCCGTGCCCACTTGGCCGCGTTGTCTAGCACGTTGCCCAGCACCTCGAAGGCGTCGCCCTCGTCGATGCGCCAGCTCAAGTCAGCCGGACAATCCAGCGCAAACGTCAAATCCTTGTCCAGATAAACCTTGGCAAGCGTGTCGCGGATGCGGTTCAGAATGGGCGCCAGCGCCAATTGCGGTGCAAAACGCGCGGCACCACTGGCACCGGCACGACCCAACTGGTGCACCACAATGTCGTCCATGCGCGCCACTTGTTGCGCCACCATGGCTGGCAAGTCACCGGGTGCTTCGAGCGAGGCACGCAATGCCGCCAGCGGTGTTTTGAGGCTGTGGGCCAGATCATCAAGCGCGTCTTTAAAGCGCGTTTGCCGGGCCCGCTCTTGGTCCATCAAACCATTGAGGTTGTGTGTGAGCCCGGCAAGTTCGCTCGGATAATTGCCTTCCACCCTGGCCTGCTCGCCTTTCTCTATGCGCTGAATTTCCCGCGCCACGCGCCCCAGCGGCGCCAGTCCCCAGCGCAGCAAAACCGTTTGTGCGAGCAGCAGCAGTAGCCCGGTGCCACCCAGCCAGCTCCAAAGCGTGCGTTCGAAGGTTTGCAACTCCCTGTCAAACGCGGCCATGTCTTCGAGCACCGAAAAAACCAGCGGTGCCGCCTGCTCATTCACCGACCACTTGACCGCATAGCTGGCAGCCAGAAAAGCCCGGCCTGTTGTAGCTGCGTTGATGGTTTCAAAGTGCCAATCGCCAGGCGCGAGCTTACGCACAAAAGGCGGATCGAGGCCGAGCGTGGACGACGACTGCCATTCCTCGTTTTGATCCGGATTGGCGATGTTGGCGTAAAGCCCGGAGGTCGCCAGCGACAGCCGGGGCTCGGCCAGCGCAGCGGGCATGACCAGCGCGCCTTGGTCGTTGAGTTCGGTCCCGGCCATCAACAGGTAAACGGTGGTTTGCAGGCGGGCAAAACGCTGGCTGCGCACGCTGTCGGCAAAGGCTTGCTGCACAGCCCAACCGGCGCCAGCCAAAAAAACCAGCAACACGGCAAAAGCAGCCCAGACCAGGCGCGCGCGGATGGACGGCGGTGGGTTCACTACAGCACAAAGCGGTAGCCGCGCCCGCGCAGCGTTGCAATGGGCGCCAGCGCACCGTCCGGGTCAAGCTTGCGCCGCAAGCGGCCGATCAGCACCTCCAGCACATTGCTGTCACGGTCTTCATCGTGCGGATACAGGTAGTCTGACAACTCCTGCTTGCTCACCACCCGGGCGCGCTCGCGCACCAAGAATTCCAGCATGCGGTATTCGAACTGGGTCAGCTCGAGCGCCGCACCCTTAAGCCGCACGCTCTGGGCAGAAAAATCGATGCTCAGCGCGCCCAGAGTGAGTACCTCCGAGGTAGCCTTGAGCGCGCGCCGCAGCAGCGCCTTGACGCGCGCCGCCAGTTCGGGGAATTCGAACGGTTTGACCAGGTAGTCGTCGGCACCCGCCTCCAGCCCCAGCACTTTGTCCTGCCAGCTGCCGCGCGCGGTCAGAATCAGGATCGGCAGGGTGCGGCCTTCGGCGCGCAGGGTTTGCACCAGCGCCAGGCCGTTGAGCTTGGGCAGCCCCAAGTCGACAATGGCCAGGTCCAGCGGGTATTCGCGGGCCTGAAACAGGCCATCAGCGCCGTCGGCGGCCATGTCAACACGGTAGCCTTCGGCCTCCAACTTGCGCTGCAAGCCGAGCCGCAACACCGCATCGTCTTCAACCAGTAGCAGGCGCATGCAGAGTCAGCCTTGGGCCGCAGTTAAAGTTTGCGCCCGCTGGCGGCGTCGATCAGCACCACAATGACTTCGCCCTTTGGCGTGAGCACCTTGACGCGCCACACCGGGCGACCGTCCTGTTCGGTCTGTTCCACCGCCAGCACGCGCCCGCCCGTGGCTTTTTGCACCATGGTCGCGGCATCATCGCGGCTGACATCGGCCCACGCCGGCACGCTGAGCGCCAGCATCAGGGCAGTGATCACGGTGGTCAAAAATTTCATGGCGGGCAGGCGTTTTGGGGAGCTTGATTATTGCTCAATCGGGTCCACGCTGACACGCACCGGCAGGCGGTTGCCCGGGTTGTTGCGCATGAGCGTGGTGTACTGCTGGCCACGGTAGTCATAGGTTACGCGGTAGCCAGAGACGCGGGTTTGCACGTCATACACCGTGCGGCAGCGCTGGACTTCCCGTTGCGCTGGCTGATAGCGCCCGTTGTTGGCGTATTGGCCGTTGTTGTACTGGGTTGGTGGATTGCGGTTTTCCAGGTGATCGCCGGTCATGGCGCCCAACACCGCGCCCACGACGGTGGCGACGTCTTTGCCTCTGCCGCCGCCCACCTGGTGGCCCAGAACGCCACCGGCCAGGCCGCCCACAATGGCACCGCCATATTGGCGAGGCTGGGTATTTTGAGGAGCTGCGCTGACGCGCTCGTCGCCCTCATTCACCCAGTGGCTGGTGCATTCGTTGCGCGGCACGTTGATGTTTTCGTACTGCGGCTCAGCGCCGCTCACCCGCGCGTGATCGGTGAAAGTGGCGGCCTGGGCGCCGAACAAGGCGGTGGCGAACAAACCGGCAATACTGAAGCGTGTGAGATGTGTAAGACGTTTCATGAAAAACTCCGTGGGTTGGTATGGCGTGCAGTGTGCACGTGGCGGCATGAACCCATGCTGAACAGAATCGAAATAATTGGATCAATGCAAAATGCTGCTCATTGCTCGCTTTCCGGATAATCTCAATGACCCTGCGAATTGTTCTTTTTGTTGTCGCCGCCGCGCTCACCGCCGCGCACTTTTTGCGAGCGGACAGCTATGGGCTGGTGGCCCTCAGCGTGGCGACACCACTGCTGTTTTTGTACAGAAAGCGCTGGAGCCTGCTGCTGCTGCAACTGGCCGCCTATGGCGCCACGGTCAATTGGATGCTGGCCATCGTGCTGCTGGTCCAGATGCGGCAACAAGTCGGGCGGCCCTGGACTACCGCGGCCGTGATTCTGGGCGCCGTCGCCCTCCTCACCTTGCTGGCTGGGTTGCTGCTGAACTCGCGCAGTCTGCGTCAACGTTACCCATGAACAGGCCATCCACACACACATGAAACTCACTTCTATTCAATGTACCTTCGCACGAACCGCAGCGCTTGCGCTCCTGCTCGCTGGTTGTGCGGCGCAGGAAGCCGGCCCGGAAATCAAACTTGGTGCCAATGCCCACCCCACCGACATGAGTTGCCCGCGCAGCAGCAACTGCGTGAATTCTCTGGGCGGCGCCCTGCCAGCACTGCGCTACACCGGCAATGCCGCGCAGGGCATGACATTGCTGCGCGCCACCCTGGCCAGCCACCCTGAAGCGTCCATTGTGCGCAGCGATCCGGTCTGGCTCGAAGTAATCTTCACCACGCCGCTGGGTTTTCGGGACCAGGTCGATTTTGTGCTGGATGCCGAGTCTGGCCAGATCAATTTCCGCTCGCAATCCTTGCTGGGTCGTTATGATTTTGGCAAAAACCGCGCGCGTATGACGGCGTTTTCGGAGCGCTTTGAAACCAGGGCGAAAGCGAAATAGATCGCCTGGCCCAAATTCAATTAGAAGGGTATTTGGCCGGATCCAGCAATTTGTCGGCCACTTGCGTCAATGCTTCCAGCGTGAGTTTTTCGTCATGCACACCGGCGGCAATCTGGATGCCGGTTGAAAAGGCAATGTTGGCCGTCATGGCATAAGTCATCTTGCGCGACACGCTCCCGGCACCCGGGCGCGTCCACACGTACTCGACCCAACCGCCACGCGGTTGGGCGGCCGCCTTGCACAAGTCCTTGAAAATGTATTTGCCATTGTTGTCGGTAATTTGCATGATTGGCAGGCCGACCAGATCAGGGCGCATTGGGTGGGCCACCATGCGGTCCATTCGGCAGTCAAACGCATAGACATAACTGTCTTTCCAGACCCAGGCACCGTCCTTGCTGTTGAGCGACGCAAAACCAGACGCCCCCTTGTCTTGCAGAAATTTGGCAGCCGAGCGCACCTTGGTGATGGCCTCCTCGGGTGTCGCCGCTTCTTCGCCCGCAGCGTAAGTGGTACCAGCCACACCTGCCAGCACGGAGACAGCCAGGCTCAGGGCATATTTTTGAATCAGTTGCATGTGAGTTTCTCCATTAAATCCAGGGCTTGCCAACAGGCAGCACGTCGCGGCCAAAGACATCGGCAAAAATGATATGCGCCATGATGTACCAGGCGCTGGCGGCCGTCAACATCAGCTCGTAGCCGGCGATCACGGTGAGTTGCGGGTAGCCGAAATGCGCGAAGTCGAGCAGGATAAAGCCAATCATCAGTAGCGTAAAGGTCAGCCCCAAGGCACCACTGATACGCATCGAGCCAATCCAGAGAATCGTTGTCAGGCCAGTCCAGGCAACCAGAAACCAGCCGATATCAGTGGTGCTTGACACGTAGATATTGAAATGGTTGCCAATGAGAATCAACGCCAGCGATATCCAGAAACAGCCATAGGCAGTGAAGGCGCAATAACCAAAGTTGTTGCCGGTTTTCATTTCCTGCAAGCCTGCAATCATCTGCGCCAGGCCACCAAAAATCAAACCCAGCCAGATCACCGGCCCGATGCCCATCCAGCCCACGTTGTGAAACTGCAGAATGAATGTGGTGAAGCCGAAGCCCGCCAGACCGACGACCGCCGGGTTGCCTAATTTCTGTTCTGCCATGTATGGCTCCTGTAGTTGATTGAAACTCTCGCGCATGACACTCTGATTAGCCCACCTTGGGAAAGATGAGCGCTTGAGGCTGTTCTGCGGCCGAACCCCTGTCCTTGACGTCCATGGTAAAAGCAAATTATTACGGCTAACGGACAAACGTCACGGCCCTTGCAAACAGAACGTACGGGCGCCGGATGACGCCCTATGTACGCAATCGCACAGATGAACGCCTGCCGTCCCCAATAGCATTCGTCCACAGTCATCGACTGACATGCTTGCGAAGCCATTCGCCCACTGTTAAAGGAAACCCATGCTTAAATCTCGCGAAGGTCAAAAAGTCCCCAATGTCACGTTCCCGATCCGGGTCGATGACGACTGGCAAAAGGTCGACAGCGATGCGCTGTTCAAGGGCAAAACAGTGGTGCTATTCGCATTGCCGGGCGCCTTCACGCCAACCTGCTCCAACTTGCACTTGCCGCGTTTTAACGAATTGGCCGATGTGTTCAAGGCCAATGGCGTCGACAGCCTCATTTGCCTGGCGGTCAACGACCCATTTGTGATGGAAACATGGCAGAGCGAGCAGCATGCCGACAACATCACCTTTGTTCCCGATGGCAACGGCGAATTTTCTGAGGGCATGGGCCTGCTGGTGGACAAATCAGACATCGGCCTGGGCAAGCGCAGCTGGCGCTATGCCATGCTGGTCAAAGACGGCCTGATTGAAAAAATGTTCATCGAGCCCGAGGAACCGGGCGACCCGTTCAAGGTGTCAGATGCCGACACCATGCTGCACTACATCAACCCCAAGGCCAGCCCGCCGCCGCGCATCACCTTCTTTAGCAAGCCCGGCTGCCAGCACTGCGCGCGCGCACGCAAAATGCTCAATGACAAAGGCCTGCGTTTTGAAGAAATCGAGTTGGGCAGCCACGGTGTTAGCTACAGCTCGCTGCAAGCCGTCAGCGGACACGGCACCACGCCGCAGGTGTATGTCGACGGCCACTATGTCGGCGGCGCCGACGAGCTGGCACTCTGGCTGGCCAAGTAAGTTGTCAAACACTCACAACCAAACTGCCATGACACCTTTTCAAGTCGAAGTCGCCATCATTGGTGCCGGTACGGCCGGCATGGTTGCCTACCGCGCTGCCCGCGCTCACGCTGATTCCGTTTTGCTGATCGAAGGCGGCGCCTATGGCACCACCTGCGCGCGCGTGGGTTGCATGCCCAGCAAATTGCTGATTGCCGCCGCCGAGTCCGCGCACTTGGCACGCCATGCACATGCCTTCGGGGTAAACGTGCAAGCGGTCACTGTGGACGACGCTGCCGTGATGGCGCGCGTTCAACGCGAGCGCGACCGTTTTGTAGGCGCTGTGCTCAAAGCAATTGATGGCATTGCGCCGGCTGACAGGTTAACCGCCACGGTCAAGTTCAAGGATGCCAACACCCTGGTGACCGAGGACGGTCAGCTGATTCACGCCAAGCGCATCGTCATCGCCACCGGCAGCGTGCCTGTGCTGCCGCCGGTCCTGAAGGAACTGGGCGCGCACTTGCTGACCAATGAAAACATCTTTGAGTTGCCCACTTTGCCAACCAGTCTGGCGGTGTTTGGCCCTGGTGTTCTGGGCATGGAATTGGCACAGGCGATGAGCCGCCTGGGGGTGCAGGTCAAGGTGTTTGGCGTCGGTGGTGGTATTGCCGGCATTCAGGACCCTGCTATTCGGGAGGATGCCAACCAGACCTTCAACAAGGAGTTTTACCTAGATGCCTCGGCTGAGGTGAAGTCGGCCAAGGAAACGGCCAGCGGGATCGAAGTCACTTATCTGCATCGCGATGGCGACTGGAAAACGGAGGCCTTCGACTATGTGCTGGCCGCGACCGGGCGGACGCCTGCTGTGGCTGACCTCGACCTGGAAAACACAGGCTTGCAATTGGACGAGCGCGGCGTGCCAGACTTTGACCGCTCGACGCTGCAGTGCGGCGACAGCACAATTTTTATTGCCGGCGACGCCAGCAACGACAGCCCCCTGCTGCACGAAGCCGCCGACCAGGGCCGCATTGCGGGCAACAACGCCGGGCGTTTTCCTGACATTGAACCCGGCCTGCGCCGCACGCCGCTGGCGGTGGTCTTCACGGACCCGCAAGTGGCATCGGTGGGCTTGAATCTGAAACAGCTGGAGCAGCACCACAAGAATCGCTTTGCCGTGGGGGTCGAGTCTTTTGAGAACCAGGGCCGCAGCCGCGTCATGCTGCGCAACCAAGGCACTTTGAAAGTTTATGGCGAGCAAGGCACAGGTTTGTTTTTGGGCGCCGAAATGTTCGGCCCCGCCGCCGAGCACATTGGCCATCTGCTGGCGTGGGCGGCGCAACAGCGCATGACAGTTTCAAGCATGCTGGACATGCCTTTCTACCATCCGGTCATTGAAGAAGGACTGCGCACCGCCCTGCGTGACCTCAACCAGAAGCTGAACCTTGGTCCGCAGGTGGTTGAGGATTGCATGGATTGCGGGCCTGGAACTTAGGGCTTGCTCATGAATAACCTGTGCATTTGGGCGCCGGATTTGGGATGCAATGCGAGGCGCAAAGCGCGCCGTGTAGCTTTGCTACACAAGCGTTTTGCAACGACGCAGTGCGCCCAAGGTCGGCGAGCCAAATGTATAGGTTATTTGCGAACAAGCCCTTAGTAGCGCGCCGCCATCACGTCGAGGTGGACCGGCTTGATCTTTGAGCCGAAGCCGGCACAGCCAAAGGCCTCGAAGCGCAGCTTGCAAATGCCCATGGCGGCTTTGCGCGCTGCGATCAAGCTTTTGCGCGGATCGAACTCGCTGGGGTTTTCGGCAAAGCTCTGGCGCATGGCGCCGGTCATGGCCAGGCGGATGTCGGTGTCGATGTTGACCTTGCGCACACCGCTTTTGATGCCACGCTGGATTTCTTCGACCGGCACACCATAAGTTTCTTTCAGGTCGCCGCCATACTGGCGAATGATCGCCAGCCACTCTTGCGGCACGCTGCTTGAGCCGTGCATCACCAGGTGCGTGTTGGGGATTTGCGCGTGGATTTGCGCAATGCGGTCAATCGCCAGGATGTCGCCGGTGGGCTTGCGGGTGAACTTGTACGCGCCGTGGCTGGTGCCAAT
>PFUD01000054.1 GCA_002789915.1 Comamonadaceae bacterium CG_4_9_14_3_um_filter_60_33 | reverse complement strand
AAATGCTCAAGCGCGTTTACATCATCGGCCAGGACTACAGCTTCGGCCATGCCGTGGCGCGCGAGGCCAAGCGCCAGTTGGCGGCGCTGCGTCCTGATGTGCAACTGGTCGGCGAAGAACTGCACCCGATGGGAAGGGTCAAGGACTTCATGCCCTATGCGGCAAAAATCAAGGCCAGCGGGGCGCAGGCGGTCATCACCGGCAATTTTGGCAACGACCTGACGCTGCTGGTCAAGGCTGCCAAAGACGTCGGTTTCGACGGCAAGTTTTACACCTTTTACGGCAATGCCCTGGGCGCACCGGCTGCGATTGGCGAGGCCGGCGTGGGCAAGGTGGTGGCGGTGGCCGATTGGTTGCCCAATGTGCAAAGTGCGCAAAGCGAGGTCTTTTACCAGTCCTTTCGCGTGCGTTTCCCCAAACCCGCAGACGATTACGTGCACATGCGCATGCAGTTGATGGTGGAGGCTCTGGCGCAAGCCATTGACAAGGCGGGCACCACCGAAGCCGTCGCCGTGGCGCAACAACTGGAAAAGGCCAGCATCACTTTTAGCGGGCAAACCGGCACCATGCGCGCCGCTGACCACCAGTTTCAGCAGCCGCTTGTGGTGGCGGTCATGGACAAACTCGGCGCGCCAGGCGTGAAGTTCGATGTGGAAGGATCGGGTTACGGCTTTCGGGTGGTCACAACCATTGCCGCCGAGCAGGCCGAGCAGCCCACGAGCTGCCAGATGCAGCGCCCCTGATGTGGGAGCCGATGGCGGGCCTTGACCCGCTGCTGATCGGATTTATCCGAGCAAGTTCTGGCGGGCTGCGGCGCTCTGGCTATAATCAAAGGCTCTGCAAATCGCAGACAAGCACGACAGGGGCAGTTCCAGCGCCTGTCGCAAGTTCTTAAATCACAGGAAAAAACATGATTGCATCCAGTATCAAAGCCGCCGTTGTCAAAGACAACGCACGCCAAGCCGGTGACACCGGTAGCCCCGAAGTTCAAGTCGCTTTGTTGACCGCCCGTATCAACGAGCTCATGCCCCACTTCAAAACCCATGCCAAAGACCACCACGGTCGCCGTGGCCTGCTGCGCATGGTTAGCCGCCGTCGCAAGCTGCTGGACTACCTCAAGTCCAAAGACGCCAGCCGTTATTTGGCTTTGATTGCCAAACTGGGCCTGCGCAAGTAATTGGTTCAGAAAGAATGACGAACGCCTGAGTTAGGTCACTAGCTCAGGCGTTTTTTACTTCAGGTTTTTTACTTCAGTCCACATCGGAAAAAGCAAAAACGGAGCGAAGCTGTGTCATTCCAAAGCCCTTGAAACCCCGGCGGGTTTGGCTCTGGAATGGCATCGTGTTCTGTGTTGCAGCTTCCGGGCTCAGGTGGGATGGCCGACATCCCCCAAACTCACAGGAGATTTAACAATGACGATGTTCAACAAAGTTAGCAAGACGTTTCAATGGGGCAAAAACACGGTCACCATGGAAACCGGCGAAATTGCCCGCCAAGCCTCTGGCGCCGTGCTGCTTGACATGGACGGCACCGTGGTGCTGGCTACCGTGGTCGCCAAAACCGACTCCAAACCAGGTCAGGATTTCTTTCCGTTGACGGTGGATTACGCTGAAAAATCGTACGCTGCCGGCAAGATTCCGGGCAGCTTCTTCAAGCGCGAAGGCCGCCCCAGCGAACTTGAAACTCTCACCTGCCGCCTGATCGATCGCCCGATCCGTCCGCTTTTCCCCGAAGGCTTTTACAACGAAGTTCAAGTCATCATCCATGTCGTGAGCCTGAACCCAGAAGTGCAGGCCGACATTGCGGCCATGATCGCCACCAGCGCTGCGCTGTCGATCAGCGGCATCCCGTTCAACGGCCCCATCGGTGCAGCCCGCGTGGGATACATCAATGGTGAATATGTGCTTAATCCGGGTCAGACTGAGCTTAAAAATAGCCAGTTGGAGCTGGTGGTGGCGGGCACAGAAGCTGCCGTTCTGATGGTCGAGTCCGAAGCCGACCAGTTGCCTGAAGATGTTATGCTGGGCGCCGTGATGTTCGGCCACGCGCAAGGTGTGATTGCCATTAACGCGATTCACGAACTGGTGCGTGAGGCTGGCAAACCGGCTTGGGACTGGCAAGCGCCAGCACGCGATGAAGCACTGATTGCCAAAGTGGGTGCCTTGGCCAGCGACAAGCTGACCGCCGCCTACCAGATTCGAAATAAACAGGCGCGCACGCAAGCCTGCCGTTCGGCCTATGCCGAAGTGATGGCTGGCCTGAAGGCCGATGGCGTCGAGTTCGACAGCGTTAAGGTCGAGAGCATACTGTTCGATATTGAAGCCAAACTTGTGCGCGGTCAGATTCTGGCTGGCGAACCGCGCATCGACGGTCGCGATACGCGTACCGTGCGCCCCATCGAAATCCGCAACAGCGTGTTGCCGCGCACCCACGGTTCTGCCTTGTTTACCCGTGGTGAAACCCAGGCGCTGGTGGTGACCACCTTGGGCACCGAGCGCGACGCCCAACGCATTGACGCGCTGGCCGGCGATTTTGAAGACCGTTTCATGCTGCACTACAACATGCCTCCCTTCGCCACCGGTGAAGCGGGCCGTTTTGGTACGCCAAAGCGTCGCGAAATCGGCCACGGCCGCCTCGCCAAGCGTGCACTGATTGCCGTTCTGCCAAGCAAGGAAGATTTTCCTTACACCATGCGCGTGGTGTCTGAAGTGACCGAATCCAATGGTTCGTCCTCAATGGCATCGGTGTGCGGTGGTTGCCTCAGCCTGATGGATGCGGGTGTGCCCTTGAAGGCACATGTGGCGGGCATCGCCATGGGCCTGATCAAGGAAGACAACCGTTTTGCCGTTTTGACCGACATTTTGGGTGACGAAGATCACCTCGGCGACATGGACTTCAAGGTGGCTGGTACCACCAGCGGCATCACTGCGCTGCAGATGGACATCAAGATTCAAGGCATCACCAAGGAGATCATGCAAGTGGCGCTGGCGCAAGCCAAGGAAGCCCGCATGCACATCCTGGGCAAGATGACCGAGGCCATGGCCGAAGCCAAAACCGAGGTGTCGACCTTTGCACCGCGCCTGTTCACCATGAAGATCAATCCCGAAAAAATTCGCGATGTGATTGGCAAGGGCGGCTCAGTGATCCGCGCACTGACCGAAGAAACCGGCACGCAGATCAATATTGACGAAGACGGCACCATCACCATCGCCTCGGCGGATCCGGCCAAGGCTGAAGAAGCCAAGCGCCGCATCGAGCAGATCACTGCCGAGGTTGAAATTGGCAAGATTTATGAAGGCCCGGTCGTCAAGATTCTTGACTTCGGCGCACTGATCAATTTGCTGCCCGGCAAGGATGGCCTGTTGCACATCAGCCAGATCGCCCATGAGCGTGTCGAAAAGGTTACCGACTATTTGTCCGAAGGCCAGATCGTCAAGGTCAAGGTTCTGGAAACGGATGAAAAAGGTCGTGTCAAGCTGTCGATGAAGGCGCTGCTGGAGCGCCCGGCGCAAGAAAACCGCGGTTGATCCATTAAGATTGCAATTCAGCGTCAGTCCCGCATGAAAGCCATTGAGATCACCAGCTACGGCGCCCCAGACGTTCTGCGTCTGGGTGAACGAGCCGTGCCTGTTGCTGGTGCTGGCGAGTTGCTCATTCGCGTGACTGCCAGTGGTGTCAATCGGCCCGATGTGTTGCAGCGGTTGGGCTTGTACCCCGTGCCGCCCGGTGCGTCGGACATTCCGGGTCTCGAAGTGGCTGGGGTTATTCAGCAAGGTGATGCTGCTGAATTGGCGGCCGCAGGCTTCAAACTGGGTGACCGGATTTGTGCCTTGGTGGCGGGGGGCGGCTACGCGCAGTGGTGCGTGGCGCCGATTGGCCAATGTCTGCCGGTGCCCGACGGCCTGAGTGATGTGCAGGCCGCCAGTTTGCCCGAGACCTTTTTCACGGTCTGGAGCAACCTGATGGACCGCGGCCGTTTGGCAGCGGGCGAGACCTTGCTGATCCAGGGCGGCACCAGTGGCATTGGCGTCACCGCAATCCAGCTGGCAAAAGCCATGGGCGCACGCGTTTTTGCGACCGCTGGCAGCGACGACAAGTGCGCCGCCTGCCTGGCTCTTGGCGCTGATGCAGCCATCAATTACAAGACACATGATTTTCAGACTGAGGTAGCTCGGCTGACCGACGGTGATGGTGTCGACGTGATTCTGGACATGGTGGCTGGGGACTATGTGGCGCGTGAGGTACAAAGCTTGCGCGAAGATGGCCGCCTGGTCATCATTGCCGTGCAGGGCGGCACCGAAAGTGAATTCAACGCAGGCCTGGTGCTACGTCGCCGCTTGACGCTGACGGGATCCACCTTGCGGCCGCGACCTGTGGCGTTCAAGGCAGCGATTGCGCTGGCGTGTCTCAAATCGGTGTGGCCGTTGCTGGCATCTGGTCAGATCAAGCCAGTGATTCACAGTGTGTTTGACGCTGCTGATGCTGCCAAGGCGCATGCCCTGATGGAAACCAATCAGCATGTTGGAAAAATTGTTTTGACTTGGGAATAAGCATGAAAAAGAAGCTGATCGCAGGCAACTGGAAAATGAATGGCAGCCTCGCTGCCAACGAAGCCTTGCTCAAAGCCTTGCTGGCAGGTGTGGGTCAGCCCGCCTGTCAGGTGGCAGTTTGTGTGCCTGCTGTGTATTTGGCGCAATGCCAGGCCATGCTCTCGGGCTGCGTCATCGAACTCGGCGCACAAGACATTTCTGCGCATGAAAGTGGTGCGTACACCGGTGAGATTGCGTCGGCCATGCTCAAGGACTTTGGCACGCGATATGTCATCGTCGGGCATTCGGAGCGGCGTCAGTACCATGGTGAAACCGACGAATTGGTTGCGGCCAAGGCGCAGCGTGCCCTGGGCAGCGGTATCACACCGATTGTCTGTGTGGGTGAAACGCTCGCTGAACGCGAGGCCGACCGCACTGAAGAGGTGGTCAAGCGCCAGTTGGCCGCAGTGATTCACGCCAATGGCCATTGCATCAGCGAGGTGGTCGTGGCCTATGAGCCGGTCTGGGCGATTGGTACAGGGCTGTCTGCCACGGCAGAACAGGCGCAGCAGGTTCACGCCGTGTTGCGTGCGCAATTGCGCGCGGCTACAGCCAGTGCGGATCGCGTCCAACTGCTGTACGGCGGCAGCATGAATGCAGCCAATGCAAAAAGCCTGTTGGCCCAGCCTGACATTGACGGTGGCCTGATCGGCGGCGCAGCGCTTAAGTCTGCAGACTTTTTAACCATTATTGCGGCCGCTTCCTGAAGCAGGGTGCGGTAGTCTATTTATTCAGGAGTGATTTATGAATGCTTTATTGACGGTGATGCTGGCGGTGCAGATGATTTCGGCACTGGCCATGGTGGCCTTGATCTTGGTGCAGCACGGCAAAGGTGCTGACATGGGAGCCGCATTTGGTAGCGGCGGTTCCGGTAGCCTGTTTGGTGCCAGCGGCAGCGCCAATTTCCTGTCTCGCACCACGGCGGTATTGGCCACCGTATTTTTTGCCAGCACCTTAATGCTGGCTTATTTTGGTTCGGCACGTCCTGTTGCGAGTTCAGGCAGCGTGCTTGAAAACCCGGCTTTGACGGCCCCAGTGCCGGTGGCACCACTGCCCATTGAAGCAGCCTCTGGCGCAGCACAAATCCCAGCCAAATAATTGCTTGTGAAAAGGCCTTCTCCTCAGAGAATGTGAGGAGATTTCAGGGTAAACTCAAACCTCTCCGGTGAGATCAGCAGGTATTGAAAACCAGCCAGATGACCAGATGAGAAAATTGCCGTCGTGGTGGAATTGGTAGACACGCTATCTTGAGGTGGTAGTGGCGAAAGCTGTGCGAGTTCGAGTCTCGCCGACGGCACCAAGTTAATTTGTTTGATTCATGTCAATGTATCAAACAGTGAATTGAATACACTGAAAAATATGAACATTGAGCAGTATTTACCAGTCCTTCTTTTTATTCTGGTAGGCATTTCGGTCGGTGTCATGCCACAGGTCATTGGCTATATTCTTGGACCTAATCGGCCAGACCCAGCAAAAAATTCTCCTTACGAATGCGGCTTTGAAGCTTTCGGCGACGCGCGGATGAAGTTCGACGTCCGCTACTACTTGGTCGCCATTCTTTTCATATTGTTTGATCTCGAAACCGCGCTCTTGTTTCCCTGGGCGGTGGCGCTCAAGGAGGTGGGGGCAGCCGGTTTCTGGGCGGTGATGATTTTCCTGGGCATTCTGGTCGTGGGTTTTGTTTACGAGTGGAAAAAAGGTGCCCTAGATTGGGAGTAATACGATGATTGAAGGCATTCTCAAAGAAGGCTTTATCACCACGAGTTACGACTCCGTGGTGAACTGGGCCAAGACCGGTTCGGTGTGGCCCATGACGTTCGGTCTGGCGTGTTGCGCGGTCGAGATGATGCACGCCGCAGCCGCCCGCTATGACATCAGCCGTTTCGGCGCTGAAGTGTTTCGCCCGAGCCCGCGTCAATCCGACCTGATCATTGTGGCGGGTACCCTGACCAACAAAATGGCGCCGGCCTTTCGCAAGGTTTATGACCAGATGGCCGAGCCGCGCTGGGTGATCAGCATGGGCTCGTGTGCCAATGGGGGTGGCTATTATCACTACAGTTATTCGGTGGTGCGAGGCTGTGACCGCATCGTCCCGGTCGATGTCTATGTGCCGGGCTGCCCGCCGACAGCGGAATCGCTGATCTACGGAATCATCCAGTTGCAGCGCAAGATCCGTCGCACACAAACAATTGCTCGCACTTAAAGGGTTGACGATGACTGTGTACGCTGTAAATCCAAACACGCTAAAGACGCAAATCGACGCGGCCTTGGGTGATTTGGTCAAAACAAGTGTGGTGGCACTGGGTGAACTGACCGTGGTGGTTGATGCTGCCAACTATTTTCAGGCTGCCAAAATCCTTCGTGATGACCCCGCCTGTGCCTTTGAACAAATGGTGGACTTGTGCGGCGTGGACTATTCCACCTACAAAAATCAGGCTTGGTCGGGCCTACGGTTCTGCGTGGTGTTGCATTTGCTCTCGGTGAGCTTGAACCAGCGTGTGCGGTTGAAGGCGTTTGTGCCGGATGACCTGGCGCCAGTCATGCCGTCTATTTGCGGGCTGTGGAGCGCCGCCAACTGGTTTGAACGCGAAGCGTTCGACTTGTTCGGTATTGTGTTCGAGGGTCACGATGACCTACGCCGCATACTGACTGACTACGGTTTTATCGGCCACCCCTTTCGCAAAGATTTTCCTATGCTGGGTCACGTGGAAATGCGCTATGACGCAGAGCAAAAACGGGTTGTTTATCAACCGGTCACGATCGAGCCGCGCGAAATCACACCGCGCATCATCCGTGAAGAAAACTACGGAGGCCCTGCTACCCAGCAGTAAGAGACATGGCTGATATCAAGAACTACACCCTGAATTTTGGTCCGCAGCACCCGGCGGCCCACGGCGTTTTGCGCCTCGTGCTCGAGCTCGATGGCGAAGTCATCCAGCGCGCTGACCCGCATATTGGCCTGTTGCACAGGGCCACCGAAAAGCTGGCCGAGAGCAAGACCTACATCCAGGCCCTGCCTTACATGGACCGCCTCGATTACATGTCGATGATGTGCAACGAGCAGGCCTATTGCCTGGCCATCGAGAAAATGCTGTCCCTTGAAGTGCCCATTCGTGCCCAGTACATCCGGGTCATGTTTGCTGAAATCACGCGCATGCTGAACCACTTGCTGTGGGTGGGCGCGCACGCCATTGACTGCGGCGCTATGACGGTCATGCTGTTTGCCTTTCGCGAACGTGAAGACCTGCTCGACATCTATGAGGCGGTCAGCGGTGCACGTCTGCACGCTGCGTACTTCCGTCCGGGCGGCGTTTACCGCGATTTGCCCGACACCATGCCGCGCCATGAGTCGAACAAGATTCGCAGCGCCAAGTCTACCGAGGCGCTCAATCGTGCTCGTAACGGCAGCCTGCTTGACTTCGTCGATGACTTCACCCAGCGCTTTCCCACGTATCTGGCCGAATACCACACGCTGTTGACTGACAACCGCATCTGGAAACAGCGCACCGTCGGTATTGGTGTGGTCACGCCGGAACGTGCCTTGAATCTCGGTTTTACCGGCCCCATGCTGCGCGGTTCGGGCATTGCCTGGGACCTGCGCAAGAAGCAACCCTACGAGGTCTATGACCGGCTTGACTTCGACATTCCAGTCGGCAAGACCGGCGACACCTACGACCGTTACCTGGTGCGCATGGAAGAAATGAAACAGTCCAACCGTATCATCAAGCAGTGCGTGGACTGGTTGCGCGTGAACCCAGGTCCGGTCATCACCGACAACCACAAAATTGCACCGCCCGATCGTGAATCCATGAAGTCCAACATGGAAGAACTGATTCACCATTTCAAACTGTTTACCGAAGGCTTTGCCGTGCCGGAGGGTGAGGCCTACGCGGCCATTGAGCATCCCAAGGGCGAGTTTGGCATCTACCTGATCAGTGACGGTGCCAACAAGCCTTACCGCCTCAAAATTCGTCCGCCTGCTTTTGTGCACCTTTCGGCCCTCAATGAGATGGGCAAGGGCCACATGATCGCTGATGCGGTGGCGATCATTGGAACGATGGACATTGTGTTTGGGGAAGTTGATCGATGATTTCTGAAGAATCCAAAGCGCGCTTCGCCAAAGAAGTCGCCAAATACCCAGCTGACCAAAAACAATCTGCGGTGATGGCCTGTCTGACCATCGTTCAGCAGGAGTTGGGTTATGTCAGCGCCGAGAGCGAGCAGCTGGTGGCTGACTACCTTGGCATGCCAGCCATTGGCGTGCACGAAGTTACCAGTTTTTACAACATGTACAACCAGAAGCCGGTTGGTAAGTACAAGCTCAATGTTTGCACCAATTTGCCTTGCCAGTTGCGTGATGGTGGCAAAGCCATGGCGCACCTGAAAGAGAAACTGGGCATCGACAACGAGCAGACCACGCCCGACGGCCTCTTTACCTTGCAGCAATGCGAATGTCTTGGCGCTTGCGCCGACTCTCCCGTGATGCTGGTGAACGACACCACAATGTGCAGTTTCATGAGCAACGACAAACTTGACCAACTGGTTGACGGTTTGCGTGCAGCCGAGGTGAAGTCATGAACGTTCAACAAATTCTGGCGCAGTTTCAGTCCACCGGGCAAGAGACCGCTTTTCACAACAAGCACATCAATCCCCAGATTTATGCCGGCCTGAACGGCAACAACTGGCGCCTGAAAGACTATGAAGCCCGTGGCGGCTACCAGGCCTTGCGCACGGTACTGGGCATCGATGGCGCTGCTGGCATGACGCAGGATCAGGTGATCGCAACAGTCAAGGAATCGTCACTACGTGGTCGCGGTGGCGCTGGTTTCCCGACCGGGCTCAAGTGGAGTTTCATGCCGCGCCAGTTCCCGGGTCAAAAGTACCTGGTGTGTAATTCGGATGAAGGTGAGCCTGGCACGTGCAAAGACCGCGAAATCATGGAGTTCAATCCGCATATCGTGATTGAAGGCATGATCATCGCCGCCTACGCCATGGGCATTTCGGTCGGCTACAACTACATTCACGGTGAGATTTTTCATACCTACCAGCGTTTCGAAGAAGCCCTGGAAGAAGCGCGTGCCGCTGGTTTGCTGGGCGACAACATTCTGGGCAGCAACTTCACGTTTCAGTTGCATGCGGCGCATGGTTTTGGTGCCTATATTTGTGGCGAGGAAACCGGTTTGCTGGAGTCGCTAGAAGGCAAAAAAGGCCAGCCGCGCTTCAAGCCGCCGTTCCCGGCCAGTTTTGGCCTTTACGGCAAACCGACCACCATCAACAATACTGAAACCTTTGCGGCAGTGCCCTGGATCATCCGCAACGGCGGGCCGGCCTATCTTGCCTGCGGCAAACCAAACAACGGTGGCACCAAGATTTACTCGGTCAGTGGCGACGTCGAATTGCCCGGCAATTTTGAAGTGCCGATGGGAACGCCTTTTTCCAAACTTCTGGAGTTGGCGGGCGGCGTGCGCAAGGGTCGTCAGCTCAAGGCCGTGATCCCTGGCGGTTCATCGTCTCCGGTGTTGCCGGCTGACATCATGATGGACTGCACCATGGACTATGACTCGATTGCCAAGGCGGGCTCCATGTTGGGCTCCGGTGCCGTGATCGTGCTCGACGACTCGCGCTGCATGGTCAAGAGCCTGCAACGCCTAAGTTATTTCTACATGCACGAGTCCTGCGGCCAGTGCACGCCATGCCGTGAGGGCACGGGCTGGTTGTCCCGCGTGGTCGATCGCATTGAGACCGGCCACGGTCGTGAAGCCGACCTTGAGTTGCTGAACTCGGTGGCCGAAAACATCCAGGGGCGCACCATTTGCGCGCTGGGTGACGCCGCGGCCATGCCGGTGCGCGCCATGCTCAAGCATTTCATGCCTGAATTTGAATACCATGTGGCTCACAAGACCTGCATGGTTCCTGCTTACGTTTGAGCGAGTGCCAAGATGATTGAAATTGAACTCGACGGTCATAAGGTCGATATTGCAGAAGGTAGCACGGTCATGCATGCGGCCGAGAAAGCGGGTACCTTTGTTCCCCATTTCTGCTACCACAAAAAGTTGAGCATTGCTGCCAATTGCCGCATGTGTCTTGTGGACATCGAAAAAATGCCCAAGCCCATGCCGGCCTGCGCCACCACTGTGACGCAGGGCATGATCGTTCACACCAAGACCGAGAAAGCCATCAAGGCCCAGCAGTCGGTGATGGAGTTTTTGCTCATCAACCACCCGCTCGATTGCCCTATTTGCGACCAGGGTGGTGAATGCCAGTTGCAGGATATTGCGGTTGGTTATGGCGCCTCTGCATCGCGCTACGAGGAAGAAAAACGCGTTGTATCGGTCAAGGACGTCGGCCCACTGATTTCCATGCAGGAAATGACGCGCTGTATTCATTGCACGCGCTGTGTGCGCTTCGGGCAAGAAATTGCTGGCGTCATGGAGCTCGGCATGTCGCAGCGCGGCGAGCACTCGCAGATTGAAACTTTTCTGGATCACACCATCGACTCTGAACTGTCGGGCAACATGATCGATATCTGCCCGGTGGGTGCCCTGACCAGCAAGCCGTTCCGCTACAGTGCCCGCACTTGGGAGTTGTCACGGCGCAAGTCGATCAGCCCTCATGATTCGACCGGTGCCAACCTGATTGTGCAGGTTAAAAACAACCGCGTCATGCGCGTGGTGCCGTTCGAGAACGAAGCCGTCAACGAATGCTGGATTGCCGACCGTGACCGTTTCTCCTACGAAGCCCTCAATGGCGACGATCGTTTAACTGCGCCCATGATCAAGCAGGGCGGTCAGTGGAAGACGGTGGACTGGCAAACGGCGCTTGAATATGTTGCCAATGGCCTGAAACAAATCAGTGCCGAATTCGGCCCCACCAGCCTTGGGGCGCTGGTAAGCCCACACGCCACCCTTGAAGAGTTGCATCTTTCGGTCAAGCTCATGCACGGTCTGGGCAGCAACAACATCGACCACCGCATGCGCCAGGCCGAGTTTGCTGCAACAGAAGGTGCGCGTTATCTTGGAACGTCCATTGCCGCTTTATCTGAATTGCAAAGCGTGCTGGTCATAGGCTCGAACCTGCGCAAAGAGCACCCGCTGTTTGCCCAGCGCATTCGTCAGTCGGCGCGCAAGGGTTGTGTGGTCAGTGCCATTGCCTCTAGTCACGATGACTGGGCGATGCCGGTGGCGCATCGGATTCAACTGCCGGCAGGCCAATGGGTGCAGGCACTGGCATCAGTCGCCGCCGCCGTCGCTGTTGAAAAAGGTGTTGCGGCTCCCGTCGCTGCTGCCACGAATGACATGTCGACTGCCATCGCGCAGACGCTGCTGGCTGGCGAACGCAAGGCCATTTTGCTCGGCAACGGTGCGGCGCATCATGCTCAAGCGTCCAGCTTGCTGGCGCTGGCACAGTGGCTGGCGGACCAAACGAGCGCCAGCTTCGGCTACCTGACCGAAGCGGCCAATACCGTGGGTGCCCAGTTGGTCGGAGCCCAGCCGGCCAACGGCGGCTTGCATGCCGGACAAATGCTCGGCGGTGCACTCAAGGCGGTTGTGCTGCTGAACACCGAGCCAGAGTTTGATTCATCAGTTGAGGCGCAAGCGGTCGAGGCGCTGAGCAAGGCGCAGATGGTTGTGTCGTTGAATCCGTTCAAGGCCAATATGGCGTTTTGTGACGTGATGTTGCCAATCTCGCCGTTCACGGAAACCTCTGGTACTTTCGTCAACGCTGAAGGTCGCGCCCAAAGCTTCCATGCTGTGGTCCAGCCGCTGGGTGAAACCCGTCCGGCCTGGAAAGTGCTGCGTGTGCTGGGGAGTATGCTCAAGTTGCCGGGCTTCGACTTCAACTCGTCAGAAGAGGTGCTTCAAGGCATTCCCGGCTTGACCACGGGCGATGTGCTCCAGGTGTCGGTTGATCGTCTTGACAACCGCACCACGGCGAGCATCAATTCAAACGCTGAAGCTGGCGCGCCAGTGGTCGCCGGTATTTATCAACTCGATGGCATTGTGCGCCGTGCGCCTGCGCTTCAGCAGACGGCGGATGCCCGGGCTGCTCAAACCTTGGAGGTGGCAGCATGAGCGATTTCGTGTTCAATTTTGGTCAAGGGCTCATTGCTGCGCCTTGGTGGGCGGCCATTGCCTGGCCAACCATCTGGGCCTTGATCAAGGTCACCTTGGTGTTGATGGTCGTGATGGGTGCCGTGACCTATGCCACCCTCTGGGAGCGCAAGCTGCTGGGCTGGGTGCAGATTCGGCTCGGGCCAAATCGGGTCGGCCCCTTCGGACTGTTGCAGCCAATTGCAGATGCCCTCAAGCTGATGACCAAGGAGATCGTGCGGCCAGCCAAGTCTGACAAGTTTTTGTTTTACCTCGGGCCGGTGATGACGGTGGCACCGGCTTTGGCCGCATGGGCGATCATTCCGTTCGGACCGGAGATTGCGGTCGCTAACTTGAACGCGGGCTTGTTGTTTTTTATGGCCATCGCGTCCATGGAAGTGTATGGCGTGATCATTTCTGGTTGGTCATCCAATTCCAAGTACGCGTTTCTTGGCGCATTGCGCGCCTCTGCCCAGATGGTGAGCTACGAGATCGCCATGGGGTTCTGTTTGTTGATTGTGCTGATGGTGTCAGCCAGCCTCAACATGACCGATATTGTGATGGGGCAGGGTAAAGGGTACTTCGCCGACATGGGCCTGACCTTCTTGTCCTGGAACTGGTTGCCTCTTTTGCCGATCTTCGTCGTGTTCTTTATTTCCGGACTGGCCGAAACCAATCGCACGCCTTTTGACGTGATCGAAGGTGAGTCCGAGATCGTGGCCGGCCATATGGTGGAGTACTCGGGTATGTCCTGGGCCATGTTCCAGATGGCTGAATACGCCAGCATCTGGATTCTCTCGATCATGTCAGTCACCCTGTTTCTGGGGGGCTGGATGTCGCCGATCGACAGTGTCTTGCTCAACTGGATTCCGGGTTGGATTTGGCTTGGCATCAAGACGTTTCTCATGATGACAATGTTCATCTGGGTGCGCGTTACATTCCCTCGTTTCCGGTATGACCAGATCATGCGTTTGGGCTGGAAAATCTTCATTCCAGTGACCTTGGTGTGGCTGGTGGTGGTTGCGGTGTGGATGCAGACTCCGTGGAACATTTGGAATTGATCATGACTAACCCAACTTCAAATACGGTTGCCAAGACTTCCGCCAGCGCCTTTTCACTGAAGGATTTCCTGTCGAGTTTCATGCTTGTCGAGTTGCTCAAGGGCATGCGGCTCACGGGAAAGTATGCGTTTCGCAGCAAGATCACGCTCGAATACCCTGAAGAAAAGACACCCTTGTCCCCGCGTTTTCGCGGCTTGCATGCCCTGCGCCGCTATGAGAACGGGGAAGAGCGTTGCATCGCCTGCAAACTGTGCGAGGCCGTCTGTCCTGCCATGGCGATCACCATCGAATCCGAGGTGCGCGATGACGGCTCACGCCGCACCAGCCGCTACGACATTGACCTGACCAAGTGTATTTTTTGCGGCTTTTGCGAGGAAAGCTGCCCGGTCGATTCGATTGTTGAAACCCACATCCTGGAATACCACGGTGAAAACCGGGGCGACTTGTATTTCACCAAGGAAATGCTGCTTGCTGTGGGTGACCGCTATGAACGTGAAATCGCTGCCAGCAAGGCCGCTGATGCCAAGTACCGCTGACCACTTAGAAAGATAAATTAGTTATGGATGTCAAGACGGGTTTGTTTTATGTCTTTGCGACCGTGCTGTTGCTGGCTGCGTTTCGTGTGATCACGGCACGTAACCCGGTGCACTCGGTGTTGTTCCTGGTGCTGGCGTTTTTTCAGGCGTCCATGATCTGGATGCTGCTCGAAGCCGAGTTTCTGGCGATCGCATTGGTGCTGGTGTATGTGGGGGCGGTGATGGTGCTTTTCCTGTTCGTGGTGATGATGCTCGACATCAATCTCGATGGGGTGCGCCAGGGATTCTGGAATCAGTTTCCCATGGCTGCTGTGGTCGGCTTGGTCATCGTTGTGGAAATGTCAGCTGTGTTGCTGGTGGGCTTCCCGATCAGTCAGGCACCAGCGGTGATGACTGGTCTCGGTCAAACCATCGTTGAAACGTCCAATACCAAGGCGCTGGGCGTACTGATGTACACCCATTATCTGTACCCGTTTGAGGTTGCAGCCGCTATTTTGCTGGTGGGCATGATTGCTGCCATTGCTTTGACCTTGCGACACCGCAAGCACGTCAAGGCTGTGAGTCCTGCGGAGCAGGTCCGCGTGAAGTGGGCCGAACGCCTGACGGTCGTCAAACTGGATGCCACCCAACCCGCGGCATCAGCACCAGCCGCCCAGGCTACGCTCGAGGAGAAAAAAGCATGACGCTTACCTTAGGTCACTTTTTGTCGCTGGGGGCGGTATTGTTTGCGCTTTCCGTAATCGGGATTTTCTTGAATCGGAAAAACCTGATTGTGTTGTTGATGGCCATTGAGCTCATGCTGTTGGCGGTGAACACCAATTTTGTTGCGTTTTCGTATTACCTGGGTGATTTGAATGGACAGATTTTTGTATTCTTCATCCTGACCGTTGCGGCGGCTGAAGCTGCTATCGGTCTGGCCATCCTGGTGCTGTTGTTCCGTCTTAAATCCAATATCAATGTGGACGAACTTGATTCGCTGAAGGGTTAATAAAAATGAGTCAAACCCTTTCCTCTTCGACGCTGCTGGTTATTGCGCTGGCGCCTCTGGTGGGTGCCGTTGCTGCTGGTGTGCTGGGCACCAAGTTCGGTGGCAATGTCATTGGCCGACGCGTCTCCCACTCGCTTACCATTTTTGGTGTGTTGCTGTCGTTTGTTTTGTCGGTTTTGACGCTGCAAAGCGTGGTCTCCGATGGTGCCCGCTTCAATGAAAGCATTTACACATGGATGGTGGTCGGCAACCTCAAAATGGAGATCGGCTTCCTGGTGGACGGCCTGACCGCCATGATGATGTGCGTGGTAACTTTTGTGTCGCTGATGGTGCACATTTACACCATCGGCTACATGGAGGAAGACGACGGCTACAACCGCTTCTTTGCCTACATCTCCCTGTTCACTTTTTCGATGTTGATGCTGGTCATGAGCAACAACATGTTGCAACTGTTCTTCGGTTGGGAAGCCGTGGGCCTGGTGTCCTACTTGCTGATCGGTTTCTGGTTTAACAAGCCTAGCGCCATTTTTGCCAACATGAAGGCTTTTTTGGTGAATCGGGTTGGCGACTTCGGTTTTATTATCGGTATTGGTTTGTTGGCCGCCTACACGGGCACGCTTAATTACAGTGAAGCTTTTGCCAAGCTTGGCGAGTTGGAAGGGGTGATCCTGCCCGGTACCGACTGGATGTTGATCACCGTGATTTGTATTGGCCTCTTCGTCGGTGCCATGGGCAAATCGGCACAATTCCCCTTGCATGTATGGTTGCCAGATTCAATGGAAGGCCCCACGCCAATTTCTGCCCTGATTCACGCTGCGACCATGGTGACTGCTGGTATTTTCATGGTGGCGCGTATGTCGCCGTTGTTCGAACTCAGTGACACTGCGCTCAACTTCATCCTGATCATTGGTGGCATCACTGCCTTGTTCATGGGCTTTTTGGGCATCATCCAGAATGACATCAAACGCATCGTGGCGTATTCAACGCTGTCGCAACTGGGTTACATGACAGTGGCGCTGGGCGCCTCGGCCTACTCAGTGGCGGTGTTCCATTTGATGACGCATGCGTTTTTCAAGGCCCTGCTGTTCCTTGCAGCGGGCTCGGTCATCATGGGCGTGCACCACAACCAAGATATCCGCTGGATGGGTGGCTTGCGCAAATACATGCCGATCACCTGGCTCACGTGTCTGGTGGGTTCGCTTGCGCTGATTGGTACCCCCTTCTTTTCGGGCTTTTACTCCAAAGACTCGATCATCGTGGCGACGCATGCCAGCCAGTTGCCAGCTGCAGGGTTCGCTTATTTCTCGGTGCTCGCGGGCGTTTTCATCACCGCTTTTTATTCGTTCCGTCTCTATTTCCTGGTGTTTCATGGCAAGGAGCGTTTTGACCAGAATCCTGACGCTCACCATGGTCATGGTCACGGTGATCACGGCCATGCAGACAAGCCGCATGAGTCGCCCTGGGTAGTGACGGTGCCCTTGATCATGTTGGCGATTCCGTCACTGTTGATCGGCTTTTTCACCATTGGCCCGATGCTGTTTGGCGACTTTTTCAAGGACGCAATTTTTGTCAACCTGGAATTGCACAAGGCCATGGAGATGTTGGCTGAAGAGTTTCATGGCCCATTGCAAATGGCCATCCATGGTTTGACCAGTGCGCCCTTCTGGCTGGCTCTCGCCGGGGTGGTAAGCGCCTACTACATGTACATGGTCAATCCGGCTATGCCGGCAGCCATCAAGCGCAGCGCTATGCCGATCTATATCCTGCTTGAAAACAAATATTACATGGACTGGTTCAACGAAAACGTGTTGGCTCGTGCGACTCGCGGCTTGGGGGTGGCGCTTTGGAAAGCGGGCGATCAGGCTCTGATTGACGGTGCTGTAGTGAATGGTTCCTGGCGCATCGTCGGCTGGATTTCTGGCGTGGTTCGAAAGATCCAGACCGGTTACCTGTATGACTATGCGCTGACCATGGTTCTGGGTATTTTTGTGCTGATGACGTACTTCGTCTGGCTCAAATAGGAGAAATATAAAAATGGGTTTGCTGAGCCTGGCTATTTGGACACCGATTGCCTTCGGTGTGGTGTTGCTGGCACTTGGTCGTGATGACCAGGTGCGTGCGGTTCGATGGATTGCGCTGGTGGGAGCGGTGGTGAGTCTTTTGGTGACTTTGCCGCTTTACACACAGTTTGACCTATCGACTGCGGCCATGCAATTTGTCGAAACAAGGCACTGGATTGAGACCTTCAACATCAATTATCACCTTGGTATTGACGGCATCTCGGTTTGGTTCATTTTGTTGACCGCCTTTATCAACCTGATCGTGGTGATTGCCGGCTGGGAGGTCATCACCAGCCGCGTCAACCAGTATATGGGGGCGTTCCTGATTTTGAGCGGGCTCATGATCGGCGTCTTTTGTGCCCTCGATGGCATGCTGTTCTACGTCTTCTTTGAAGCCACCCTGATCCCGATGTATCTGATTATCGGCATTTGGGGTGGGCCCAACAAGATCTATGCGGCATTCAAGTTCTTCTTGTATACGCTGCTTGGTTCGTTGTTGATGCTGGTTGCCCTGATCTACCTGTATGTCACCTCGGGTGGAAGCTTCGATTTGTTGACATGGCACAAGCTGCCGCTGGGTCAGACAGCACAGACACTGCTGTTCTTTGCGTTCCTCGCGGCATTTGCCGTCAAGGTCCCGATGTGGCCAGTGCACACCTGGCTGCCCGATGTCCACGTGGAGGCGCCCACTGGCGGTTCCGCTGTGCTGGCGGCCATCATGTTGAAATTGGGCGCCTACGGTTTCTTGCGTTTCTCGTTACCGGTCACGCCTGACGCTGCCCATGAGTGGGCTGGGTTGATGATCGGCCTGTCGCTGGCGGCGGTTATTTACGTGGGTTTGGTTACCTTGGTCCAGACGGACATGAAGAAGTTGGTGGCCTACTCGTCGGTGGCACACATGGGCTTCGTCACCCTGGGTTTCTTCCTCTTCAATGACCTTGGTGTGGCTGGTGGCATCGTGCAAATGGTTTCCCACGGCTTTGTTTCTGCCGCCATGTTCCTTGGCATTGGTGTGCTCTATGACCGCGTGCATTCGCGTGAAATTTCGGCCTACGGCGGCGTCGTCAACACCATGCCCAAGTTCGCTGTTTTTGCCATGTTGTTTGCCATGGCCAATGCCGGACTGCCAGGCACGGCTGGGTTTGTGGGCGAATGGATGGTGATCCTGGCCGCCCTGAAGGTGAATTTTTGGGTTGGTATGGCGGCTGCAAGTGCCCTGATCTTTGGCGCGTCTTACACCCTCTGGATGGTTAAGCGCGTTTATCTGGGGCCAGTGACCAACGACCATGTCAGGCACATGAAGGACATCAATGCGCGAGAATTTTTCTTCCTGTCGTTGCTGGCCATCGCTATTTTGTTCATGGGCCTGTACCCTTTGCCGATCACCGAAGTGATGGATGTCTCAGTGGCTGAATTGCTGAAACACGTGGCCATCACAAAACTGAACTGATCAGTCTGTACTGACAACCTTGAGATAAGAGATTCCTATGATTGACAAAATCAGTTTGATCGCGGTTTATCCAGAAATAATCCTGTTGGTCATGGCTTGCGTGATTCTGCTGTTCGATTTGAGCGTCAAAAGCCGCACGCGCACCGCTACATTTGTTCTCAGCATGCTTACGCTGGCTGTGGTCGCCGCGATTCAGGCCAATTACGCCTTGTCAGGTCAGACAATTTATGCCTTTGGCAACATGGTGGTCAGCGATGTCATGGGCAATTGGCTGAAGTGTTTCGCTACGCTTTCGGTTATGGTCTCATTGGTTTACGGCCGCCACTACGCGGCCGAGCGTGACATGCTGCGTGGCGGTGAGATATTCAGTCTGAGCTTGTTTTCCCTGATGGGCATGTTTGTCATGATCTCCGGCAACAACTTATTGGTGCTCTACATGGGCGTTGAGTTGCTGACTCTTTCAAGCTACGCGCTGGTGGCGCTGCGCCGCGATTACATTCTGTCAGTTGAGGCGGCCATGAAATATTTTGTGCTCGGTGCACTGGCATCCGGATTCCTGCTCTACGGCATGTCCATGCTGTACGGCGCTACCGGCACGCTCAATATTCAGGAGGCGCTCGCTGCTATCCAATCGGGTCAGCTGAAGCATCAGGTGCTGGTCTTTGGTTTGGTGTTCATCGTGGCAGGTCTCGCGTTCAAGCTTGGTGTCGTGCCGTTTCACATGTGGATTCCTGACGTGTACCAGGGTGCGCCCACGGCTATCACGCTCATGATTGGCGGTGCCCCAAAGCTGGCTGCTTTCGCAGTGATGATCCGCATCCTGGTGGAAGGCCTCATGCCCCTGTCTGCTGACTGGCAACAGATGTTGATGTTGCTGGCGATTGGCTCGCTGGCCATTGGTAATCTGGCCGCCATCGCGCAGACCAATCTCAAACGCATGCTGGCCTATTCGACCATTTCCCACATGGGTTTTGTGTTGATTGGCATGATGTCCGGCGCTGTGAGCGGGCAACCTGAGGCAACTGCCAATGCCTACGGCTCTGCCATGTTTTATGTGATCTCCTATGTGTTGACCACACTGGTGAGCTTTGGCATTATTTTGCTGTTGTCGCGCGACGGCTTCGAGAGTGAAGAGATTTCCGACTTCGCGGGCTTGAACCAGCGCAGCCCCCTCTATGCCGCCATCATGGCCGTCTGCCTGTTCTCTTTGGCCGGTATTCCGCCCATGATCGGTTTCTATGCCAAGCTGGCGGTGTTGCAGGCCTTGGTGGCTTCAGGCGGAACTCTGCAAATTGTGCTTGCCGTGTTTGCCGTCATGATGTCTTTGATTGGCGCGTTTTATTATCTGCGCGTGGTTAAGGTGATGTATTTTGATGTGCCCTCCAGTACCTCTGGTCCGATTACCTCGCCCTTTGAAGTTCGCGCCATGTTGTCTGTCAATGGTGCTCTGCTATTGGTGTTGGGTATCGTTCCTGGCGGGCTGATGGCCCTGTGTGCCAATGCTGTGATGCAGATGCTGGCCACTTGATCTCGCTGCTTTTTTACGTCAACTTGAAGGTTCATGGGCAAGAATCAGTTTGACCATTTGGTCGAAAAGAAGTTAAGCAGCACTGAACTTTTCAAGGGTCGACTCCTGCACGTTTTTCGCGATCAGGTCACTTTGTCTAATGGCGATGAGGCCACCCGCGAGTATGTGGTGCATCCCGGCGCCGTCATGATCGTCCCCCTGCTCGAGGATGCAACAGGTGCTTTGCAAGTGGTGCTGGAGCGCCAGTTTCGTTATCCCGTTGGCCGGGTCATGATCGAGTTCCCCGCTGGCAAACTTGATGCCGGCGAAACCTGCTTTCAATGTGCCCGACGCGAGTTGTTCGAAGAAACTGGCTACAGCGCCAGCCAGTGGGCACACGCTGGCGTATTGCACCCGGTTATTGCCTATTCCACGGAGTTCATCGACATCTGGTTTGCGCGCGGCTTGCGGGCCGGGCAGCGCCAACTCGACGAGGGTGAGTTCCTGGATGTGTTCACGGCCACACCCGTTCAGTTGCTCGAATGGTGTCGCCAAGGACAAGTCACCGATGGCAAGACGCTTACTGCGGCCTTGTGGCTGCAAAACGTGAATATGGGTGCCTGGAAGCTCGATTGGCAAGATGCCGACTGACTTCCCTATGTGTTTTTTGCATATCAAGATGATTTGGCGCGGCATTGGTATTTAGGTCGCCTGCAGTTTCTAAAATATTGTGGTTCAAAGCAATATTTGGAGAACTGCATGACCCATGCGAACCTTGCTGACCTGCGTGCCTACACCCTGGAAAACGCCGGTGTAGCCGCCGCCGTGCTGGCAGACCTTGTCCCAGCCTATTTTGACAACACCGACCCTGACGAATTACAGCAACGCGGCCCGGCCACGCTGCTGGCCCTGGCCAGCGCGCACTGGCGCTTGCTGGACGCCGCTCCTGACGCCGCAGGCCAGCGCATTCGTGTCTTCAATCCCACGCTGGCCGAAGACGGTTTTGACAGCGAGCACACGATCATTCAACTGGTGCACGATGACATGCCGTTCCTGGTGGATTCGGTCACCATGGCCATCAACCGCAGCGGCCGCATGGTGCACTGGATCGTGCACCCGCTGCTGGCGCTCGAGCGCGATGCCGGTGGCAAGGTCAAAAGTGCCGTGCTGGCCCGTCAGGACGCCGACCGCAGTCGTCAGATTTCTTCGCTGATTCTGCTCGAATGCGACCGGATCGTGCTCGAGTCCGACCGGCGCCAGCTCGCCGCTGAACTCTCCCAGGTGCTGCACGATGTGCGCGCCGCGGTGAGCGACTGGCTGCCCATGCTCAAGCACCTGCAAGCCGTCAGGGAAGATTCTGCGCGCTCACCCCTGTCGGCCAAGGGGCAACATGAAGGTGTTGAATTCCTGCACTGGCTGGAAGCGCAGCACTTCACTTTCTTGGGTGCGCGCGACTACCAGTTGGTGCGTGACGAGGTCGGCATCAAGTTGGTGGCGGTGGCCGAGTCCGGGCTTGGCATTTTGCGTGGCGAGCCAAAGACGCCCTCGAGTCGTTTGCCGACGGATGCCCTTGAATTTCTGGATTCAGACCAACTGGTACTGGTCAACAAAGCCATGACGCGGGCCACCGTGCACCGGCCGGCGTGGCTCGATTGCCTGACAGTCAAGCGCTTTGGTGCCGATGGCAACGTCATTGGCGAAGCCCGCTTTTTGGGGCTTTACACCTCCAAGGCCTACGCTGCCGCGGTCTCGGACATTCCGCAAATCCGGCGTCGCGCCGCAGATGTCATGGCGGCTGTGGGCGTGCTGCCCGAGAGCCATGCCGCCAAGTCCTTGCAGACGATTCTGGATGATTACCCGCGCGACGAGCTGTTCCAGGTCGATACCGTCACCTTGATCGACCATGCCGTGGGTATCTTGAGGTTGCAGGAGCGCCAGCGCGTGCGCGTGTTTCTGCGCCGCGACCCCTTTGGCCGCTTCACCTCGGCCCAGGTGTTTGTGCCGCGCGACCGTTACAACACCGAACTGCGCTCCAAAATTGGCGACGAACTCTGCCGCTCGCTCGATGGCCAGTCGGTCGAGTTCACCCCAACGTTGACCAACAGCCCGCTGGCGCGCATTCACTACTTCATTCGCGCCGATCGGCAGGCGCCTGGTAATGTCGATGTATCGGCGCTTGAGGCACGCATCACCCGACTTTGCCAGCGCTGGGAAGACGATTGCACGCAGGCCTTGCTGCACATTCACGGTGAAAGCCACGGCCTGGCTTTGGCCGCTCGTTTTGCCGACAGTTTTCCAACCGCTTACCAGGAAGAGTTTTCTGGCCGCAGGGCCGCCGACGATGTGGACGTGCTCGCCAGCCTGTCGCCGCAGCAGTCGATGGCGGTGCGCTTGTACCGGCCGCTCGACAGTGCGCCCGGCATGGTGCGCTTCAAGATTTTCAGCCTGAGCAAGGTGGCGCTGTCGGATTCGCTGCCAGTGCTCGAGCGTATGGGTGCGCGCGTGCTCGACGAGCATCCCTATCAGTTGGAGGTGGCTGCGCCCGCGCTTGAAGCCACCCAATACTGGATACACGACCTGGGCCTGCAACTACCGCCAGAGGCCGACTTTGCCGTGATCCGCGAGCGCTTTGAGGCCCTGTTTGTGCGGGTCTGGTGCAAAGTGCTCGACAGTGACGACCTCAACAAGCTGGTGCTGGCAACCACGCTTGATGCACGTGCCATTGCAGTGTTGCGCGCCTATACCCGTTATTTCAAGCAGCTTGATTTTCCGTACAGCCAGAGCTACCTGGAGGCCACGTTGTACAAAAACGCCGCCCTGGCGCAAAACCTGTACCAGCTCTTTGACGCGCGCTTTGACCCCGCGCAAGAAGCCGAGCGGGCAACGCTGCAAGCCAGCATGAACGAGGACATCGAAGCGCAACTCAGCGCGGTGGCCAGCCTGGACGAAGACCGCATCCTGCGCCAGTACCACCGGACCATTTTGGCCACGCTTCGCACCAACGTGTGGCAGACGACTGCCACGCGTGCTTTCAAGCCGTACATGAGTTTCAAGTTTCAGTCGCATGACGTGCCAGGCATGCCCGAGCCCAAGCCGATGTTTGAGATTTGGGTCTATTCGCCGCGCGTTGAAGCCATTCACCTGCGCATGAATAAGGTGGCGCGCGGCGGTCTGCGCTGGTCGGACCGACCCGAAGATTTCCGCACCGAGATTTTGGGGCTGGTGAAAGCCCAGCAGGTCAAAAACACGGTGATCGTGCCAGTCGGCTCCAAGGGTGGATTTGTCCTGAAAAACCCGCCGCCTGCAAGCGACCGCGAGGCGTTCCGAACCGAAGGCATCGCCTGCTACAAGCTGCTGCTCGCAGGCCTGCTTGATGTCACCGACAACCTGGTCAAGGCCCAGGTGGTGGCGCCTGATAACGTGGTGCGCCATGACGCGGATGACCCCTACCTGGTGGTGGCGGCCGACAAGGGCACAGCCAGTTTTTCCGACATTGCCAACAGTGTCTCAGCAGACTACGGCTACTGGCTTGGCGATGCCTTTGCCTCGGGCGGCTCGGTGGGTTACGACCATAAAGAGATGGGCATCACCGCGCGCGGCGCCTGGGAGTCGGCCAAGCGCCATTTCAGGGCCTTGTCGCACGACATCCAGACGACACCCTTCACCGTGGTCGGTATTGGCGACATGTCGGGCGACGTGTTTGGCAACGGTATGCTGCTGTCCACGCAGATCAAGCTGGTGGCGGCCTTTGACCACCGGCACATCTTCATCGACCCCGCGCCGGATGTGGCGCGCAGTTTTTCCGAGCGCCAGCGCTTGTTCCATTTGCCACGTTCCAGTTGGGACGATTTTGACCGCAGCGTGCTCTCGGAAGGCAGCGGCATTTACCCGCGCTCAGCTAAATCGATCCATTTGTCGGATGCGGCGCGCAAGGTGCTTGGCATCGAGGCCGCAGACCTGGCGCCCAACGACTTGATTCATGCGCTGCTGCAAGCCCCGGTGGACATGCTCTACAACGGCGGTATTGGCACCTACGTCAAGTCCTCGCAAGAGAGCCACGCGCAGGTCGGCGACAAGTCCAGCGACGCGTTCCGGGTCAACGGCGGGCAATTGCGCTGCAAGGTACTGGTGGAAGGCGGCAACCTCGGTTGCACCCAGCTGGGGCGCATCGAGTTTGCCCAGGCCGGCGGCCTGATCTACACCGACGCCATTGACAACTCGGCCGGCGTCGACTGCTCCGACCACGAGGTCAACATCAAGATTTTGCTCGACCGAGTCGTCGAGGCGGGCGACCTCACGCTCAAGCAGCGCAACGACCTGCTGGCGTCCATGACCGACGAAGTCGCCCACCTGGTGCTGGCCGACAACTACTATCAGTCACAGGCGCTCGACGTGGCCTGCCACCGGCCCTTGTACCTGCTGGGTGGCCAACAGCGCCTGATTCAGTGGCTCGAAGGAGCCGGGCGCCTGAACCGTGCCATCGAGTTCTTGCCCGATGACGAAGAATTTGTGCGCCGGCGTTCGCTCAAGCAGGGCCTGACGGCGCCCGAAGGCGCAGTGCTGCTGGCCTACGCCAAGATGTCGGTGTTTGACGACTTGTTGGCCAGCAACCTGCCTGATGACCCGTATTTCAACCGTGTCCTGAAGGCTTATTTCCCCAGCATCTTGAGTGAAAAATTTGCCACTGCCATCGACTTGCATCCGCTCAAGCGTGAAATCATCGCCACCTATGTCGCCAACACCGTGGTCAACCGCAGCGGTGCCACCTTTGTCAACTTTTTGGCGGCAGAGGCAGTGGCTGGTACAGCGGATGTGGTGCGAGCCTACACGCTGGCGCGGGAAATCTTCGAACTGGAGCCGTTGTGGGACCAGATCGATGCGCTTGATGGTGTGGTGACCAGCAGCCTGCAGCTTGACTTGCTCAGCAAGCTCATCGCCATTGCGCAGCGCGCCTCGCGCTGGATGCTGCGCGCGCGCTCCAATGCAGCCGATTTGCCGACTCTGATTGCACGTTACCAGCCCAGTGCCCGTGAGTTGCGCGCCAATCTGGAAAGCTGGTTACCCGCCAGCGCCCTGGCCAACTGGGAGCAAGCCACCCAGAAACTGGAACAGGCGGGCGTGGCCCCGGAATTGGCGCGCAAGCTCAGCGCACTGGAATTCATTTTCCCGGCGCTCGATCTGGTGGACCTGACCGAGCAGGCCAAGACCACGCTGGCGCAAGCGGCGCAAACTTACTTTGGCGTCGACAGCATGCTGGGCCTGAGCGCCTGGCGCGCCCAGATCAACCGCCTGCCCACCGACACCCTGTGGCAGACCCAGGCCCGCGGCAGTGCGCGCGAAGACGTGTATGCCATCGCCAGCCAGATCAGCCTGAGCGTGCTGCTGCGTTTTGACGATATTCAGAGCTGGTCCGATACCAATGCCGCCAGTATCGAACGCCTGTGCAAGTTGCTGCAAATCATCAGCACGCAGGGCGCTGACTTGGCGCCGGTGTCAGTGGCATTGCGCGAGCTGCGCCACCTCGCCTGACGGCCTGCATCTAATCAGTTGGGGTCAGAGCACGTCGCTTCGCGAGTGGTCTGACCCGCAAGGTTTAGCCATCGCTGAACTGCAGCGCCGCCAGCCCGGCGTAGAGTCCACCAACGGCAAGCAGTTCGGCATGTGTGCCCTGTTCCACCACACGGCCTTGGTCAAGCACCACAATGCGGTCGGCCTTGACCACGGTGGCCAGTCGGTGCGCAATCACCAGCGTGGTGCGCCCGCGCATGGCCGACTCCAACGCGGCCTGCACCATGCGTTCACTTTCGGCATCCAATGCACTGGTCGCTTCGTCGAGCAGCAACAGCGGCGGATTTTTCAGCATGGCGCGCGCAATGGCAATGCGCTGGCGCTGGCCGCCACTCAGGCGCACACCGCGCTCGCCCAAAAAAGTGTCATAACCCTGGGGCAGGGCGCTGATGAACTCGTCTGCAAAAGCCGCTTGTGCCGCCGCTTTTACTTCAGCGTCGCTGGCCTCGGGCTTGCCGTAGCGAATGTTTTCCAGCGCGCTACTGGAAAAAATTACCGCGTCCTGCGGCACGATGCCAATACCATGGCGCAGGTCGGCCAGCGCCAGTGCGCGCGTCGGCACACCGTCCTTGAGCACGCGCCCTGCAGCCGGGTCGTAAAAGCGCAGCAGCAACTGGAACACCGTGCTTTTTCCCGCGCCACTGGGCCCCACCAGCGCCACCGTTTGGCCCGGTGCGATGTCCAGTGAAAAATCACTGAGCGCCGCTTGGGCGGGGCGCGACGGGTAATGAAACGTGACATGCTCGAATTGAACTGCACTCCCTGCCACAGGCACCGGCGCGGCCACCGGCTGCGCTGGCGAGCCAATTGGGGACTGGCTGGCCAGCAATTCCATCAGCCGCTCGGTGGCCCCGGCAGCGCGCAACAGGTCGCCATAGACCTCCCCCAAAATGGCAAAGGCGCTGGCCAGGATGATCACGTACAACACGGTTTGGCCCAGATGCCCGGCACTGATGCGCCCGGCCATCACGGCTTGCGTGCCTTGGTACAGGCCCCACAGCAGCGCCGCCGAAGTGGCAATGATGATGAACGCCACCAGCATGGAGCGCGCCCGCGAGCGGCGCACCGCCACCTCGAACGCGTTGTCGGTGGCCTGGTTGAAGCGCGCCGCTTCGCGCCCTTCTGCGGTGTAACTTTGCACCACCGGAATGGCGTTGAGCACCTCGGCGGCAATGGCGCTGGCGTCTGCAGCACGGTCCTGGCTGGCGCGTGACAGCTTGCGCACCCGCCGGCCAAACCAGGCTGCGGGCAGCACAATCAGCACCAAGACGCCTGTCACCTGCACCATCACCATCGGGTTGGTCCAGACCAGCACAGCCAGGGCGCCAATGCCCATCACCAGATTGCGCAGTCCCATGCTCAGCGACGAGCCCACCACGGTTTGCACCAGCGTGGTGTCGGCAGAGAGGCGCGACAACACCTCGCCGGTCTGCGTGGTCTCGAAAAAAGCCGGGCTCTGCTGCAGCACATGGCCATACACGGCATTGCGCACATCGGCGGTGATGCGCTCGCCGAGCCAGCTCACCATGTAAAAGCGCGCCGCCGAAAACAGCCCGAGCGCCACCGCCACTGCAAACAGCGCGACAAAGTGCTCGCGCAAAGCCATCACCTGTGCGCCCCGGTCGGTCTGCACCAGGCCACCGTCAATCAGGCTGCGCAGCGCCAGCGGAAAAGCCAGCGTGGCCATGGCGGCCAGCACCAGAAACAGCAGCGCCAAGCCGATGCGGACGCGGTAGGGCTTCAGGAAGGGCAGCAGCCCAGAGAGCGACTTGGGGTTGCCGGTTTTGGGGGAAGCTGTGCTCATGCTGCCCGCCCTCGCAGCGTCTCATACAGCCCCGCGTGGTTCATCAGCACATCCAGAATCCCGCGCAGCACGATCGGTGAATTCAGCGCTTTGGTGCTCATGGCGGTGTGCGCGTCATACGACTCGATGATGGCGTTTTGCAGCTCGGTGTGCAGATCGGGTGAGTTGGCAAACTGCTCCTTGGTGTTGTTGGCAGCCTGCTGCTGCAAGGTTTTGGAGTCGGCGACCTTACCCAGGATGGTGCCGTTCACATAGCGCAACTGGTCCTGCTCGCTGGTGTCGTTGCCAAACAGGTCATTGAGCTTGCTGATCAGCTCGGCCATGTACACCTTTTGCTGTTCCTGCACGCTGGCTGTGCCCGCCTCCGTGATGGGGGCCAGCTTGGGGGTGTCGCCGCTGCCCAGCGGCAAGGCGCGCTGGCCCTGGTCTTTGAGGTGATGGTGCGTCAGCACCACCTTGGACAGGTCGATGCCCTCGCGCTCGCGGCCAAATTCCAGCAGGGGCAGCAGGCGCTTGTAAAGAATAGCGCGTTTCTCGATGCCGGTGTTGCCGTAGTCAAAGATTTGCGACAGGAAGGTGTACAGCCTGAGGTAGGCGCCCATGTCGTTCTTGAACAGAATGAGCGCATCCAGCTCGTCCTGGGCGGCTTTGACGCCTGATAGCTCGCCACGGCCTGCGGCCTCGCGATGACGTGCCTGTGCCGCCTTGTAGCGTTTCATCAAGCGGTCTTGCACCGGCGCCAGGGCGGCAACCAGTTCGCTCTGTTTGGCATCAAACTTCATTTCCACAGCCACCACGCGGTCGACCTCGAAGTCGTCATAGTGGCCGGCGGCATCGAGCTTGGCGCGCAGATCAAACACCAGGTTGGGGTCGGTGGTGGCGCTCAGTTCAGCGGTGGTGTGGTAGGCCTTGAACGAGGCCAACACCTCGGCCGGGTCGTTGACAAAGTCCAGCACGTAGGTGGTGTCCTTGCCAGGATGGGCGCGGTTCAGGCGGCTCAGGGTCTGCACCGCCTGGATGCCAGCCAGGCGTTTGTCCACATACATGCCGCACAGCAGGGGCTGATCGAACCCGGTCTGGAACTTGTTGGCCACCAGCAGGATGCGGTACTCGTCGCCCTTGAAGGCTTCGCGGATGTCGCGGCCCTTCAGATTCGGGTTCAGGGTCTTGCTGGTCTCAGAAAAGCCGTCCAGGCCGGAGTCCTTGTCGTTGACGTCACCGGAGAACGCCACCAGCGTGCCGATGCTGTAGCCATGCTCCCTGATGTATTTCTCAATGGCAATCTGCCAGCGCACCGCCTCCAGGCGGCTGCCGACCACCACCATGGCCTTGGCACGGCCTGCCAGCAGTGGCGCCACAAACTCGCGGAAGTGCTCCACCACCACCTGCACCTTTTGCGCGATGTTGTAGGGGTGCAGCCGCACCCAACCCATGATGCCTTTCATGGCGGCGTTGCGCTCGACCTCTTGCTCGTTCACTTCTTGCCCGTTGTGGGCCAACTTAAAGCCTTCTTCAATGGCTTGGCGCATCGAATAGACATGAAACGGCGTCGGCACGTTGTCGGGCGCCGGTTTGTGCGTGGGGTCGGGCCGGGTGCCGAACAGCTCCAGGGTCTTGTTCTTGGGTGTGGCGGTGAAGGCCACAAAGGTGATGCCGCCGTCATCGGCGCGGTTGGCCATCTGGGCGGCCAAAATGTCTTCGGTGCTGATTTCACCACCGTCGTTCAGCTCTTGCAGCTCTTCGGGGCTCAGCACGGCCTTGAGCTTGGCGGCGGCTTCACCGGTTTGCGAGCTGTGCGCCTCGTCGGCAATCACCGCAAAGCGCTTGCCTTGGGTGGCGGCCAGCTTGCGCACGGCCTCCAGCGCGAACGGAAAGGTCTGGATGGTGCAGACCACGATTTTCTTGTCACCCGACAGCGCCTCGGCCAGCTTGCCGCTTTTGCTGCCGTCCTGGTTGGTGATGGTGGCCACCACGCCGGTGGTGCGCTGAAAGTCAAACAGCGCCTCCTGCAATTGGGCGTCGATCACGTTGCGGTCAGACACCACCAGCACGGTGTCGAACACCTTTTTGTTCTGTGCGTCGTGCAGCTCGGCCAGAAAGTGCGCCGTCCAGGCGATGGAATTGGTTTTGCCGGACCCCGCACTGTGCTGAATCAAATACTTGCCGCCGGGGCCGTCCAGCAGCACGGCAACTTGGAGCTTGCGTGTCACGTCGAGCTGGTGGTAGCGCGGGAAGATGATGGCCTCGATCTGCTTTTTCTTGTCGCGCCGGGCGATCAGGTAACGGCCCAGAATCTCCAGCCAGCTCTCGCGTGCCCACACCTGCTCCCACAGGTAGGCGGTGCGGTGGCCACCGGCGGCATTCACCGGGTTGCCGGCGGCACCCTCGTCGCCCAGGTTGAAGGGCAGGAACACCGTGGCCGGGCCGACCAGCTTGGTGACCATGGCCACCTCGGAATTGCTCACGGCAAAGTGAATCAGCGCACCCAACGGGAATGACAACAAGGGTTCTGCTGCCTGGCCCTTGGGGCGGGGGTGGCGGTCAAAGCGGTATTGGTCGATGGCGTCGCCAATGCTCTGGGTGAAGTCGGTTTTGAGCTCCACCGTTGCCACCGGCAGGCCGTTCAAGAAAAGCACCAGGTCGATGCTGTTCTCACAGTGCAGCGAGTAGCGCACCTGGCGCACCACGCGTAGGCGGTTGGCGGCATAACGGGCCAGAATGTCGGGGTTGATGGCCAGCGCCGGTTTGAACTGCGCCAGCGTCAACGGGGCCTTGAGGCCAAGCAGTTCAATGCCATGGCGCAGCACATCGAGCGTGCCGCGCTGGTCGAGCTGGTCGCGCAGGCGGGTCAGCAGGGTGTCGGCTGCCTTTGCGCCATGATTCTTGGTCAGTGTGTCCCAGGCCTTGGGTTGGGTCGCCTGCACCCAGGCCAGCACGTCGGCGGGGAACAGGGCACGGGCGCGGTCATAGCCTGCGGCATCTCCCTCGGCGTACAGCCAGCCGTGGGCGGCCAGGTGCTGGCAGATTTCCAGCTCGAAGCTGATTTCTTTGTGCAGGCTCATGGGTTATTTGTTTCTATGGATCAGCCCACAAAACCTGGTTTCATTTGTAAGGCAAAGGCTCGTGCTGCAGACCCGACACAGGCGCAAACTCTGGGTCTTTGTGAAGCAATATGGCTTGGCACTGCAAGGCGGTAGCGGCTATCCAGGCATCCCCAAGCGACATGGGGTAAGTTGCCTTCAGGCTGGCTGCCAGCTCCAACAGTGGCGGCGCCTCATGCACCCAGGTGATGGGCAGCGCCTGGCAGGCCGCGTAAGCCTTGCGCCCTGCTGCCTCGCCCTCGTTCTTCCAAACCCGGTACAGCACTTCCATCAAGGTGATAAAGCTGCCAAAAACACGCACACCCGTCGACGCAGTCCCCGCGGGAGGTTTAAGCGCTGCCGTGAGGACATCGGTCACGCGCTGACTGCCAGGCTCGTTGTAGTACAGGGTCAGCAGTGCCGAGGTGTCCAGCACATAGTCGCTCATGCCGAAGTCTCTTTGCGCAGCTCGGCAAGTCGGTCAGCCTGACGGTCTTGCAGCAATTGCGCCACCGAACCCTGTTTTCCCGCCCCCCGAAAGACGGCTATCGCGTTTAAGCCGGCCTGTACAAAAGCATCTTGGGGTTGAGGATGGGCCTGGGTTTGCGCCTGAAAAACCTCGGGCGTCATCATCAAAGCCACGGTGCGGCCATGCCGGGTGATGATGACCGGCTCGCGCTGCACGGTATCAAGCAACTGGCCAAAACGGTTTTGTGCTTCCATGGATGTAACGGTGATCATGACGAGCCCTTTTAAACTAGCTAACCTGTACAGTATAGCCAAGGTGGTTGGTGAAGCAAGCGCCAGCATCAAATGCCCTACAGGCTCCTGTATCCCGACTCCCGCTGATGCCGCAGCGCCAGCACCAGGATGCGGTCGATATGAGGCAAAAACCGGTAGAGCGCCAGATAACCGGTGCGCCCCCTTGAGATCACCAGCTCGCGCTGCCCAAAGTGGACCTTGCGGCCAATCTCGGGGTGTTGCACCAGAATCTCCAGCGCGTCAAAAATCAGGGTGGCGGTATCTTGTGCGGCTTGCGGGTCGGTTTTCAGCAGGAAATCACTGAGCCTTTCCAGGTCAGTCAGCGCTTGCGCGGTGTAGACCAGCTCAGTCATGCGCTGGTGTCACGGGCTTGGCGGCATCCAGGGGCAGCGGCTGCGGCCGGCCCGGCTTGTTACCCGCCGCATGACCCTCCATGCGGGCGATGACATAGGCTTTGACATCCTCACCACCAAAGACGGCATTGGTGCGCAGGCTGTCCTGATACGACGCCTCGCCATCGGCATAAAACTGTTGGCGTGCCAGCGCATCGTCCATGGCCGTTTGCAGGGTCTCCACCATCAGCGCGTGGGCAGTTTTGCCCTCAAACGCAGCGACTTTGGCAATGGTGGTTTTCAAAGCGTCGGGTAGTTTGAGTGAAGTGGTGGCGGGCATGGCAGTCTCCAAATGGGTGACACGATGGTAACACCTGCAGCGACCATCAACATGGGCGACGTTAAATCAGTGCAATGTAATCAGGCAAACGCCAACATCAAATGTCCCACCGGCTCGGCCGCTGGCCGCACCTTGATCTCGATGTCGTAGCCCAGGCGGTTCAGGCAATCCATCAGCTTGCGCTCGGACAGGTTGCTAAAGTCACCGCGCAGCATGGCGGACACCTTGGGCTGGGGAATGCCCATGCGCTCGGCGGCGGCCTTTTGGGTGAGACCCAGCTTGCGCATGGCCTTGGTGATTTCGATGACCAGGCCGGATTTGATCTTGAGCTTGTCGGCATCGGGCAGGCCCAGGTCGGCAAACACATTGCCTGAACCCATTTCAATCTCGATACCGTCGATGGTGCGCAAAGCGGTTTTTTGGGTCCTGTTGACTTCAAATCTCATGTGGGCTGTCCTTTCCAAATTTGAACCAGTAGCCTGACCCGCTTACTGTAACCCGCAGCGCACATTGGGTATCCAACTCCGCGAATGTCCCCCGCCTTGGGGCAAGCCCCAAGTCTCCTCCTTTATTTCGCTACGTTGGACACCCAACGTACGCCGCTTTACACCACCCCCCGCACATCGATCTGGCCGGTGACGGCGGCGGAGATCAGCGCGGTGCGGCGCTCTTGCAGCAGGTCGATGGCGCGTTGGGCTTCGGTGGTGAGGGTGTCGAATTTGTTGGATTCTTCGGTCAAATACGTAGCGATCGCATCTTGCTCAGGCAGCGGTGGGCAGGGAATTCGCTGATCGCTGACCTGGGTTCCCGTGATCAATGGTTGAGCCGTTTTTGACGCAATGTCGTTGAGGTTCCGACTCCGTAGTGACAGGCTCAGAAACCGTAAGTCGAAGATGGTGGAAACTGGGTCAAGAACGAGGGCGTTGTCAGTAATCCATGCAGGTGGGTGAACGAGATGCACATTGCCACAGAGTGCTCCAACCCGCCCCACCGCCAAGAGGGAGTGGGTGACATTCGGCTGATACGTATAACCCATCATGCCATTGCCACCGATCACTTTCACAGTGTGCTCATCATCGTCAATGGCCTCAACTTCAGCGCTGGACAGACCATCACCGCTGCAAACCTTCGCAGCCCATCTGAGTGGGATAACTTTCCAATGCTCCGGCACATCCCCCAACCATTCGATGCCGGACGGCTTCATGGGGGCGTGGGGGTTCAAGCCCCGGGTGACGGCGTGGGAGATGACGGCCTGGCGTTTTTCTTTCAACAAGGCCATCAGCCGCCGCTGCTCTGCCACCAGCGCATCAATCTTCGCGGTTTCGCGGTCGAGGAAGGCGGCGATTTGGGTTTGTTCGGGGAGGGGTGCGACAGGCACTACTATTTGCCCAACCATCGTTGCGTTGAGATTAGCAAGCCCCGTAGATGAGTTGGACAGAAGATCGAATTGAAGCCTCGCCAAGTCGTTGTTCATCACATACCAAGCGAGCTTCGGCAGGAAGGTTCGCCTCATTCGGATGCGCTGCATAAAATTGGAATAGCAGCAGTGCATTGCCGCGATTTCAGCGTTAACGAGCGTAGTCTTTCCAATGTGAAGCGAACTGCCACTGGACTTCGTCAACAGCAAGTCGTTTTCAGCCAACAGGGAGCCGCGAATTTCCGACTCACTAAGTTTGCGCGGTGCGGGGTCATCGAGTTTCCAGTGACCGTCAACGGTTTGCTCGGTGGACCGCAGAACAATGGTGTCATCTATGCCGTCTGGATCTTCGCCCCAAACACCGCCGTCATTGCGGTCCACTTGGTGCTTGAACGGTTGAACCTTCCAATGCCCCGGCACCTCCCCCAGCCACTCCACGCCGCTGTCCTTGTACGCCGGGTAACGCGGAAAGCTCATGGGTTCAGCAGATCCAAGTCAAGGCCTTGCGGCACAAAGTTCTTGAAGTCCCGGTCCAGCGTCACCAGGCGCTGCCTCGCGGCAATGGCAAAGGCAGCCAGGTAGGCGTCCATCCAGACCTTGGGCGAAGCGCTGTCCAAAGCCGACAGGGTGCGCCATTGCGCGACCAAGCCCGGTGGTTCGTCGCGCCAGGCCACTTGCGGCAGGGCTTGCAGGGCATCGCGCGCCAACCAAACGGTGCGGTTAGTCTGCCCCAAAGCATCGTAGGCACGCTGGACGGAGGCCGTGGATGCCAATCGCAGGAAGCTTTGCTCTGTGGCTCGACACCAAGTCGCGGGCTGTGCAACGGTGCATTGCATCAAGGCTTGCTGTGCACGGGAATAAAACGGATGCTTGGGAAACGTGACGGCGAGCCACACATTGGTATCAAACAGAAAGCCCGGCACGTTGCATGTCCTCGCTATGGAGTGCATCTTGTTCAAGCTGCAACAACTGCTCAATCGTCATGCGTTGGGCCGGGGCGTTATCGCCACTGCGGAAAACCGGAAAACCGTTTTCATTGATTTGAATCGGTGAATCGGGCGAGAGTTGGGGCGCTTGCCGGGGTGCGGCCATGCCCAGCCCCTGGCGCAGAAATTCAGTGACCAGATCACGCAGGGTGCGGCCTTGCATGACCGCCCGAAGCTTCATTTCACGCACAATCTCATCAGGTAAGTCCAGGGTGGTTTTCATGTAAGCAAGCTTACCAGCTAGCTGGGTTGCTGTAAAGCTGCCCAACTGTAATCATGCGGTCAGCCCACCAATCATGGTCAAAATCCGGTCGGTCACGCCTTTCAGCTCGGCATCAATCTCGGCCAGCGGGCGCGGTGGCTTGAAAACGTAAAAGTGCCGGTTGAACGCAATCTCGTAACCCACCTTGGTTTTGTCTGTGTCGATCCAGGCGTCGGGCGCATGGGGCAGCACCTCGCGCTTGAAGTAGGCGGCGATGTCTTCACTGAGCGGTACGTTCTCGGTGTCGCGCAGGCTGGCATCGGCCACCGGTTTGCCTTTGCCCTTGCCTTTGGTGGCCAGCACGATCTGGCCTTGGTCGTCACGCTCGGGGCGCTCGACGGTGATGGTGTGGTAACCAAAAGCGTCGTTGGCGAAGATGCGGCTGATGGGCACGCCGTCACGGCTGGCTTCCTTGAAGTCACCAAACAAGCGGGTGATTTCGTCAATGTGGTCGGCACTGAGTTCCTTGCGCTTGGAACCCAGGCTCTTGCGCATCTTCTGCCAGAAGCTGCTGGCGTCGATCAGCTGCACCTTGCCCTTGCGCGCCGCGGGCTTGCGGTTGCTGACGATCCAGACATAGGTGCTGATGCCGGTGTTGTAAAACATGTCGGTGGGCAGGGCGATGATGGCCTCGACCAGATCGCTTTCGAGCACATAACGGCGGATTTCGCTCTCGCCACTGCCGGCACCGCCGGTAAACAGCGGTGAGCCGTTGAGCACAATGCCAAAGCGGCTGCCGCCATCTCTTGAGGGGCGCATCTTGGCGATCAGGTGCAGCAGGAACAGCAGCGAGCCATCGCTGACGCGCGGCAGGCCGGGGCCGAAGCGACCGTTGTAGCCTTGTTGTTCGGCTTCCTTGCGGATTTCCTTTTCGATCTTCTTCCACTCGACTCCAAAGGGTGGGTTCGACAGGGCGTAGTCGAACACCTTGCCCGTCAAGCCGTCGTTGGACAGGGTGTTGCCAAAGATGATGTTGGCAATGTCCTGGCCCTTGATCAGCATGTCGGCCTTGCAGATGGCGTAAGACTCGGGGTTGAGCTCCTGACCGTACATCACCAGCCGGGCGTCGGGGTTGAGTTGGCCCAGGTGTTCACCGGCCACGCTCAACATGCCGCCGGTACCAGCCGTTGGGTCGTACAGGCTGCGCACCACGCCAGGCTGGGTCAGGGCGGCATCGTCTTCAATGAACAGCAGATTGACCATCAGGCGGATGACCTCGCGCGGGGTGAAGTGTTCACCAGCGGTTTCATTGGAGAGTTCGGCGAACTTGCGGATCAGCTCTTCAAACACGGCACCCATCTCATTGTTGCTGACCACATTGGGGTGCAGGTCGATGGTGGCGAACTTCTCGGTCACCATGTACAGCAGGCCGGACTTGGCGAGCTTGTCGATCTGGGTGTGGAATTCAAAGCTCTCGAAGATGTCTCGCACGGCCGGTGAAAACGCCTGCATATAGGCGCGCAGGTTTTCACCGATGTGGTCGGGGTCGCCCATGAGCTTCTTGAGGTCAAGGGGCGAGGTGTTGTAAAAAAATGTGTTGGTGACCCGCATCAGGAAGGGCTCGGGGTTCAGGCCGGCTTTCTCACGCAGGGCTTTTTCTGCCAGCACCTCGGCCTTGGTGGCGTTGAGCACGCAGTCCAGGCGGCGCAGCACGGTGAACGGCAGGATGACCTTGCCGTATTCGGATTGTTTGTAGTCACCACGCAGCAGGTCGGCGACCTACCAGATAAAGGAGGAGAGATTGGGGTTGGGGGTGGCCATGCGGTGGTTTTGGGCAGTGTGGCAGGGCTGCCTGGGCGGGTGGTTATGGCCTGATCTTACAGAAGACCAGAAGAGTCACAGCCGCAACGGGCTCGCGTACCCCGTCATCTCCAGATAGCCGCGGCCGACCAATTGGCCACGACTGTCTAGCAGTTCGCTCAAACCCTCCCAATAAATGGCGCCGGTCGACTGGCGGCTGTCGAGTTCCTGGTTGTCGATGACGGCGTTGATGGTGTAACTCTCAAGCACATTCACGCTCGTTCGTGGTTGCTCGCGCCTGATCTGCACCGACCATTCCACCGGGTAGCTGGCGCCGCTGGCCGGGCTTTTCCAGTGGCGCTGCGGCGTGAAGATGACTTCGTCGGGGCCGAAAATTTCGGCTTGTGCAGAGCTTGGCGCGCGTAGCGAGCCGCCCGCCCACAGCGCAGCGCCGTCTTTGGTGCGTAGCCTGAACGCCGTCAGCGCACTGCCATCGAGCAGATTCATGCCGATCCAGTCCCAGCCCACCGCATCCGGGTGCATCAGCGACTGGCTCCACTCGTGGTCGAGCCAAGCCTGTCCCTGCACTGGCAAGGTTTGCTCGCCCAGGCTGAGCTGGCCGCTCACCTGCAATTGCGGCAGGCTGTAGTAATAGCTGGCTTGATGTGCCTCTGGCCCCTTGCGCGACCAGCCCTGGTCGCCTTGCAGCAGCAACGGCTGGGTTTCACGCAGCGCCAGTTGAAAAGAAAAGTCGGACCCGTTGGCTTTTGCCTGATAAGTGCCGCCATCTCGCCTGAGTGACCAGTCGCCCAGTTGCACATTGGTATCCACCTCACTGGCTGTGGCTAGATCGACTTGCGTGTTACCCGACGCGCGGGCAATACGCTGGTCGTGCAGCAAGTGCTTGTTCGCCACGTCGGTTACTGCGGCATGGGCAAAGATCAGTTGTTTGGCGGCAAAGGCCGATGTCATGCCCTGTGTGACGGGCACGCGCGAGCGAAAAAAAGTGAGCTGAAAACCAAAATCACGCTGTGCCGCCTGTAGCCGCCCCGTGATGTACCACCACTCGATGGCAAAGTCAGGGTGGCTGCCAAGGTCGCGCGGGAACCGCAAGGCCTGCCTGGCCTGGGCATGCGCTGCCAAGGGCCAAAGCGGCAGGCTCAAACTAGCGATCAGGCAATGTCGGCGGTTCATGCGTTGGATGTGATTTTCAAACAGACGCGAGTATGGCGGAAAAATCGGGAAGTCGGCGCGACTCGTCAGCCGCTTGGGTTTCCGGATGAATCAGCATGAACAGGTCTTTCGGGTTGACCAATTCCGGTATCAGCGACACCGGTTGGCCCAAGCCGAGTTCCCGGGCGGCATCGCGCATGAAGCGCAGCGCAGAATAGTCTTGCAGCGCAAAGCCGACCGAGTCAAACAGCGTGATCTGGTCTGCGTCGCGGCGGCCGAGTGCCTGGCGCGCCAGCACTTGCCAAAGTTCGGTCACGGCAAAATCAGCAGGCAGGTGCTGCAGGTCGCCCTCAATGCGCGTTTGCGGCTCGTATTCGACAAACACCGCGCTGCGGCGCAACACGTCGGGGTGCAGCTCGGTCTTGCCCGGGCAGTCGCCACCCACGCCGTTGATGTGCATGCCGGGTTCGATCATGTCGGCGGTCAGGATGGCGGCATTGGTTTTGTCTGCGGTCACGGTGGTCACGATGTCGGCACCGCGCACCGCTTGCGCAATGCTGCTGCAAACCTTCAGGCGCAGATTGGTCGAGCGCAGATTGGCGATGAGTTTTTCAGTGGCCTTGGAGTCGCTGTCGAACAGGCGGATTTCCTCGATGCCGAGCAGGTGGTGAAACGCCAGCGCCTGGAATTCGCTTTGGGCGCCATTGCCGATCAGCGCCATCGACCGGCTGTCGCGGCGCGCCAGTTCCTGCGCTGCCACTGCCGACATGGCGGCAGTGCGCAAGGCGGTGCTGAGGGTCAGCTCACTGAGGAATTCCGGAACCCCGGTAGCCACATCGGCGAGCACGCCGAACGCCATCACGCACGGCAAGCCGGCGTGGGTGTTCTTGGGGTGGCCGTTGACGTACTTGAAGGCGTAACTTTTGGCGTCCGAGATCGGCATCAGCTCGATCACGCCATCTTTGGAGTGGTTGGCCACGCGGGCGCATTTTTCAAAGTCTTGCCAGCGCAGGTAGTCGGCGCGGATGTAATCGGCAAGGCGCTTGAAAACGGTTTTGAGGCCGATTTTGTGGATGATGGTGGCAACGTCGTGGACGCTGACAAATTGGGTTTGGACGGATTGAGGTAGTTGCATGATGGGCTTGTTTCCTTGTATGTGAGAAGTATCTCAAGCCGTCATGTCAATGTAAATCGGCAGTTTCAACTGACAATAGTCAAAATGTTAACAAATCGCTAGTATTCACTATCACTTTGCCAGAATCTATCTTGGTGCTGAAGATTCTTGCGTGGTCACTCCGGTCGATCCAGTTTGGTTGACAACATGATGGTTGAAAACGTGTCCACCACGCCCTTGATGACACGAATCTTGTCCAACACCGCATCGAGTTCCTGTGTTGATTCAGTGACCAGCATGGCGCACAGGTCATAGCGCCCGCTCACCGAATACAGCTTGGTGATCTCATGGCGCCGAGCCAATGCACGCACCACGTCAGGCTCGTTTTGGGATTCCATAGAAATCAGCACCATGGCCCGAATGCCCAGCGACGTGCGCGGGCTGCTCACGCCCACGGTGTAGCCTGTGATGACGCCGGCATCTTCCAGCGCCTTGAGCCGCAGCTGCGCGGTGCTGCGCGCACAACCCAAGGCCCGGGCAAGGTTGACCATAGGCAGCCGGGCATTGACCTTGAGCAGCTCGATCAGCTGGTAATCAAGCGCGTCAAGATTGGGTTTTTGTGGTGAATCAATCATAGTGATTTAAAAGTCGGCAACATGACCGAATTTTGACATTGATTTCAGGCACTTTGCCTGTTTTCAGCGGCAGCGTGCGTCCATAAACTGGGATGACACCCAGGAGGCACGCCATGCTGAAAACCGTCGATTTCGCCACCCCCAAAGTCTTCATGACTTATGACGAACTGCAGGCCTACGACCCCGAATCCGAATCCTGGCAAAAGCAGTTCGCCAGGCGCTACACCCACCATGCACAGCTGAAAGGCGTTTTGAACCATGTCGAAGATGTCAACGACACCGTCTACAACAAGTTCGCCATTGCCGTCACACCCTACATGGCCAAGTTGATGGACCGCAACGACCCCAATTGC